>CAMAUL010000104.1 GCA_945861405.1 Candidatus Methylobacter oryzae | reverse complement strand
AAATAATCCTGAACACACGGCGGCAAGATGTAGGGGGTATCCCGATCAATCAGGATGAATTGGGTAGCCATTTTTGTTTTTGATTCCGTGTTTCGGTGGGGCTATTTTAACACTTTTTGCACTGCAAAATCCGACAGTCTCCTAGCGCTGTGTTCGGGTCAACAAATGCATAACGTGCCGCAAACTCAAGGTTTTTCGGGACAAGCGGCACCACATAGTGGGGGAAATAACCTGTTTGAAAAAAGCCACCCATGAGGTTTGTTTCGCGACCCGATTGAAGTTTTGTTTTGAAGGTATCGGTAATCTCTTTCCAGTGCATTTCATGCAAGAATGAAAAACCTTGCCATTTAAAGTTAACCTCTTCCATCATTTGATTAGTTCGGTACTGGCCTTTATTGTTACCTGGCGCATCAAATCCACTCAGCGCACGACAGCTGTCGCTGGCAGTTTCAAAGGCAGTACAACGACTTTGGTTAGTTGCTGCCGCAATCGCTACGTTAAGATGAGGCTGTTCGAGATGCTCTGTATCCGATTGCGAAAACTTCATTTCGCCGCCCAGTGGATTCCACTGTAAACGACCAGACCACATCATGTTGTTATCGTCATTTAAGCGCTCACCTACACCTTCACCGGAAAACACACCCAGTGCATAAGAAAAATCACCCAGCGAATGGGGAAATAAGATTCCAAACAATTGCATACCTTGTTGCCGATCAACTGTGAAAATATCGTTAACAATCGAACGGTTAACAAATTGTTGGTTACCAGATGAAGTCACCCGTTCATTGTTATACCTGACCTTGCCACGGCCTACCCAAAGCTCTGCCCATTTATATTTATCGACAGTCAACGACAAGTCTCGCATGACAGGTTGCGACCAATCATATTGGAAATAATATTTCAACCAGGGCTGAAACGCGTGACCACTCAATTTGGTTCGCGCTCGGCGAATCATGAAGGAACTGGAATCCTGTTCCAATTGACTGACACTTCTGGGATCACGATCAAACGGCGCTGCAAAGCGAAATTGAACCCGGTTCTGTAGCGCAATGGCAAACCTGTTATCTTCGGTTTTAAACTCAAAGCCTTTTTTTCCATAAGTAACACCGGCGGGAAGGCTGCCCTTATCTTTTGATTTGATTATTTCTTCATTTTTACCAGCAGCTTGATCTGCTTTATATTCAACTATTTGATGTGCTTCGTTAGCACGGGCGGCATTTATTTGTGGTGTTACACGGTCTTTGATGTTGTCATCATGCGATTTGGCAGCCACACTTCCATCAATTTTTTCAAACTCGCCTAACTTAACTCTGTTTGCTCCTGGTTTAGTAAATACCTGATTAGTAACTGAATCTTCATAAAGCTCTAATGCAAAGGATGGATTGAATAATCCCATTGAAAAAATAATGATTGCGGTTCTTATAAAATACATTAGAAATTCCAAAAATGTTTGTAAACTAAAATTCAAAAAATTAAGCCTCTTCTCCCCGCCTAATCAATCCATTGGTGTTTTCGTTCAAGCCACGCCGTTGCAGCCGCGGGTAAGTTGCAAGCGTTTGTTCAGCCCAAATTATCAATAATTAAATGCGGCAATCATGCACAACAAAACGCTCTTGGTCGCGTTGGATGAAATCGACATCATTTACCGTAAAGTTTTCCAGGGATAGACTGTAAAATCGGTCGAAATGGTTTTTGATAGTGCGTTTGATGCTTGGGTCATAGCTTGGGCAGATCTGCTGAGCAGTTCCGCGAATGCGCTCCACCACTTCGCCGTCTCGCACCACGAGGCGGCCATTCTTAAAGACCAGCGCAGCCCGATCGAACATAGCTTCCTTGTTATCTTGGGGGGCATAGACGGCAATATCCGCGATGGCGCCGGGTGCGAGATGACCGCGATCGTTTAACCCCATCAAGTTGGCGGCGGCCGTGCGTGTCATCACTGCAATTTCGTATAAGGAGAACTCTTTCTTGAGATCTTTCAGCAAGGTCATGGCAACCACATCCGGGTGAATATGTTCCAGGCAGGTCAAACGATACTCGTAATCCATCAGCAAGCGGAACAATTGCGGGTAGCAAGTGAAAGGCGCGCCGTTGGGGTGATCGGTGGTAAAAAATACTCGTCCAGGGTCTTCTGCCAGAAGAAACATCTCCAGACCAATGGCCCATTGCAGGCTATTGACGAAACCGGTTTCCCGGTAACGGTAAGGCACCACGCCACCCGCGCCTTCGCACTCGCCATCCCACATCACCCATTTGTTGGGGCTGGCGTCGCCGTGGCGGCTGTATTGGGCTATCACGTCGCCGGAGATGGTCACGGTCTGGCCGAACAATACCTGGCCGACATCCATCGTGATATTGGGATGGCGGCGGAAACCATCCAATAACTGAGCCGCCGCCGACGAAAAACCGCGCGCGCCTTCATTGCCGTAGGCATAAAACTGAACATGAGCGAGATGCATCGGTAAGCCTTGGGCTGCCTCCATCGTCGCCAGTGCGGTATCGACATTGCCCGGTATGCCCAAATTATTGCAATGCACATGCACCGGATGCGGCACGCCCAATTCACAGCTAGCGCGTTGCAGGGTTTGCAGTATCTGCCTTGAGCTGACGCCGTAATCAGGAACGATGTCATCCAGGCCGAATTGGCGGACGTTGCTTTTAAAGGCATTGGCGCCGCCGGCGTTGATGACTTTCAGGCCTAGCGCCCGGGTAGTGTGCAGTGTCCAGGCCACGTAATCGTTGATTTGCGCCTGGCTGGCCCTGCCGCGCAGGAGTCTCAGCAACAAGTCATCGTTACCGAGTATCGCAAGGGCTGCAGTATCCAGTATCGGAATGTCGGCCATTTGCAGATGCACGTCCAGCGCATTGACCGGTAGCATGGCCGGTTCGACCACGGTGGTGTAACCCATCCGGGCGTAACGGTAGCCTGTATCGGTCGTCGACCACTTGGCTGTACTGACAAATTCGCCGGGAGCGAATTTGGACGCCGGTACGGCGGCCCCGCTAGGGGCGAACCCCAGGGATGGGGAGAGCAGCGGCTGATTCAACCGCCGCGCCATGTGGTTGCGATGCTGTTCCGGTAGTAACATGCGGGCGGTATTGACGTTACCGCCGGCGATATGGCTATGGATATCAATGGCGCCGGCCATCACGACTTTACCGGCCACATCATAGACTTCATCAAACCTGGTACCCGGACCAGGATCGCAGACGATAAATCCATCCCGAATAAAAATGTTGCGAAGTTCTCCATTAATCTTTTGTGCTGGGTCGTAAAGCATTCCCCCTATCAGTTTGCTCAGCATTTACTCCACCTTTTATTAAATTTATTCCTTACTGAATTTTTAATTTCCCCGGCATTGTCAGCATGATGGCGTTTCTTTTGATTTAACATCATTACCAACGATTTCGATACGGCTACTGACTTGACGGGTGCCGCGACATATACACGGGAAACGCACATCAGTCGCGCACCGCGTATTGAATGCCTTGCCAGGCGACCTCGATCATCAGTGTGATCTCCTGTTCCGTGATTACATAGGGCGGCATGAAATAGATGACATTGCCCAATGGCCGTAATAACACGCCATGACCGAGCGCATACTGATAGACCCTCAAGCCTCGCCGTTGCTGCCACGGGTAAGCTTCACGCGTTTGTTTGTTTTTGACCAGCTCAATGGCGACGATCATGCCGGTTTGCCGGACTTCGGCGACATTGGGATGATCCTGGAAGCGTTCGACTGCTTTGGCCATGACAGCCGCCAACCGGCGATTGTTGCCGAGTACATCCTGCTGCTGAAACAGGCCGATAGTTGCCAGTGCCGCCCGGCAACCCAGTGCATTGCCGGTGTAGCTGTGCGAGTGCAAAAACGCGGTGAGGTTTTGGTAATCGTCGTAAAACGCCCGATAAACCGTGTCGCTGGTCAACACCGCCGACAAGGGCAAATAGCCGCCGGTCAGTCCTTTGGAAAGACAGATGAAATCCGGGCTGATGGCCGCCTGTTCGCAGGCGAACAAGGTGCCGGTGCGGCCAAAACCCACCGCTATCTCGTCGGCGATCAGATGCACGCCGTATTGGTCGCAAGCCTCGCGCAGCATGGTCAGATACACGGGGTGGTACATGCGCATGCTGCCGGCGCATTGCACCAGCGGCTCGACGATCACCGCACACGCCGAATCGGCGTGTTTCGCCAGAGCCCGCTCCATGTCGGCGAAACGGCGGATTGAATAATCCTGCCAAGTTTCGCCGCTTTCACGATGGTAGCAATCCGGCCCGGGTACCGTGATGACATCCATCAGCAGCGGCGCGTAGGTTTCCTTGTACAGCGCAACATTACCGACCGCCAGTGCGCCTAGTGTTTCGCCGTGGTAACTGTTTTCCAGCGTAATGAATTTGGTTTTTTGAGTTTTACCGAGATTGCGCCAGTAATGAAAGCTCATCTTCAGCGCAACTTCGACGGCTGACGAACCGTTATCGGCATAGAAACATTTATCCAGTCCCGGCGGCGTGATTTCAACCAGTTTTTCGGCTAATGTCACCGCTGCTTCATGCGTGAAACCGCCGAGAATCACATGTTCCAGTGTATCGAGCTGTTGCTTGACGGCCTGATTGATGACCGGATTGGCATGCCCAAAAAGATTCACCCACCAGGAACTGATCGCATCCAGATAACGTTTACCCTCGAAATCTTCCAGCCAGACACCCCGGCCGGATTTGATGGGGATCAACGGCACTGATTCGGCTTCGCCGCCCTCCGGGTCATGATCCTTCATCTGGCTGCAAGGATGCCAGAGCACCTTCAAATCGCGTTGCACAATCGTTTGATTATTCATGACTTACCGCCGAAGCCTGTTTGTTGGCAACGGCAATGATCGGCTTGGAAAAATCCTCATCCTTCATGCCGGTGGCACGCCATAGTGCGCGTGCGCCGGCCATGTTGCGGCCCTGGGTGGGAGTGCGGGAACGGTATTGTGGCATGGTGAACCTCGGGGGCTTAAGAAACTATTGCTTAAGAAAACTCGGCGTGAATCGTTATCAACGCTCATGGATAAAAATAGCGCGCCGCTTCAATGCGCACCGTAATGCGACTCGATATAACGTTCGACCAAAGCCTGGAATTCTTCGGCGATTTTATCGCCTTTCAGGGTGACGGTTTTGACGCCGTCCTCGAATACCGGCGCCACCGGTGATTCGCCGCTGCCGGGCAGACTGATGCCAATGTTGGCGTTTTTGCTTTCGCCGGGGCCGTTGACCACGCAACCCATCACCGCCACTTCCATGGTTTCCACGCCTTTGTATTTGTCTTTCCAGACCGGCATTTGCTCGCGCAGGTAACCCTGAATGGCTTGCGCCAGCCTCTGGAAATAGTCGCTGGTGGTGCGGCCGCAGCCGGGGCAGGCGATGACCATCGGCGTGAAAGAACGGAAACCCATGGTTTGCAGGATTTCCTGGGCGACGATGACTTCCCGGGTACGTGACGTGCCTGGCTCAGGGGTCAGCGAGACACGAATCGTGTCGCCGATACCTTGTTGCATCAATACGCCAAGAGCCGCAGCCGATGCCACCATGCCTTTCGAACCCATGCCCGCTTCGGTAAGCCCCAAATGCAGGGCATAATCGCAACGGCTGGACAAATCTTCATAAATGCTGATCAATTCCTGCACGTTGCTGATTTTGCAGGACAGCGTGATTTTGTTTTTGCTTAAACCCAATTCCTGGGCCTTGGCGGCGCTGTCCAGGGCCGATTGGATGATGGCTTCCCGCGTCACTGCCGGCAAGGCTCTTGGCTGATCCAATTGCCGGTTTTCCTCAAGCAATCGCGTCAACACCGCCTGGTCGAGACTGCCGCCGTTGACGCCGATGCGCACCGGCTTGTCGCAGCGGCAGGCAAATTCGATCATTTGCTGGAATTGTGGATCGCGGGCCTTGCCTTTGCCGACGTTACCCGGATTGATGCGATATTTGGCCAGCGCCTGCGCGCAGTCCGGGTATTTTTCCAGTAACTTGTGGCCGTTGAAGTGGAAGTCGCCGACGATCGGCACCGAAAAGCCTTTTTGCTCGAGCCGGTTGACGATCTCCGGTACGGCTTTGGCCGCTGCTTCGGTGTTGACCGTGACCCGGACTATTTCCGAACCGGCGGTTGATAATTCGATGATCTGCTGCACGCTTGCCGCCACATCGGCGGTGTCCGTGTTGGTCATCGACTGCACGACAATCGGCGCACCACCGCCAACCTTGACGTTACCGACTAATACTTGTTGCGTATGTTTTCTGGATTGAATCGACATAAATTATCTGTTTGTAATAAAAATAAAGGCTAAAGGGTGGCCTCAATGTTAATGTGAGGTTTTTTCGCCTTTGGCCTTGCGCCTTTCGCTAGCTAATTGATTAAAAAACTATTCCACGATTCATCAGTGTGCCGTAGATGTCATCGACTTTGCATTGATCGCAATCGAACGCCAGATCGGCGGCAGAAGGCTTGTGATCCAGACACAGGCAGAACAGCCCGGCGTTTTTGATCGCAAGCGCCAATTCGTCGCTGGCATGCTCCAAAACCGTTACAGCATGACCGGTATCGAACAGTTTGCGCTCCAGACGATAAGCCGCCTGTTTGGCGCTACCGCCGCTCAAGACGATGATAGAGGCGGTCTGGCCGAAGCGGGTAGCGCGTTCTTCGGCTGTGACCGGCGACCAGTCTTCGGCGCTGGCGTCGCCGGTGATCATGCCGGCGCCGACGGTGGCGTTAGTCAGCCGGTCGATGACGATAAACGCACCGGTGGCTTTGTTGCGTTGGTAGGGATCGAACACCACCGGTGTATTGACGGCGACGGTACAGGAGCCGATTTCGTTGAGCTTCAGCTCGTTGGCGTCGTGATGTTCCAGCGTGTTGACGTCGATGCGATGATGAATCATCGATACCGAGCCGGATACGCTCCGGGTAGCCAGTTTGATTACATATCGGCGGCCCGGCATCATTGCTTGCTCGGTCATCCAGACTATAGTGGCCTTGAATTTATCGGCGACGCTGGGGGCGGCTTGTTGCCGACTGATAATCAAATCGCCTCGGCTGATGTCGATTTCGTCTTCCAGCGTCAATGTCACAGCCATAGCGGCAAATGCCTGCTCCAACTCGCCGTCGTAGGTGACGATGGTTTTAACCTTGCTGGATTTACCGGAAGGCAGGACGGTGATCGCATCGCCTTTGTGAAACACGCCGGAGGCGACTGTGCCGCAGAAACCGCGAAAATCCAGGTTGGGACGGTTGACGTATTGCACCGGGAAACGGGCGTCAACGAAATTGTGGTCGCCAGCGATTTCGATGCTGTTGAGCAGCTCCATCATCGGTTTACCCGTGAACCAGGGCATATTGGCGCTGGGGTTGACCACGTTGTCGCCATCCAGCGCCGACATCGGAATGAAATGAATGTCGTGTAAATCCAGTGCTTTTACAAACGCCAGATAGTCTTCTTTGATTTTATTGAAAGTCTCTTCGTTGTAGCCGACCAGATCCATTTTGTTGATGGCGACGATGATGTGCTTGATGCCCAGCAACGAAACGATAAAGCTGTGGCGTTTAGTCTGGGTTTGCACGCCGTAGCGGGCGTCGATCAAAATCACCGCCAAATCGCAGGTCGACGCGCCGGTCGCCATATTGCGGGTGTATTGCTCATGTCCCGGCGTGTCGGCGATGATGAATTTGCGGGTCGACGTCGAGAAATAACGGTAGGCCACGTCGATGGTGATGCCTTGCTCGCGCTCGGCCTGCAAGCCGTCGACCAACAGCGCCAGATCGATCTTGCCGACGCCGGTAGTGCCGGATTTAACGCTATCGGCCTGCACTGCCGCCAGCTGGTCTTCGTAAATCATCTTTGAGTCATGCAACAGGCGGCCGATCAGCGTGCTTTTGCCGTCGTCAACATTGCCGCAGGTTAAAAAACGCAACAGCTCCTTGCGCTCGTGTTGGGCCAAATAGGCGTTGATGTCGGTACTGATAAGGTCAGATTGGTGAGACATAATTTTCTCTGAATTCTTGTGGTAAAAGGCCAAGTTGCGAAGGGATTAAAAATAGCCTTCGCGCTTTTTCTGTTCCATTGAACCGGACTGGTCATGATCGATGATCCGGCCTTGCCGTTCCGAGGTGGTGGCCAATAGCATTTCCTGGATGATTTCAGGCAATGTGCCGGCGGTGGATTCGACGGCGCCGGTTAATGGATAGCAGCCCAGGGTACGGAAGCGCACCATTTTCATCTGAGACTGCTCGCCAGGCTCCAGCGGCATACGCTCGTCATCGACCATGATCCAGGTGCCTTCGCGCTGGACGACGGGACGTTCCTTGGCGAAATATAAGGTTGGGATAGGAATGTTTTCCAAATGAATGTATTGCCAAATATCCAGTTCAGTCCAGTTGGACAAGGGAAATACCCGGATCGACTCGCCCTTGTCGATCCTGCCGTTGTAGAGACTCCACAGTTCCGGACGTTGGCTCTTGGGATCCCAGCGGTGGTTCCGGTCGCGAAACGAATAAACGCGCTCCTTGGCGCGGGATTTTTCCTCGTCGCGGCGGGCGCCGCCGAATGCGGCGTCGAACTGATATTTATTGAGCGCCTGTTTGAGCGACTCGGTCTTCATGATGTCGGTGTGTTTCTTGCTGCCGTAGGTGAAGGGGTTGACTCCCTTCCTTACCCCTTCCTCGTTGATGTGAACGATCAGCTCCAGACCCAGTTCGCGCATCAGTCGGTCGCGGAATTCGATCATTTCGCGGAATTTCCAGGTGGTGTCCACATGCAGCAGCGGAAACGGCGGCTTGCCGGGAAAGAACGCCTTCAGCGCCAGTTGCAACATGACGGCGGAATCCTTGCCGATGGAATAGAGCATTACCGGTCGCTCGAACTCCGCAGCCACCTCGCGGATGATGTAGATGCTTTCCGCTTCAAGCTGTTTCAAATGGGTCAACTGATATGAAGTCACGCAGGTAATCTCCTAATAAAGACTATAAATTTGAGTGCACAACTTTCATGCGGCATATCCCTATGCCGCACCCTTCGGGCGCGATGCGTGCAAATCGGCTCTCCTGCCGATTTGTGGTGTTTTATGGGTAACCAAAAGCATGAGGCGATCCAATAAAGTTAAGGATTGCAGTAATCGCAATATCGGGCTGAGGCGTGTTCTCGATCCCGCTCCACCAGCAGTTGATGGTCGCAGCGAACGCAGCGGTGAACATCCGCCTTCGCCTCACCGGTTGGGCTACCGCAGTCCTCGCATGGAAGTCCCCGCACCTGTCCGGCCAAGGAAAATCCCGGCGCACCGCATGCTGGACAAAGCGAAGTAAGGAGTTGCGCCAGATTCTCGGCAGCCAGCCGGATGTTTTCCAGGCGGGTCGGATTGGCGAACGCGCGCATGTCGGTTTCGATGAAAGCGCGCCGGTTCGGCGCCAAGTCCAATGCCCAGGTTACCGCATCCTTTAAGCTGGCCCAGTCTGCCAGCCCTTTACGGAGTTCGGGGTGATTCTCGTCTACCGGACGGACTACCAGGCGATGTTCGGGAAATCCGGCCGATCGGGCGAAATCTTCGGCCTCCTCCCAACTCTTGGCCAGACAATGAGATAAATTGGTCTTGCCGGACGAGGTTGCGACGACCTCAATGCCGAGCCGGTCGTCAATCCAGATCAAGAGTTCCCTGTTCCCTGGCAGCATAAAGACCAAAGGGTCTGGACCGAACGCGCCCTCGCTGGCGATGCCGATGGAAAGCCCTGACAGCTCCATGCCGATGCGCGCTTTTTTCCTCGCAGCGTCCAGCTGGGTTCCCTCACGTGCGATGTCGCGGGTAAAAGTGCCGAGAAGGTCGGTGTCGAACCCGTCCGTCTTTTCCACGCGGCAACCCAGCAGCTTTTCCAGCGTCGGCCCGATCACTCCTTCCTTGCCGTGCTGGGTGAGCAGGGCGACCCGTTGGTTGCGATAGCTGTTTGCCGACGGTTCATTGTTTGGTTGATGTGTTTTCTCGCTCATGTCCTGTTCGGTAACTGGTTAGTGTGGTGGGCGGGGTGGGGTTTGTAACCCCGCTCTTAACGTTTTCGCGATGCCTAAGCAAAGAGGTTGCACTTAACCAACGCAAAACGTTTCGGACGGGGCAATGCCCCATCCGGCTTGTGGTCACGTTGATAATCTAAAAACACAGCTATGGCCTACGCGGGCTTATACAATTTAGCCCCACGCTGAAACAGGGCAAAGTCAACGAAGGAAGCAGTAAGATGCTGGACGAGATTATAAAAAATAATTGGCAACATGACTTGCGGGTGGTCGGCTAAAGCGACTGAGACCAGCACCAGTCCA
>CAMAUL010000103.1 GCA_945861405.1 Candidatus Methylobacter oryzae | reverse complement strand
TTTCTGATTGAAAATGACTCTGCGCATGTTATCCCCGTTAAATCAAATAGTTGAAAGTCGCATTATAAGCCTTAGACCGATAATATCAAATACGGATGTAATTATTCAGCCACGGATTGTCACAGATGCACGCGGATAAACTGAAATATAAAGAGCTTGCTTATTTTGTTACTAAGATCGCAAGCGGAACGTGGGCATATCGTCCCGCCCCACTTGATTTAAATCCGTTTAATCCGCGTTAATCTGCGGCTAAATAGTTATATGCGGATGAAGGTTTTGCCATGACATTTCGGACATTCCGGGATTTCGCTGGGCGTTTTAAAAGCAATTTCCTTGCCGCAGTCGTCGCAGATAAACGTTCCAGGCACGGTAATGTCGCCGCTGTGATAGGTGTGCGCTTCGGCTATTTGTCCAATTTTTGCCAGTTCCAGACGGGTTTTATCGGCCAAGCTTAAAAAAGCATCCAGAGTGAAGTTTTCAATCAACTCAATATCGAATTTAAACCACTCGGACAGCGAATTCTTATCTTCCTTGGCTGACAAGCCATGAGCCGCATGCTCGATATCGCGTTTAACAAAACCTGAAACCTTGTCCAGCTCTTCATTGGTCAACTCGCTGCCTTTTCCGGTTTTTTCTTTTGATATTTCCAACGCTTCGGCAAAAGAATGCAGCGTATCTTCCATGGTTTCATGGAGATGCGCCATGAAATCGGAATAGGCGGTAACAAGTTTGTTTTTATTCATAAGGGTTCAACTCCTGAAAATGACGCTTTAGATTTAAGCAACTGTGCGGTATTCTACCGCTTTTGACTGGTAAAAGACGAGAAGGATGCAAGAAAATTATAAGCCGTTGGCAATCGAGCAAGAAGTACAGGCTGCGTGGGACGCTTCAGGCGTGTTTAATGTGTCTGAATCGTCGGAACAAGCTAAGTATTACTGTTTGTCCATGTTCCCTTACCCCAGCGGCAAACTGCACATGGGGCATGTCCGCAACTACACCATCGGCGACGTTATCAGTCGCTACCAGCGCATGTTGGGCAAAAATGTCATGCAGCCTATGGGTTGGGATGCATTTGGCCTGCCTGCGGAAAATGCCGCAATGCAGCATGGCGTGCATCCTGCCGACTGGACCTACAGCAACATCGATTATATGCGCGATCAGCTCAAGCGGCTGGGCTTCGGCTATGACTGGAACCGCGAACTGGCTACCTGCGATCCCTCTTATTATAAGTGGGAGCAATGGTTTTTCCTGAAGCTGCTGGAAAAAGGCCTGGTTTATAAAAAAACCGCGCCGGTCAACTGGTGTCCGCATGATATGACCGTTCTGGCTAACGAGCAGGTTATCGACGGCTGCTGCTGGCGTTGCGACACGCAAGTCGAACGCAAGGAAATCGCCCAGTGGTTCTTAAAGATCACCGCCTATGCGGATGAATTGCTCGCCTCGCTGGAAACGCTGGACGGCTGGCCGGAGCAGGTTAAAACCATGCAGGCGAACTGGATAGGCCGCTCCGAAGGCGTGGAGATGGATTTTCCGGTGCCGGAACTGGGTCAGCATCTAAGCATCTACACCACGCGCCCCGACACCTTGATGGGCGTGACCTATCTTGCCGTGGCGGCGGAACATCCGCTGGCGTTGAAAGCCGCAGAAACCGATTCCGATATTCGTGCATTTATCGATGACTGCAAGATGATGGAAACCTCGGAAGCGGCCATGGAAACCATGGAAAAGCGCGGCATCGATTCCGGCATCAAAGCGGTTCATCCAATCACCGGCGAACAGGTTCCGGTGTGGATCGCCAATTTCGTGCTGATGGGTTACGGAACAGGCGCGGTGATGTCTGTTCCGGCTCATGACCAACGCGATTACGAGTTTGCTAAAAGATACGGCATCGCGATTAATCAGGTAATTTTTGCCAAAGACGACGGAGACGACGACTGCATGGATGCAGGAGGTAGAGCAATGCAGGGAGCAATTGCCGATGATTGTTCGGAACAGGCTTACACCGTAAAAGGCGTGTTGAAAAATTCCGGCGTGTTTGACGGCTTGACCTCGGAACAGGCTTTTTCCGCCATTTCAGAAGCATTGGAAAAAGATGGCAAAGGCCAACGCAAAACCAATTTCCGCTTGCGCGACTGGGGTGTTTCCCGTCAGCGTTACTGGGGGGCGCCGATTCCGGTTATTTATTGCGACGACTGCGGCACGGTTCCTGTTCCTGAAAAAGATCTGCCGGTGGAACTGCCGAAAGATGTAGTGCTGGACGGTTCGCAATCGCCGCTGGTCGCGCATCCGACTTTCTCTCATACGACCTGTCCAAAATGCGGCAAGGCGGCGCGTCGGGAAACCGATACCTTCGATACCTTTATGGAATCGTCCTGGTATTTTGCGCGGTTTGCAGGCAACAACCCCGACAGTATGTTGGATGAAAGCGCCAAATACTGGCTGCCGGTCGATCATTATATCGGCGGCATCGAACACGCCATCTTGCATTTGTTGTATGCGCGGTTTTACACCAAATTGCTGCGCGACGAAGGCCTAGTGGTTTGCGACGAACCGTTCAAGAAGCTGCTCACCCAAGGCATGGTGCTGAAAGACGGCAGCAAGATGTCCAAGTCCAAGGGCAATACCGTGGATCCGCAAGGCCTGATCGACGAATACGGCGCGGATACCGTACGGTTGTTTATCATGTTTGCAGCGCCGCCGGAACAATCCTTGGAATGGTCGGACAGTGGCGTAGAGGGCGCGTTCCGTTTCTTGAAGCGGTTGTGGAAACAGGCTTATCAGCATTGCGAAGCTTCCGCTCATGCCCCTCGCCTACGTCCTGTAGGCGATGCGGGCGGGTCTACAGCCCCGTTGGATAAGCAGTCATTGACCCAAGAGCAACAGGCGGTGCGTCGCCAGCTGCATCTGGCTATCCAGAAAGCGACCGACGATTTCGGCAGACGCTATACCTTCAATACCGTGATTGCCGTGAACATGGAGTTGATCAACACCTTGTCCAAATTCGCTGATGAGTCGGACAACGGCAAGGCGATCCGGCAGGAAGCGCTGGAAGCCATCGTGCTGATGCTGTCGCCGATAGTGCCGCATATCTGCCATCAACTGTGGCTGGATTTGGGGCATCAGCAGGCGGTGGTTACTGCGTCATGGCCGGTGGTCGATGCAACGGCTCTGGAGCAGGATACCCTAGAGCTGGTGCTACAGGTCAACGGCAAATTGCGCGGCAAGATGTCGGTGTCGGTCAATGCGTCTAAAGATGAAATAGAAGCGATGGCGCTAAGCGATGAACAGGTCAAGCGCTTTATTGAAGGTCAGCCGGTTAAGAAGGTGATCGTGGTGCCTAAGAAATTGGTCAATATTGTAGTTTAGGAGTTACTACTCAGCACCATTAAATCCAATGGAACGCAGATAACGCAGATAAATATGATGAACACAGATAATTATAAATATTCAGAAATTACTGAAAAAGTAAGGCATTTCACCAAGAATACAATACGTTGGAGTATGGATTTTTAGACAAGAAAAATCTTATTTAATCATAATTATCAGCGTCATCAGCGTTCTATTCATTAAGAGGAAAAAGTGTGTTAACAAAAAAAGCAGTCATCATAAGTTTGGCTTTGTTATTGAGCGCTTGCGGCTATCACTTGCGGGGCGCTTTTGAATTGCCTGAAAACATGAAAAGTATCTATATAGAGGGCGGTTCCGGGCCCCTGCTCGATCAATTCAAACAGGTTTTGAAGTCATCTTCGGCTAATATTTCCGACTCTCGTAAAGGCGCGGGCCTTGTTATCAAGATAGCTAACGAAGAATTTAACCGGCGCGTGGTGTCGCTCAGTTCCAGGGGCAAATCCAACGAGTTTGAGCTTGAATATCGGATGGATTATGAATTTGCTAATGCCAAAGACGCCCTGTTGATGGAGAAACAGACCGTTGAAATCAGGCGTGAGTATTACAACGATCAGGAATTTGTGATTGCCAAAGAAAACGAAGAAAACGTGATACGTAACGAAATGTATCAACAGGCCGTACAGAGCATTCTGAACCGCGCCAGGGTCGTATTAGAGGCAGGCAAGAAATAACCATGCGGCTCAAACCCGAACAGATGGTTGCGGCGCTGCAAAAGGGTTTGGCACCGGTTTATTTTATTAGCGGCGATGAGCCGTTGCAGTTGGGCGAGACGGCGGATGCGGTCAGGGCTGCGGCACGAAGCGCGGGTTATGATCTGCGCGAGGTGCTGGTCGCGGATGCCGGATTTTCATGGAGCGAATTAACCGAGTCGGCGGGTTCGTTATCTATTTTTTCCGATAAAAAAATCATCGATTTAAGACTGCCCTCCGGTACGCCGGGCGCGGAGGGCGCTAAGGCTTTAATCGCTTATTGCGAACGCCTGCCGGAAGATACGCTGCTGCTGATTACCGCCGCAAAGATGGCCGGTAGCTCGTTAAAAACGCAGTGGTTTCAGGCTTTGGATAAGGTCGGCTGTGTTATTCAGGTTTGGCCGCTGGAAGGGCAGGACTTGATGCGTTGGTTGCAGCAAAGAATGCAGCGGCGCGGACTGCATGCTGAATCGGATGGTATCAAGATACTGGCTTCCCGGATTGAAGGCAATCTGTTGGCGGCGGCCCAGGAAATAGAAAAGCTTTACGTGCTATACGGCGAAGGGCGACTTAGCCATCAGCAGATTTTTGAGGTGGTGGCCGACAGCTCCAGATTCGATGTATTTAAGCTGATGGATAGCGTACTGGCGGCTAGGGTAGACCGGATTTTCAAGATTTTGTCCGGTTTGCAGGCGGAAGGCGTTGCGGCTCCGGTGGTGTTATGGGCTTTGACGCGGGAAGCGCGGGTTTTAATCAGGATTAAGCAGGCGCTGGCGCAGGGTCAAAATAGAGCGCAGGCGTTTAAAAACAATCAAATCTGGGACAAGCGCCAGCAGCTGGTGAGTGATGCGTTGAACAGGTTGGGTGATAGCGACCTCAACAACATATTGGTGTTGAGCGCGAAGGCGGATCGGCAGATTAAAGGCCAGCAGCAAGGAGAACCCTGGGAAACGCTGCTGGCCGTTTGCCTGATGTTTGCATCCATCGTAACGGCTAAGCAAGTAATAGAACACGGATGACGCAGATCAGGCTGATAACCACTGATTAAAAGTGTATAACAAACTTGACTTCGGCTTTGTTTAAAAATCCGCGTAAATCCGTTTAATCTGCGTCATCCGTGTTCTATTTTCAAACTGCTGAGTATTCACACCGTCAGTTATTATGGCAAATACAGCTTAAATCTGGCTCCGCCAAACTGGCTATCATTGTCGGTTGTAATAAACCCCTGTTGGTCTCCTTGGGTATGTAATTGGGCAATGGTCTCGGCAAAAAACAAGCCCAAGCCGGTGTTGCCGTTAGCCAAGTCAATCTGGGGGAGTTGCTTGTAATCGGACGATATAAGGCTTTCAGGGTAGCCCTTGCCATCATCTTCGATGCAAAAAACAACATAACCATCTTCCTGGGTTGCCGATAGCAGAACCTTGTTCAGGCAATAGCGTTGCGCATTATTGACCAGTGTACAAAGCGCGTTGCTGATTAGGGCGTTGTCGCAATAACAAAACAGATCGCCATGACATTCGGTAAGGAGTTCCACATTGCTTAAGGCTAACAGGGTAGATTGTTGGGCGACAACATCCTCCAATATGTCGGCGGCGCTATGTTCGTCGATAGCCAGATTGAATTGGGATAAGTCAATTTTATACAGCGTTAGCAGCTGCATCAGGCAATTGTTCATGCGATTGGTTTCAAACTCCAGCTGCCTGAATTCAGCCGGTTTTTTATCCTGATAGTGATGTTCAAGCTGATCCAGCAGCGCCCGAAGAGACGTCAATGAATTCTTGATGTCATGCACCGAAGAGGCCAGGATGGCGGGAAAACTGATTGATAGCATATGAGTATTAGGCATTTGGGCGGGTTATGGATTGGTTTTGTATTGAATAGTGTCCAACTCTGCTTGAAGTCCACTGATTTGATTGTGAGGTATGCCTATTTTGACCGCTTTGTTGATATAGGACTGGGCGGTCATGATTTTATCAGGGTCGGGTTTAGAGCCTTTAATATCATGAATAATGATTTTTACCATATTCAAAATAATCGTGTGATTGTCGGGCATTTTTGTAATGGCTTGCTCAAAAACCGAAAGCGCCCCCTTAATGTTGCCTTCCTGGAATAGGCCGACACCTTTATTATTGATGTCGACCAATTCTTTTTTGATTTGTTGGATCAGGGTTTCCGCATGGTTTGCGCCGATAACAACGTTGCACATCGTTACAATGTCTTTGATAAAAAGCTTATCATCGATATTTGTTTTAATTAAATCATTAAGAATGCCATCGCAAGTTTCGGTGCTCCCGTTCAGATAAAAAGTTTTTGCCATTTCCAGCCGCAGTTCCCTGGATGTCTGCTTGTTAAACTGCTCGTTTAGCTTAAATACTTTTTCATAGGCTTGCTTGGTCAGTTCCTTGTTGCCTTTTGCCTGATGAATCGCGGTTTCCAGTAGGGCCGCCCTAAGCTTTGCTTCAGGGTCATTGTGAAACTGCTGGTTTAGCTCATACACTATTTTCAGCGCTTCGTTGGCAGCGTTGCTTTTCAGGTAAACATTGGCCAAGCCTGAATAGTCGCCCGGCGATCCGTGGATGGAGTTTTTGCCCAGTTTAATAGTGGCTGTATAGGCTTTTTTGGCGACAGGGAGGTTTTCCGTTTTGTCAGCCAGACTAGCCAGTTTTTTTTGCCTTAAGATGGACATTGGCGAAAGCGTAACAGCTGAATTGAGCGAAGATACCGCATGCTCATCGTTACCCAGAAATTCATGCGCCTTTACCAGCCAATCATAAGCCTCAAGCATCATTGGATATTGCTCGATCAGCTCCTGAAAAGCTTTGACGGCTTGTTCGTAGTAGCCAAGAGAAAAGGCAACTACGCCCATGCCCAATCTGGCCCAGGGAAGCTCCCTGTCTTGCAGGATGTCCTGATAAATGCTCTCGGCCGACTTAAAGTCGCCAACTTTAATTGTCAGTTCGGCGTACATTTTTAACAATTGCAAGTGCATTTTTTTATCGTCAAGCTGGAGCAGCTTTTTGCAATGATGTATGGCTTGGTAAAGATTGCCATTGTCTATTTCATGCTCAATATCGGCCAGGTATTTTTTGCGGGCATAGCAGCGTTCAATCCGGCTTAAGAGCTGTTGCCGGTTAAAGGGTTTAATCAGATAGTCGTCGGGTTTGTTGTCGATGGCGGTCAGCACCATATCCTGATTCTGCTCACAAGTGACCATGATAAAGATCGCATTAACCGGCAATAATTTAAGATGCTTGGCCTCTTCCAGGACTTGTTGGCCGTTTTTTCCCCTGAGCAGGTTGTAATCGCAGAGTACTAGGTCAAACTTGTCGATTCTCATCGCCGTTATGGCGTTGATGCCGGATTCTGCCTCAACAATAAGCCGTGCGCCGAATGAACCCAGTATATGTTTGATGGTTTCGCGCATGATCGATTGATCTTCAACGACCAATATTTTTTGTGTAGCGAGGTTTATTGCCATAAAAAAGTTACTTAGTTTTGTGTTTTATCGGTTTTGCTGGGGCTTGAAAAAAATCATTGCGTCCCAATATCGGCGTTAATCTTATAATTAATCAGGATTAATAAAAATGACCGTTGAAGCAAAAAAAGAAACATTAGGCTTTGAAACCGAAGTTAAGCACCTGTTACATTTAATGATTCATTCATTATATAGTAACAAGGAAATATTCTTACGGGAATTGATTTCCAATGCCTCGGATGCGGCAGACAAGCTGCGTTTTGAAGCCTTGTCTAATGATAGTCTATATGAAGGCGATAGTGAGCTGAAAATTCGCCTGGAATACGACAAAGACAAGCGTACCATTACCGTCATCGATAATGGCATCGGCATGACCCGCGCGGAAGTCCAAGAACACATCGGCACCATCGCCAAATCAGGCACCAAACAGTTTTTCCAGGCCTTAACCGGCGACCAGGCCAAAGACAGCGAGTTGATCGGCCAGTTCGGCGTGGGATTTTATTCGGCGTTCATCGTTGCCGACAAAGTAACCCTGACCACCCGCAAAGCCGGTGCCGACAAAAGCGACGGCGTACGCTGGGAGTCGGCAGGCGAGGGCGATTACACGCTGGAATCGGTAGAAAAAGCCCAGCGCGGCACCGAAATTGTCCTGCATATGAAAGAGTCCGAAAGCGAGTTTCTTGATGATTACCGCATTCGTTCTATCGTTAGAAAATTCTCCGACCATATTTCCCTGCCCATCGTGATGGACAAAGAAATTCCGGCGGTTAAGGGCGAAGAAGGCGAAGAAGAAAAACCGGCGGAAATCGTCGAAGAGACCGTCAATTCGGCTTCCGCCTTATGGACCAAAGCCCGCCAGGAGATTACCGACGAGGCCTATAACGAATTTTACAAGCATGTCGGCCATGACTACCAAGCCCCGCTAACCCATGTGCACAGCAAAGTCGAAGGCTCCAATGAATACACCTTGCTGCTATACGTGCCGTCACGCGCACCGTTCGACATGTGGGACAGGGACACCAAGCACGGCGTAAAGCTGTATATCCGCAAAGTGTTTATTACCGACGATGCCGAGCAGTTGATGCCGCGTTATTTGCGCTTTATCCGGGGTATTATCGATGCCAACTCGCTACCGCTGAACGTGTCGCGGGAAATCCTGCAACAAAGCAAACAAATCAGCACCATCAAATCGGGTGCGGTTAAAAAAGTGCTGGGTATGCTGGAAGACCTAGCCAAGACCGAGCCGGAAAAATACGAAACCTTCTGGACTCAATTCGGCGCGGTGATTAAAGAAGGCCCGATAGAAGATCACGCCAACAAAGAGCGGGTCGCCAAATTGCTGCGTTTTGCCTCAACCCATGCCGATACCGACAAGCAGGAAGTATCGTTGGAAGCTTATGTCGGCCGCATGAAAGAAGGGCAGGACAAGATTTATTACGTCACCGCAGACACTTTCGGGGCGGCAAAAAACAGCCCGCATCTGGAAATTTTCCGCAAGAAAGGCATCGAAGTCTTATTGCTGTCGGATCGTATCGACGAATGGCTGGTGTCCAACCTGGACGAATTCGACGGTAAGCATTTGCAGTCCGTCGCCAAAGGCGATCTGGACTTGGGCGTTTTGGATGCCGAAGAAGACAAAGCAGCCCAGGAAGAAGTGAATAAGGATTTCGAAACCGTGCTCAAGCAGATCAAAGACGTGTTGGCCGATAAAGTCAGCGAAGTGCGCTTGAGCCACCGTTTAACCGAATCACCCGCCTGTCTGGTTGCTGATGTCTATGGCATGAGCCTGAACATGGAAAGAATCATGAAGGATGCAGGACAAGGCTTAGGCATGGGAATGGGTAGAAAGCCGATCTTCGAGCTTAACCCGACCCATCCGCTGGTGGTTCGGATGAAAGAAGAGCAAGACGACACCCGTTTTGCCGACCTGACCCATATCCTGTTCGACCAAGCTATTTTAAGCGAAGGCGGACAGCTGGATGATCCGGCTGCCTTCGTGCATAAACTGAACGGATTATTGCAGGGCTTGTTGCACTAAGCATCTGAAAAACGAGAAAGGCTGGATATTTTCCAGCCTTTTTTTTGCGTGATGGTTTTGTTAATGTTGATTCAAATTTGAGAAAGGCCCGTAGTTGGAATAAGCGAAAGCGTTCACCCCAATCATGTGAACTCATATTACCAGTTGATTTTGTCTATACAGCGCCTATACTAAACTATCTTGATTTTTGGGATTAGCGCCTTGAAAACAAAAAGAATCGAATGGAGTAAGGAGAAAAATGCCGCGCTCAAGCAAAGCCGCAATGTTTGTTTTGAAGCGGTAGAAAACGCCATTAACGACGATAGAATTTTAAATATCGTGCCGCACCACAATCCTGAAAAATATCCAAACCAGAAAATATTGCTAGTAGAAATAAATAGTTATGTTCATTACGTACCTTTTGGTGAAGACGAAGACAGCTATTTTTTGAAAAGCATTATTCCTAGCCGTAAACACAATGCACACTCAGTTCAATCGCAGGACAAAACATGAAGACTAATGATTACACCGAAGAGGAATTAGAATTGCTGGAGGCCATGGAAAATCAGCTCTTGGTCAGCGTGCCTAATCTGGCTCAGGAAATGGAGCAACTCAAAGCCTCGGTTAAAACCAAGCTGAGCAAAAGAAAATCGATCAATCTAAGGCTGTTGGAAAACGACTTGCAGCGCATCAAAACCGAGGCAATCAAAGAAGGTATTCCTTATCAAACCTTGATTAGCTCTATTCTGCATAAATATGTGCAGGGGGATTTAGCGGGTAGGTAGTGCTGAGTCCGGTTCGTTGTTTCCCTAGCCCCCACGGGCTCTGTGGGAACCTCGACGACCCGCGCTGCTACAAAGCGCAGCGCGCCTTAACTGCGTTACCACGCGGCGCGTGGGAACGAGGAAAAATTAGCCGCCGCAATAGCAATGCCCAGCGCCGCCTGCTCGTTGGTCATGGTTTGCGCCAGGGCTTTAACCGCATTGGGGAAGCTCAAATATCGGTAATGCCCGGAACCCTCGCCGACACCATGCAGCCACGGGTGGACGATGCGCTTTTGGATACTGCCGCCGGATTGGCTACTAATCGCGGCGGCATTGCCAGTGGGCGCGGTGATGGTTAGCGTTGTCCAGCTCATTACCAGGCAATAGCGTCAAAATCG
>CAMAUL010000102.1 GCA_945861405.1 Candidatus Methylobacter oryzae | reverse complement strand
CAAATAATCCTGAACACACGGCGGCAAGATGTAGGGGGTATCCCGATCAATCAGGATGAATTGGGTAGCCATTTTTGTTTTTGATTCCGTGTTTCGGTGGGGCTATTTTAACACTTTTTGCACTGCAAAATCCGACAGTCTCCTAGCGACATCTTGCCACTTTTTATAAGACTGTTGATGGTGCTCAGCACATCGTTCGGAGCAATATTGGTAAAATCGTAGGCATTACCACTTTTGGTTTCTTCTGCTAAGCGGTCTCGTGCGGCTTGCGAAATAGTGGCCTTGTCGGCAAAAGCGGCAGATGTTTCCGTAGCACCGGCGGAAGCTTGCCGTTGTTGCGGCGAGTTAGAAATGGGCGTAAGGGCCGTATAGCTTCTATTTGACTGGATTTCCATGTAACACTCCTCAAATATATTGTTATTCAAAGACAACCACAGGCAATTGGCATGCCATACTCCCCAATCGATGAAGTAGTGATATACATAGAACAGAATTTCCAAACTTAATCTTGTGAACTAGCGAATAAGACTATTTGCAAGGATAATACCGTCCAAACCATGAACACCAACCCCCATAACATGACCCAATCAATCTTCACCGCCTGCCCCGAGTGTGATTTATTGCTTAACCCCGCTGAGCCTGTGGTCGGCGACAAGGCGCACTGCCCCCGCTGCGGCTACCTGCTGCAACGGCCGCGCAAGCAAAGCATCGAGCGCACTTTTGCGCTGTCTGTTGCCGGATTGATTTTGATGTTCCCGGCCAACTTGATGCCGCTGGTCGGCATAAAAATGCTGGGCGGTGCTAAAGACGGCACCTTGTGGTCAGGCGTGGTTGCGCTATTTGATGAACACTTGTGGGGCGTTGCGGTGCTGGTGTTTTTATCCAGCATTTTATTTCCGCTGCTGAATATTATTTTATCCTTGCTGATCAGCGCCCATCTTTATTTTAACCAGCCGAACCGGCATCTGGCGAACTGGATGCGCTGGCTGCAACACATGGATGAATGGGCGATGCTGGAAGTCTATATGCTGGGCATTATTGTTGCCTGCGTTAAACTTTCTGCCACCTCTGAACTTAAATTCGGTTTTGGACTCTACGCGTTCGTGGCCTTACTGATCGTAACCGGCATGCTGGCAAGCAGCCTGGATAAGGTTCTGTTCTGGCGACAAATCGGGCAATTGAGAAAATGAAATTCAAAAAAACCGCTCTGGCTCAGGGTTTTATCCGCTGTCATGATTGCGGCTGCTTATCGAAGCAGGCCGACAAAAACAGTCATTGCCCGTTATGCGGAGGCCGCTTGCATCCACGACGGCCCAACAGTTTCCAACGCACCGCCGCATTGCTGCTCAGCGCCTTCTGCCTGTATATTCCAGCCAATATTTTTCCGATCATGACCGTCACCCGTTTAGGCGTCGGCGAGCCGCACACCATCATCGGCGGCATTATGGCGTTAATTCACGGTAATATGGTGCCTATCGCGATGCTGGTGCTGGTCGCCAGTATTCTGGTACCCTTGTTAAAACTGTTAGGTATCAGCCTATTATTGCTCAACGTTCATTATCGCTGGCAAGCCCATGCGAAAAAATGGACTATCCTATACCGCATTATCGCTTTTGTAGGCCGCTGGTCGATGCTGGATATTTTTATGATTTCAATTTTGGTGTCTTTGGTCGACATGGGCGGTGTGGCGCAGGTTATCGCAGGGCCTGCGGCGACGGCATTTGCTGCGGTCGTGGTGTTGACCATGCTCGCCGCCAAAAATTTCGATCCACGTTTAATATGGGATAACCAGCGCTAAAATGAATGACTTTATCGACCCTGATGCGTCAGAAGTGACCATCAACAAAAAAACCGAATTGCCGCTGGTGTGGTTTTTACCTTTGATCGCCCTGCTGGTCAGCGGCTGGTTAATTACCAAATCCTACAATGAAAAAGGCCCGGTTATCACGATCAGCTTTCCGACCGCAGAAGGCCTGGAAGTGGACAAAACCAAGATCAGATACCTGAATGTGGAAATAGGCAAAGTCACAGCACTCTCTATCAGCGACGATTTGAAAACCATCCTGGTTACCGCACAAATGAACAGTACTGCGGCCGACTATTTGAACCAAAACACCAACTTCTGGGTGGTGCGCCCTCAAGTGGGCTTGGGCGGCATTTCAGGATTGGGCACCCTGCTCTCGGGGCCTTATATCGCGATCAAGCCGGGCGATGGTTCAAGGGAAGATCATTTTACCGGACTGACCACCCCGCCCGTGCTAAAGCACAACGCCGAAGGCCGGTATTTCACCCTGGAAACCAATAACCTAGGCTCGATGAAACCGGGAACCCCGATTAATTTTCACGGCATCACCGTCGGCGAAGTACTCAGTCACGCCTTATCCGACGAAGCCAATGCGATACGCTTGACCGTTTTCATCAATAAACCCTACGACCAGTTCATCAGAAAAAATACCCGCTTCTGGATAGACAGCGGCGTCGACTTATCCGCCGGGGCCGACGGCTTTAAAGTCAGAACCGGGCCGTTGATTTCCTTGTTAAGCGGCGGCATTGCCTTCCGCGCTGCTGCCGAGGACACGGTTGAAAATATCCAGCCTGAAAACAGCGTTTTCCCGCTGTACGATACCTATGAGCTGTCGACCCAGATTGTTTATCAAAACACCTTGAAATATGTCATGTATTTTAACGGCTCGGTGCGCGGCTTGACCGTAGGAGCGCCGGTGCAATTGCGCGGCATTCCGATCGGCAAGGTCACCGACATCAATCTGGAGCTGGACATGAAGACCGCTGAAATCCACATTCCGGTCACCGTAGAACTGGAACCGGATCGCATCAACGAAATCAATAACGACCACAGTATCAGCAATAAGGATATTATAGCGCAGCTGATTAACAAAGGCCTGCGCGCGCAATTACAGACCGGCAGCCTGCTGACAGGACAGCTATTGGTTGATCTCGATTATCACCCGAAAAGCAAGATTGTGTTAAGCGACAATCACAGCGTCTACCCTGAGTTCCCGACCACCGCCAGCTCACTGGATCAATTTACCCATTCGGCCAACATCATCATGGATAAAGTGGCCAAACTGCCGTTGGAAGAATTGACGGTCGAAGCCAATAAAACACTGCAAGAATTGCAAGGCACATCCAAAGCGGCCACCGTCATGCTGGGCAGCACCGACAAAACCATGACGTCGGCACATCAGGTATTAAGCACACTGGAACCCGGCTCCACCACCCACTACGAACTGGAGCAATTGTTGCGCGAACTGACTCAGGCGGCAAGCTCAGTCAAGCAACTGACCGATTATCTGGAACAAAACCCCAACTCATTAATTCGCGGCAAAAAAGAGCAGTAACTTATGATATATCGACTTTCAAAATGGTTCATCATCTGTACAACCGGAGTCCTGCTTTCGGCATGCCTATCGACGCCCACCCAGTTTTATGTATTGGAGCCGTTAAGCGAACCGCCTTCATCGCCAACGGCAACTGAAAAGAAACGCCAGATCGGCATAGGCCCGGTATCGATACCGGCCTTGCTTGAGCGCAAGCAAATTGTCACCCGACTGCCGGATAACAGCGTAAAAATCGCCGAGTTTAATCAATGGGCATCGCCTTTAAAAGATAACATCACTCAGGTGCTGACCCATAACCTGACGACGCTGCAAGCTGGCGACCTGATCCGGGCCTATCCCTGGAGCGCTTACGGAGCTGTCGATTACCGCATCATCATCGACATCATCCGCTTCGACACCCGCCAAGAACAGAGCGTAAACCTTGAAGCCAACTGGGCGATCATGAATGAAAAAAACCATACCCTGATGAGCAACGGTCACACTAAAATTGAGCGCCCTTTAGATGACCCATCCTACCCCGCTGCCGTCAAAGCACTAAACAAAGTGCTTGGCGAATTCAGCCATGAATTATCCCAGGCGCTGGGAAAAATATAGTAAAGACCTTGTGATATAAGCTCTGTGAGTCGAGCTACAGACATTTTATTCTTGGATTTAGTTAAAAAATCCTTTAAAATTAACCATCAAATATTGGGATGTTAGCTCAGTTGGTAGAGCAGTGGACTCTTAATCCATGGGTCCAGGGTTCGAATCCCTGACGTCCCACCAATCAATTCAAAGGCTTATCTTTCTAGGTTATATTAAAATAAGCCGTCTGGTTACAAATGTGGTTACAATTAATTCGTTTTTACGGGTTTTTGCATACTTTTATTGCATAGCGTCACGCGGAAAAATGTCGTTAATCCATGCTATTTCTGAGTTATATGACAATATGTCGTATAACTTGCGTTGGGCATCTTCGAAGATGATAGGGATCGTCGTAATCTATAACTTGAGTAAGTTCTAAAACAAAGGGTGATAGAACATGAAAAACATGATTATTGGGCGGAAAGCATGGGCATTTGCAGTCAGTGCCCTTCTGTTAGTTTTATTTGCTTCTATTTCAAATGCTGAAACGGAAGCACAGGCCAGAGTGCGAATGATTAAAGAGGCTAAAGAAACAGCGGATCAATCAGAAAAAGCCGAAAAAGAAGGAAAAGGTGAAACAAATTACGATGTCAAAAAAACGCATGACGAGCATATTAAAGATACTGAAAAAGCTGCTGGTGAAGCCGAAGAGAGGAAGAATAAAAGTTACAGTTTACCTGACCCTTGCCTAAAAAATGCCTCATTGCCAGGATGTTAAAAGAAGGGGAAATTATGCCAATGACACTTGAAAGAGCGAAAACGCTCACAGACATAATTGGAACAATATTCGGAGTTGCTGGTGCAATCGTGGCAGGTTTTTTTGCGGGCTACCAATACTTAGAAGCAAAGGAAGCGGAACAGATAAAAGAAACAATCTCATTTGTAAATCGCCTTGATGCACCTATGCTGCATGACAGGCTTGCGCGTATAAGCAAGACATGGATTATTAAAGAACCAGAGATTGATTCCCATGTAAAAAATACGGAGGACTGGAACAGTTTCGTAATAAAAGTTGTGAGTGACAATCAGCTAGAAAACGACGTTATTTCAATAATTGACTACTACAAGGGGCTGCAAATATGCGTCAGGGAAGAGATATGCGACAGAAAGACAGCCTTAGCATTTCTCAAGTCTGATGCAAGAGCATTTTATCATTTACATTATCCATTTATATCTCAATTGCGAAAGTCTAGAAACGATCCTTCATTTGCAATTGAATTAGAAACGTTTGTAAAGTGATGCCCAACCCATCATTCCACCGGACGCTGCGCGAAAAACCGCGCAGCGCCGGTGAATTCAAACGTTAGATTTATCTGTTGCGCTTCTGCAATATGGCGTAAAGCGATAGCAAGGCTTCCCGGCCTCCTGGTTCGTCTGCTTCATCCAATGCAGCGGATAAATATTCGTCGGCAAAACTGGAATCTTCCCGCAGTAATTCGATAACGGTTTGGTCATGGGATCTTGATGCTTCATTCATTATGCGGCCTGTCTATCAAGCGGCCTGATAGTAGGGCGTGGTTGTTGCTCGGCTTGCCATAAATCCCATTGCGTTTGCATACCCAACCAAACATCGGGAGACGTGCTAAGCCATGCCGCAAGGCGCAAGGCCATTCCCGCCGTCACTCCGGCTTTACCGTTTAGCACTTTAGAAAGGGTGACACGGGAAACCTGCAATTCTTTTGCGGCATCTGTTACGGTCATCCCTTCCGGTAGCCATTCCCGCAATACTTCGCCGGGATGTGCCGGATTATGCATTCTGCTCATATCAATTACTCCTAGTGGTAGTCCAAATCTTGCCTATCCGGTTTGTTGCCAATCACGTTGCAGGGTGCATCCAATCGCCGCTGTAGAACTTTTTATACGTAGGAGCCACGGCATGAGCAGCCAGCCCCAGGGCGGAGTTAAAAGCCGTCATTGGGTAGAAACGGCGATTGAAACGGAACACAAATTCATTGAGATAGGCCTGCAAGTGGCGATGGCTGACACCATGATGCGTTCCGAGCAACCATGTTTTGAGGTTTGAGAAGGCGATATGGATCATCGGAAGATGGGCTTCGATTCTTTCCGGATCTCCATTAATCGCCAGAGGCTGATGGACATAACCCATGGCCTTCAAGTCATCGTAACCGGTCCAACCATCGGTGCGCACAACGGCCCCTTTCGCCACATTCTCTCGCACAAACGTCGTTAAACTTTTGGCCTCACGGTCAGGGACGATACGTAGCCGTAATCGACCCGCATAGAATGCCCTTCTTGCTCCCTTAACAGGAGTCTTTCGAGGGCGTACCTCAATCGCTCCAACGACAATGGCCTTATGATGAACGCCACGCCCTTCCCCTTTTGTACGCCCACCGACAAACGCTTCATCGACTTCAACAGGGTATTGATCGCCGATTGCATCACGCTCGGGACGTACAAGACCGGCACGCAGTTTGCGAAGCATTTGGAATGCAGTCTCATAGCGCTTGAGGCCGAGCTGTCTTTGAAATTGGAGTGCTGATTGCCCGGGTGTTTGCGTGGTCACAAGATAAGCGCCCCAAAACCACACCGATAAGGGCATGCGGCTGGACTGCATAACAGTCGTCGCCGTGAGGGAGATGTTGGCGTGACATGAACGACACCTCAAAACAACCGAGGCCCTCTTAGCAAACCGATAGGGTTCGCCGAGCGTTTTACATTTTGGGCACGTGAACCCATCGGGCCAGCGCAACTTCTCCAAATAGGCAGCGCATGCAGCGTCATCGGGAAAAACCCGTTGAAATTCTGGAAGTGTTGTTGGGAAGCCGCGGGAGTCCATCCCGACAAATTATCACCGATCCATCGGATTGGCAACAAACCGGATAGGCAAAGTCCAAATAATCAACCAGTTCGGCATTTTCGCCTTCAAAGGTGAAAGTTAATCGCCAGTTTCCGTTTACTGTTACGGAATAATGACCGGCAAGGTCGCTTGTTAATGGATGTAGTTTCCAGCCCGGCGCATTCATGTCATCCGCACGCTTTGCGCTGTCTAAGGTGGTCAACAATACACGCAATTTTCCGGCATGGTGCGGCTGTATGCCCGCCTTGCTGCCTGTTTCAAAAAAGGCTTGTAAGCCCTTATGACGGAAAGTTTTTATCATGATCGAATTGTATGCTGTTAAGTAACGCTTATCAACATGAAAGAATGGTTATATTTGTAAGGCCTTTTTTGTTTCCGTTGATATGTAAATTTTCGCACAAAAAAGGCCGGTGTTACCCGGCCTTGATTGGTCAACGATAAATCTTATAACCTATTAAACGTGAATGCCGCTTTTGCTGCCATCAATATCGCTATCAACTGACTGGCGCTTCATTTGATTGGATTGGGTAACGTAGCGTTATTCCCAGAATGGACGGCATAAATTATTCTCCATTTGGTTTAAATTTATCGGGCAAACTTGCTGCCGACAATTCGTTATCGGCTTACCATCAAGAAGCTTTAATCATCTTCCTCTGCTTTTACGGACATTTTGCTAAGCCCCTTCCCTTTACCGCACCAAATTACGCAACATCAACAAACTAACGCCACTCCCTCGATAGCACTTCTCACCGTTTGTTCCCTTATTTGCCGCCGGTCTCCTATAAATTGCTTTCTGGTCACCTTGGCAACGCCGTTTTTATCAGCCCAGGCAATAAATACGGTACCGACCGGTTTTTCCGGTGTTCCACCATCGGGGCCTGCTATGCCAGTCACCGCAACGGCAATATCGGCATCGCTGTGCGCCAAGGCACATGCCGCCATTTCGGTTGCTGTCTCGGCGCTGACCGCACCATAGCCTTCCAGTGTTTGCGAATTGACCCCCAGCATTTGCATTTTTGCGGCATTGCTGTAGGTGACAAAACCCCGGTCGAACCAAGCTGAACTTCCCTGCACTTCGGTAATCGTTTGCGCAATCCAGCCGCCGGTACAGGATTCGGCGGTGGCTATTGTTTTGCCGTTTGCTTTCAATTTACGACCCAGTTGCTCGGCCAATTCAAATAATTCAGACTCCATGATGTGACCTCGCGTGACTTCGGATAAAATAGGCTGATGAGTATAAATCAAAAAACCACCGATCAGCATACGCCGATGATGCAACAATTTTTACGCATCAAGGCCGAACACCCCGATACCCTGCTGTTCTACCGTATGGGGGACTTTTACGAACTGTTTTTCGATGACGCCAAAAAGGCCTCGCAACTGCTGGACATTACGCTGACCAGCCGGGGGCAATCGGGGGGCTTGCCGATCCCCATGGCGGGCATCCCCTATCATGCGGCTGAAGGCTACCTTGCCAAGCTGTTAAAACACGGGGAATCCATCGCGATATGCGAGCAAATCGGCGATCCGGCAACATCTAAAGGCCCAGTCGAACGCAAAGTGGTGCGCATCGTGACGCCCGGCACCGTCACCGACGAAGCGTTATTGGAAGACCGCAAAGACAATCTGTTAGTCGCGGTGTGTTCGTTTCCAAACTCGCAACATGGCATCGCCAGCCTGGACTTAACCAGCGGCCGCTTTGTGTTGCAGCAAGTCGAATCCATCGACCAGTTATTAAGCGAAATCGGCCGCCTTAATCCTGCCGAACTGTTGTTTAGCGAGGACTGGCCGATTCCAGCAAGCTTAAAACAGCGTGGCGGTTTGTGCAGAAGACCGCCCTGGCATTTTGAAGCGGAAAGCGCCAAGCAATTGGTGTTAAGGCAGTTCAACATCCTTGATTTGAAAGGCTACGGCTGCGAGGACATGCCTGCCGCGATCGCGGCTGCGGGCGGTTTGCTGCAATATGTGAAGGACACCCAGCAAAGCGCACTGCCCCATATCCAAGGCATCCGCACCGAAAACAGCGACGACAGCATTTTGCTGGATGCGTCCAGCCGCCGTAACCTGGAGCTGGATTTCCACCCGTCCGGGCAGTTGCAATACACGCTGTTCGGGGTGTTGGACAAAACCGCAACCGCGATGGGCAGCCGCTGTTTGCGGCGCTGGATTAACCGGCCTATGCGCGATCACGGCATCCTGAACAACCGCTACGCCTGCATCGATACCCTGCTGAATGTATTGTTGTACCGCGATATTCAAGGCCATCTGCGCCAAGTAGGCGACATTGAACGGATCAGCTCCCGCATCGCGTTAAAATCGGCGCGACCTCGCGATTTGCTGGTGTTGCGCAATACGCTGGCGGTGCTGCCTGCGTTGCAACAGACGCTATCCGGCGGCGATAACCCGCAGCTTGAGCAACTATGCGGGCAGATCGGCGAACAGCCTGAAATGTTAAAACTGCTGCAATCGGCCATCATCGACAACCCACCGGTGCTGATACGCGACGGCGGCGTGATTGCCCCCGGCTACCATCAGGAACTGGATGAATTGCGCAACTTAAGCCAGAACGCCGACCAATTCCTGATCGATATGGAGAATCGCGAAAAAACCGCAACCGGCATCAGTACGTTGAAGGTCAATTACAACCGGGTGCATGGTTACTATATTGAGATTTCCAACCTGCATGCGGAAAAAGTCCCGGCGCATTACACCCGCAAGCAGACCTTAAAAGGCGCGGAACGTTACATTACCGAGGAGCTGAAATCGTTTGAAGACAAGGTGCTCAGCGCCAAGGAAAAATCGCTGTCTTTTGAAAAAGCCTTGTATGAGGAATTGCTGAACATCATCGGCGCGTCGTTAATCCCGTTGCAGCAATGCGCTGCTGCGCTGGCCGAGCTGGATGTGTTGGTCAACTTTGCCGAACGCGCGGAGACCTTGAATTTATCGCAGCCGACGCTGGTCGATAAGCCCGGCATCACGATAGAAGCCGGACGGCATCTGGTCGTTGAGCAGGTTTCGGATATTCCTTTTGTGCCGAATGATTTATCGTTTTCCAGCAAGCGCCGGATGCTGGTGATTACCGGCCCGAACATGGGCGGTAAATCGACTTATATGCGCCAGGCGGCGTTGATCGTGTTAATCGCCCATATCGGTTGTTATGTCCCGGCCAAGTCGCTGACTTGCGGGCCAATCGACAAGATTTTCACCCGCATCGGCGCGTCTGACGACCTGTCCAGCGGACGCTCTACGTTTATGGTAGAAATGTCGGAAACCGCCAACATCCTGCATAACGCCACCTCGAAAAGCCTGATCTTAATGGATGAGATCGGGCGCGGCACCAGCACCTTTGACGGCCTGTCGCTGGCTTGGGCCTGTGCCGATCATCTGGCTAAAGAGACTCAGGCGTTTACGCTGTTTGCGACGCATTATTTCGAGCTGACCACGCTGCCCGATGAACAAAAAACCATCCATAACGTGCATCTGGATGCGATGGAGCATGGCGACAAGATCATTTTCTTGCATGCGGTAAAAGACGGCCCGGCCAGTCAAAGTTACGGCTTGCAGGTGGCCTCTTTGGCGGGTGTGCCGCGTTCGGTGATCGATAAAGCCAAAGCCAAGCTAAGGCACTTGGAAGATAACGCCTATTTTGAACAGCAGGCGGAAACCGGGGTTAATCAGCTGGATTTGTTTTCATCGAAGGAATGCCATCCGGCGGTGGGTTTGCTGGAAGACATGAACCCGGATGAGTTTAGCCCAAGGCAGGCGTTGGAGTTGCTTTATCGGCTTAAGAGGATGGTTTAATAGAACGCAAAAACAGCACACGGTACGAGCATAAAGCGATATGGTTTGTACAATGGAACCGCGACTTTTTCATTGCCTTCAATTTCTCGTACTCGAATGTTCATTTATGCAGGACGGCGTTTTAAAATTGGCAGCAAGGTTTAATTGGCGGATTCAACTCCGAAGTGCAATCCTAGTAATCATGCGGCATCCCTCTCTTTTTCAGAAAAAAATACCTCATGCGGTGTTTTAAAGTTGAGCGTTTTTCGAGGGCGATGATTGAGCTTATGCATGACTGCCTCAACATCGTCATC
>CAMAUL010000101.1 GCA_945861405.1 Candidatus Methylobacter oryzae | reverse complement strand
CGAAGCGAAGTGCCAGTCGATAGCTTCACATCCATGTGACTGGATTCCGGCATCCCTGCCAGAATGACGGTGTCCCGAAGGCACTTGTGTATAAAGATGAGAGCTGGAGCTTGGGAACCAGCATAACCACATCAGTTTGAATCGCACCCCCCTCTGACCCTCGTGGCTTTCACAAACGGTATGCTTTTAATGCTTTCTTGAATCAAAAAAATCTTTATGCGCTAAAATGGTGCGAAAATAACGTGCCGGTGCAGTTGAGTGGGTAATAATGGTGCAGGATAACTGGACAAAGCCCGCAGAAGCGCCGGTTTTGGCTATCCGGCCTGCAAATTGCTATGTTAACCGTAACGTTCTTACTTTAATCAACCTAGAACCAGTCATGCATAAACGTATACTCGATCACCTTAACGCCGCTATCTTGTTATTTGATCGTGACCTGATCCTCACTTACCTTAATTCTGCCGGTGAAATTTTGCTTGCCGACAGTTCGCGCCATTTGGTGGGTCTTGGCGCGTCTGAGTTATTCAAGTCTTCCGATCCTGCGCTGTTGATGAATCTACAACAATGCCTAACCATGGCCGAACCGTTGGTAGACCGTGAGCTTTCCTTGGATCGCATGACGCACAGCATCACCATCAACTTTAGCGCTACGCCGTTGTTGAAAGATGAGCAGGTTAATGAGATTCTGGTCGAATTGCAGCAAGTGGATAATCATCTGCGCATTTCCAAGGAAGAGCGCTTATTAACCCAACAGAACACCGCCAGATTGCTGGTCAGGGGCTTAGCGCATGAAATCAAAAATCCGTTAGGCGGTTTGCGCGGCGCGGCGCAATTGCTGGATCTGGAATTGCACGACCCGGAACTCAAGGAATATACCCGGATCATCATCGCTGAGTCCGACCGCCTGCAAGGCTTGATGGATAAGATGCTGGGGCCGAACAAACTGCCTAATAAAAAGGCCGCTAATATCCACGAAGTGCTGGAGCGGGTCAGGCAGTTGGTTCAGGCTGAGTCCAGCGGTAGCCTTGTCGTTAAAACCGACTACGACCCCAGCATTCCCGAGCTAATGATCGATAAAGACCAGCTGATTCAGGCTATTTTGAATATCGCCAAAAACGCCGTGCAGGCGCTGAATGGCGTAGGCAACATTATCATCAAAACCCGGATTCACCGGCAGGTAACGATAGGTCGCAAGCGTTATAAACTGGCGGTCAAATGCGATATTATCGACAACGGGCCGGGCATTGATGCCGACATGATGAACCAAATATTCTATCCGATGATTACCGGACGTGCTGACGGCACGGGGCTGGGTTTGTCGATAGCCCAAGCGTTGGTCAATCAGCATAACGGTTTGATCGAATGCAGCAGCGAACCCGGCAATACGGTGTTTTCAATTTTCTTACCGATTACGGCGCAAGGGGAGGGCTGCAATGACTAAATCCGAAACTGTCTGGATCATTGATGACGACAAATCGATACGCTGGGTTGTGGAAAAAGCCCTGCAAAAAGCGGGCATCGTCACCCGTAGTTTTTCCGATGCGGCCGAGTTGCTGGTCGCATTGCAGGACGATCTGCCCGATGCGCTGATTACCGATATTCGTATGCCCGGCATGGACGGGTTGCAACTTTTGGACAAGATTCAACTGAGTCATCCTAATCTGCCGGTGATTGTGATGACCGCGCATTCCGACCTGGAAAGCGCGGTCTCGGCATTCCACGGCGGCGCGTTTGAATACCTGCCAAAGCCGTTTGATATTAAGGAAGTCGTCGATCTGGCTCATCGGGCCTGCATTCATAGTCGGCAGCAGCAAATGGTAGGGGTTGCTTTAGATGCGACAGAGCAAACCACGCCGGAAATTATCGGTGCAGCGCCATCAATGCAGGAGGTATTCCGCGCTATAGGCAGGCTGGCTCGATCCAACATCACCGTACTGATCAACGGCGAATCGGGAACCGGCAAGGAACTGGTCGCCAAAGCCCTGCATCGCCATAGCCCCAGAGCAGGCAATCCGTTTATCGCGCTGAACATGGCCGCCATTCCCAAAGACCTGATGGAATCGGAACTGTTCGGCCATGAAAAAGGCGCGTTCACCGGCGCGCAAGCACGCCGCGCCGGACGCTTTGAACAGGCCGACGGCGGCACCTTGTTTCTCGATGAAATCGGCGACATGCCTGCCGAACTGCAAACCCGTTTATTGCGGGTGCTAGCCGACGGAGAATTCTATCCGGTCGGGTCTTACGCCTCCGTTAAAGTCGATGTGCGCATTATCGCCGCCACCCACCAGAACCTTGAAACCCTGGTGGAACAAGGCCGGTTTCGGGAAGATTTATTCCACCGCTTAAACGTGATCCGCATCCACATCCCGCCGCTACGGGAGCGCAAACAAGACATCCCGTTGCTGCTACGCCATTTTTTAAACCAGGCAGCTGCCGAACTCAACACCGAAATTAAAGTGTTAAAACCCGAAGCAGAGGCTTTTTTAAGTACGCTGGACTGGCCGGGCAATGTCAGGCAACTGGAGAATAGCTGCCGCTGGCTAACCGTGATGGCGTCGGGCAGGGAAATTCATCTGCACGACCTGCCGCCCGAGCTGCTGAGTACTTCATCGGAAAAAAATACGGATGAAACCGGCTGGGAAGCCTTGCTGAGAAACTTTATAGACCAACAGTTGTTACTGGGGAACGAGGCTGAAATCGCCAAGCAAATCATTCCTGCCGTTGAAGCTATTTTGATTAAAGCCGCGTTAAACTTTACTCACGGTAAACGCCACGAAGCAGCTATTTTATTGGGCTACGGTCGAAATACTTTGACCCGGAAAATTCAGGAGTTGGGGATATGATTAATGTTGTTAATTTAAGCGATTTTTGTAGTTCACATGAGAAATAGTGATCGCTGGAGTGCAAGCTTCGCTTGCGTTAGCAGGCGGAGCCTGCACTCCAAATGTAACTTAACGGCATTTAGCTATCATCCTCATAAGCGTGAATACCCGCCAATAATAACCTACTAAACTACTGCGACAATATGTCACATTTCATTGTCTACGTATTTCTACTAATATAAGCACAACTCTTGAGATGCAAATTTCCTCCTCGGAATTCAGAGTGTTATATCCTTCTCTAATGCGGCCTTTTTGGCCGCATTTTTTTTGCCTACAAGGCAGTGATTGCTCCAGGCAATCATTCTGCATTCGCTCCATCCATGGAGGTCAGATGTAGGCAAGGGGTGTGAGCGGAAGCTTTGCCATATTTCCTCCCGTATTATCACTATTGCCGACAGCTACGATGCAATGGCTGAAACAAGGTCATACCACCACGCGAAAACACATACTGAAATTATGACTATCATGCATGAAGAAACCGGAGAAAAATTCTGACCCAGAACTCATGCACATTTTTTGCGAAATCATCGAATCTAGCAAATTTAAGGCAACTAAAAGGCCGATTTCCTCTAAATTGTTTAGGGTTCATAGATTATTTATAGCGGTCTGGGTGTGATTTAATCAATTAGGAAAAGTATTGACAAAATTGAAACTTAATTTACTATGAGAACCGAAATACCTATCTAATTAGTAGGATATATCTCATGGACAAAAAACCAATTGAACCGGAACTGCTATTAGTAGAAGAAACTGATGCAACTGACCCTGCAACGGGGTCAGTGGTTCATTCCGCCGAAGAGCTGCTATATGAACTCCGGGCACACCAGATCGAATTGGAGATGCAAAATAATGAGCTGCGGTGTGCTTATATTGCCCTGGAGGAATCCCGTGACCGTTATGTGGAGCTCTATGATTTTGCTCCGATAGGCTACCTTTCTCTCACACATCAGGGGCTGATTGCTGAAATTAACCTGACCGCCGCCAAGCTGCTTGGCGTGGATTGCCAGGAACTTCTGTACCGTCGGATTGCTGCCTTTATTACCCATGAAGACGCCGGTCATTGGCATCTTTTTTTCTCTGGCATAATGAAGCACAACAAACGGCAGACTATCGAGCTGTCGATCAAACGCAGTGACGGTACTGAGTTCCCTGCTCAATTGAATTGTCTGCCGATAACGTCCGACGACAGAGATCCGCTACTACGTATTGCGCTTACCGATATCACCGAACGTAAGCAGGCCGAACAATTGCTGAAAGATGGCGAAATATTTCAGCGAGCTACCTTCGATGCCACACCGGATGCCATGCTGATCAGCGATGAACAAGGCATTATTACCTTGGTCAACCAGCAGGCTGAGATCTTGCTGGGTTATTCGATTGACGAGTTGCTCGGGCTATCGATTGAAGCCTTGATGCCGGAACGCTTTCGTGCAGCGCATCCGGCACAGCGGGCGCAATTTGCTGCTGCGGCAGTCGCTAGGCCAATGGGTGTGGATATGACGGCAAAGGCGCTACGAAAAGACGGCAGAGAATTCGATGTGGAAATCAGCTTAAGCCCAATTCAAACAAAGCAAGGCTTGTTTTTTGCCAGCGTCTTGCGGGACATCACCGAACGGAAGCAAGCCGAGGCTACGCTACAGGCAAGTGAAGAGCGTTTCCGCCGGATGGCCAATAGCTCGCCAATTATGATCTGGATTACCGATGCCGAGGGGGAGCCTACTTTTGTTAATCAGTCCTGGCTTGATTTCGCAGGTCTTGATTCGGTGCAGGCTATGACGCATGGGGGATGGATCAGCATGATTCATCCCGATGATAGAGAAACTGCCTTCTTGGCCTATTATCAAAATACTGATATTCACTCAATTATTACCACAGAATATCGCCTGCGTGGCGTGAACGGTGACTGGTATTGGATTCTAGATAAGGGCATGCCGTTTTATGGTGAAAATGGCGTATTTATCGGTTACATCGGTTCGGCCATCGATATTACCGAACGTAAACAAGTACAACAATTATTGCAAGAAAAAGAACGGATGCTGTCCGAATCACAGTATATTGCCCATGTCGGCAGTTGGTCTGTGGATCTGGTGAGCGGCTATGTTAATTGGTCGGATGAAACATATCGTATTTATGGCGTTAACCCAGAGTCATTCGAACCTTCCGTAAAAACACTTTTCGATTTGATTCATCGAGATGATCGCGCCTCGATGAAAAAATGGATCAGTGGTTGCCAAGCTGGGAAAGAGTCGCGCGAACTGGATTTCCGTATTCTGCTGCCGGACGGCACTATTCGTTACATTCGGGGCAGCGGTGGCTTGCAATATGATGACATACACAGACCGTTACGCATGGTGGGTAGTGTGCAGGACATCACTGAACGAAAACAAACCGAACTAGCGTTGCGCGAGAGTGAAGAGCGCTACCGGGCGGTTGTACAGTCCGTCTACGGCGCCATTATCATTATAGACAGCTCAGGAACCATTGTGAGCTGGAACCGGAGCGCTGAGATCATCTTCGGCTACACGGAAGCCGAAATCATCGGACTGCCGGTGTTGCTGCTGATGCCGCATCAATACCGGGCGCTACATCTCGCCGGTATTAAGCGCGTAACATCCGGCGGCGAGTCACGCATCATAGGCAAAATAGTTGAATTGGAAGGTCTGCGCAAGGATCAGAGCAAGTTCCCGCTGGAACTTTCATTGAGCCAATGGCAGATGTCCGAGAGCTGGTTTTTCATCGGCATTATTCGCGACATCACCGAACGCAAGCAAATAGAGATGGATCTACGCATCGCCGCCACTGCGTTCGAATCTCAGGAAGCCCTGGTTATTACCGATACGGAAAGTGTCATTCTACGGATCAACAAAGCCTTCGCTGAATCTACCGGCTATACCGAAAAAGAGGCCATCGGTCAGAAAATAAGCCTGCTCAAATCCGGACGGCATGATGCGGCTTTTTATGCGGCAATGTGGAAGTGTCTTCTGGATACCGGCAGCTGGCAGGGAGAAATTTGGGATCGACGCAAAAATGGCGAAATTTATCCCAAATGGTTATCCATTACTGCGGTAAAAGACAGCGATGGCGTAACCTCTCATTATGTCGGCACCCATACCGACATTACCGAGCGCAAAGCGACTGATCAGAGAATTCAGCAACTGGCCTTTTATGATCCGCTCACCGAGCTACCTAATCGCCGACTATTGGAAGAACGGCTAAAGCACGGGATTAGTATGGAGCGACGCGACGGCAGGCAACTGGCCTTACTGATGCTCGATCTGGATTGCTTTAAGGCAGTTAACGATAGTCTGGGGCATTTGGCAGGCGACGAATTGCTTCAACAAGTCGCCGCTCGCATCAGCGCAAGATTACGCGATGTCGATATGGTGGCCCGTTTGGGTGGCGATGAGTTTGTCGTGTTGCTGGAAGATATTGCCCAGTCGAAAGATGCGGCACAGGTAGCTGAAGAAATCATCGCCGATTTAACTAAGCCTTTTTGTCTGACCCAGGGCGACAACATCCAGATTGGTGCCAGCATTGGTATTAGCCTGTACCCGCAACACGCCGACAGTCCTGAGGCGCTGATGGATCATGCCGATACCGCGTTGTATCAGGCTAAAGACGCAGGGCGCGGCTGTTTCGCCTATTTTTCCGAAGAGCTAACGCTCGTTGCCAAAAAGCGTATAGCGTTGGAAACACGGTTGCGCCGTGCGATTGATCAACAAGAGCTGCGCGTTTTCTTTCAGCCGCAGGTAGATATAATCAGTGGTCGCATCGTCGGTGCCGAGGCATTGGTGCGCTGGCAAGACCCTGAGGAAGGACTGATTCAGCCGCTACGTTTTATTCCCATTGCCGAAGAAAGCAGTTTGATTGTGGAGATTGGCGCCTGGGTATTACGCGAAACTTGTCGGCAAGGTCGCCTTTGGCTGGATGCGGATTTACCGCCATTAACATTAGCTGTCAATGTGTCGCCGCACCAATTCCGACGTGGCGACATTTGTGCGTTGGTGGCTATGGTGCTGGAAGAAACCGGTTTTCCAGCCAAACAATTGGAATTAGAAATAACCGAAAGCGGCTTGATGGAAAACATGGATAACGCCATAGCCATTCTTAATAATCTCCGCGATCAAGGCGTTCGTCTTGCTCTTGATGATTTTGGCACCGGCTTTTCACGCTGGGTTATCTTAAACACTTCCCGCTGGATGTGTTGAAAATTGACAAGAGTTTTATCGACGATATTCCTTTTCATACGGATGACATGGAGATTGCCGCGACCATTGTTGCTATGGGGCATATTCTGGGCTTTAAGGTCTTGGCCGAAGGCGTGGAAACGCTGGAGCAACTGGCATTTTTGCAGGCAAAAGGCTGCGATAGTTATCAAGGTTTTATCAAAAGCGAACCCGTACCAATGCATGAATTTGCTGAGTTATTGCGTAATCAACAACGCGGTAAGGCGTAATATGTATGGCGCAATAGCGTAGCGTATTGCGACGCATGGAGAAGTCGGCACATAGGGCGGAATACGCTATCGCTATTCCGCCCTATGTGAGCTTGGATGGTCTTATTCCGACTACAGGGCTTATCGTGACATGCCGAGGTTTCGCAGCTACTCGTCCCCCGAAGGCGAGAAGCATTTGTGCCTGAAATAAAGCGCCGCTTTGACCAATCCGATCAATACCGGAACCTCCACCAACGGGCCGATGACTGCGGCAAAAGCTTGCCCGGATTGCAGACCGAAAACCGCTACGGCCACTGCGATGGCTAATTCGAAGTTGTTGCCTGCTGCGGTAAACGACAGCGTGGCGCTGATGCGATAACCGGCTCCGGCCTTGGCCGACATATAAAACGTAACCAGGAACATGACCAGAAAGTAGATAACCAATGGCACGGCGATGCGTGCCACATCCAGCGGCAGCTGCACAATGGTTTCGCCCTTGAGCGAGAACATGACCAGTATCGTGAACAGCAGCGCAATCAGCGTAACCGGGCTGATTTTGGGTATGAAGGTTTCGTCATACCACTGCAAACCCTTGCGCCGTACCAGAAAAAAGCGCGTAAACATGCCGCCGAAAAACGGGATGCCTAAGTAAATCATCACGCTCTTGGCGACTTGAAGTATGGTGACCTGAACTTCAAGGCCGGAAGCTAGGCCTAACCAGTCGGGCAGAACGGAGACGAAAACATAGGCATAAATAGAAAAGAACAGCACCTGGAAGATGGAGTTGAATGCCACCAAACCGGCGCAATACTCGCTATCGCCTTCAGCCAACTCGTTCCAGACCAGAACCATTGCGATACAGCGGGCTAGACCGATGATGATTAGGCCAACCATATATTCAGGGTAATCCCGAAGAAAGATGACAGCCAGCGCAAACATCAGCACCGGGCCGATTATCCAGTTCTGGATCAGGGACAGCAGCAGGATCTTGGTGTTCTTGAAGACCTTAGGCAGTTCCTCATAGCGCACCTTAGCCAGCGGTGGGTACATCATCAAGATCAGGCCGATAGCGATGGGCATGGACGTGGTTCCTACCTGGAAGCGGTTTAGCCACTGGGTGAAACTGGGGACAAAATAGCCCAGTGCGACCCCGACCGCCATGGCTGTAAATATCCATAGGGTCAAAAACCGCTCTACAAAACCCAATTGCTTTGGTGCGTGGTCAGCTTGATTATTCATGATTGTCCCTTCCCGAATTTAAAGGGTTTCTGTGCCGATTTTGTTTAGCGCCTCAGCCAATTCCGTCCCGGACATCGTATCAATCGGCAACGCCAGCATCTGTTGTATCCGTTTTTCCAAGGCTGCGTAGGTTACCTCAAAAGCCGCTTCAATGACTTCCTGGCTGCCGGTGACATGGGCCGGATCGGGCAAGCCCCAATGCGCCCGGATCGCACCCAGAAGATAAACCGGACACACTTCTCCGGCAGCGTTGTCGCACACGGTAATTGCAATATCGATGTTTTTGTCGTCGAATTCATCCCAGGATTGGCTGGTAAATCCCTCGGTTGGAATGCCGTGGCGGACTAGGGTCGCCAGCGCGTTGGGGTTGACCTTGCCGGTTGGATGGCTGCCGGCGGAGAAAGCCCGAAACCCGCTGCCGCCCAGATGATTAATCAGCGCCTCGCCCAGGATGCTTCGGCAGGAATTCCCGGTACACAAGATCAGAACGTTTAACATGGCTTACTCCTCGCATTTATATATTCGAATAAACGAATATTATAAGGCAAAAAAATTCAGCCGCAATACTTTGTCATATCGGGGCGAGCGCTCATCGCTTGCAACCTGCTGTTGTCTTCTTGCTGCTTGGCATGGGTCGCGAACTGTTTGGCGGCAGCATCTAAGATCTCGAATGTCCAGGCCGGTAATTCAGGATTGATTTGGTAATACACCCATTGCCCTTCGCGGCTGTCCAACAGCAGGTTGCTTTGGCGCAATTGCGCAAGGTGGCGGGAAATTTTGGGCTGCAATAAATCCAGCGCATGGGTCAGCTCGCAAACACAAAGTCTGCCTTGTTTATGCAGCAAAACTACGCAGCGCAGGCGGGTTTCATCGGCCAGGCATTTAAAGAGGGTGGTGGGTGTCATAATCTGTTGATCCTAAAAATGGCGATTTATCCACGAAAAACACGAAAGACACGAAATAAATCAGTACGTTGATTTGAATCTGTTACTTACCCATTGGGTGACAATCTACAGTTTGGTATCTCTTTGGATATTTTCGTGCTTTTCGTGTTTTTTGTGGACGAAATGATTTTTTAAGTTAATAAATCAGCCCAGCTTGAAGCCGACAAAAAAGCCGCCGACCCCGCTGACGCCCTTGCTGGTAATGCTGGTCAGGCGATCGACCAGAAACCCGCCGGAGCTTTTTGCCGCTTCCGTGGCGGCAGTGGCGGCATGTTGCAGCCTTTCATCGGTGATATCGATGATGTCGTAATACTCCGCAACGAACAGCAGCACGATGACTGTCCCGCCCAAAAATAAAGCGGTGCGCAACATTTTCTTGGTGAAATAGCCGACCGCCAGTCCGATGACAAACGGCGCGCCGACATTGCCGATCAAAAAGGTCGAGGAAAAGATGTCGCTAGAAGGTGCTGCTTCGACTGGATGGGTGTTCATGGTTCTGGTTTTCCGCTGTTGTGATTATTAAGATAGTAGGTAGGATGTCTTGCACGTTTTTAGCTCGCAGGGAATAGCAATAACGTATTCCTCCGTTGGGATGCATAAACTTCGGCGCATTACGCTATCGCTAGTGCGCCCGCCCTTACGGGTTGATTTCGTTCAGCAGATCAGGGTGACGGTCAAGTATCTTGAGCAACTTCACTAGCGCCAATGGCGGCTTGGTCTTGCCACCCTCGTAGCGTGAGAAGGCATTGACCCCGCCACCGAAAATCTCGGCAGCTTCCCGCTGGTCAAGCGCGAGCTTCTTGCGGACGCTGGCAATGAATCCCGGGTCGACAATCGACGCATTCACCTGTTTGTTGAATTCCAGCATAAGATTCATAGTACGCTGCGATTCAACTACATTCAAAATGGATTCATCACAGGCATGGCAGAAGTCGCCGGTTACTGCGGGGATAATAGTCGATTCGCCTTTGTAGGTATAGGGCATGTCGCGGGTGTCATGCACCAGTTCTGCTATTGCACAGGTCGGACATTTCATATTTATAGCTCCTTAAAGGATACGATGAGTACATCATCTATAACTGTTAGTTTCAGGTATACTTCGCCAGCTGGCGTGATTGGCCGGTATACGTCTTGCCAAATTCGGCGATCAGCATGAGTGGTCATGCTCTTATGGAAATCGGCTTGAGTAAGCGTCATCACAACAGCAATCATGCTGTCAAAATCAAATCCTAACGCAGTAGCACCTTCGCGAGCAGCTTTCGTTGCACGCACACTTCCCGCATCGATCATGGCTTTAACGATTGACAGCTTGCAGTGAGGTGTTTGTTTTTCCATGAGCTAATAATAACCTAGTTGGTTAAATTGAACAAGTTGGATAATGAGTTTAGTGGGCATTTCTTGTTTTACAAATCATGATATTTTTTCATTTTATCACTAAGGCATTGTAACAAAATAACTCTATCAAAAGGATTTAAGGAGAAATCGTATAATTCCATTCACCATGGAACGCATGTCGATCTAGTTTAAGCGCCTCCATTTCGGCATCAGTGACCTTAATGCCTTTGGGATATTCGCCGTTATCCA
>CAMAUL010000100.1 GCA_945861405.1 Candidatus Methylobacter oryzae | reverse complement strand
TGCTTCCGCACCCGCTACTAAACGGCGTAACCGTTCATCAAGATAGGGGGTAAGTTTTTCGAAACGCATTTTGATTGCAGTATTGTCCATCCTGTAAACATAGCACTACTTACATAAAACGACATATTTATTTTGTTACACTGCCTTAGTAAAAAGAATCAAGCCTTATTTAGACTTACATGAAGGTGAAGAGCCTATTTCTATTCCCTATCATCCAAATATTGCAGGTAGTTATCAATTTCCTGTAGAAACTGCTTTGCCTTATTACGCACCGTTAGCAAATAATCTATTAGAAATCGGCGGTATTGAAGAAACGGCAGTGATATTGGCGGAATCAAATCGATTAGAGCTAATCAAATCCTTAAATTTTCCAGAACGCGACGCAGCAAGTATTTTGGATGCAGATTTTGATGCAATCTTTCAAAAAACAGCTGACTTTGAGCGCTGTTTGGACGATCAAGTCTGGGTTATCAGAGGGCGTAAAGGGACGGGGAAGTCGACTTTATATACTCTCTTTACACAACACAGAGAAAATGCTGAAAAGCGCTCACGGGGACGTTTGGATAATGTCAAAATCCTATCAGGGCATGGCAATAGTAGTACCTTTAGACCAACTGCGGATATTTTTTCAGATATTCAAAAAAAATTGAGTGGTAATAATACAGACTGGCTATCTTTATGGAGGGCTTATGCGGTCATTCGTATTTATCAATCGTATGAACCCTTCATAGAAATATTAAAAAAAGCAAAATTAAAATCTTTGATTTCGCGTTTAACATATAACTTCGATCCTAAAAATAATGAACAGTGGAATTCAACTCATACGACAAAACTATTAGAGTTTGCAACGGATTCAATCCTTAATGGTTATTGTCGTGATGCGATGACACAGCTTAATCTTTATCTTAAGGAACATAATCAAAAAATATGGTTACTTTATGATGACTTAGATCAAGATATTCAAGAGAATAGCCCTTGGCAACAAGAAGCCTTAGGTGGCCTAATGCGCTTGGTTTACGATGCGAATAATCAGAATTTCTATCAAATTCGGTTTAAAATCTTTTTACGCGAAGATATTTGGAGTAATTTAGTTTTTACCAATAAAAGCCATTTTGGTGATGAGCGCACCTTGAATCTACAATGGGGGAAAAGAGATTTCTTTCGCTTGGCTTATCGCCTTGCTATCGGAGGTTCAACACAGTTCAAAACCTTTGCTAATCGTGTTCTACCTTTAGCTGATAATGAATTAGACGAGAGTGATGAAGAAACTTTACGGCAAGCCTTATCGCCACTTTGGGGATTACGTCAACGAAAAAGCCAAAATGCTTATGTTGCCCAATGGGTTTATTCAAGTTTAACCGATTCAAGTGGTAACACTTATCCACGCTCATTGACCATTTTATTAAGAAAAGCAAGAGAAGTGGAGTTAGAGCAAAAACAAGGAAAAAATGCGCCTAGCGATCATTTATTACGTTGGAATTCTTTAACTGACGGCTTAGATGCTGCGTCTATAGAGCGTTGTGATGCCATTAGAAATGAATATCCTGACCTATCCGAATTTTTTAATAACATTAGTACATTAAAATCTTTATTTAAAGAAGATGTATTAAAGGAAATTTGGCAAAAAACCATAGCCAATAACCAACCACCAATGCCTTTTGAGGCTTTTGTAAAGCGCTTAAAGGATATTGGCTTATTGGAAAGTAAGAAATATAATGCTAAGTATGACTATGCTATTGCTAAACTTTATATACATGGTTTCGTTACCCGAATAGCTGGACAACGAAAATAATCAATCATACATAACCACCATTTAGCAGACGTTGAATGGTGGGTTGGGTTAACAAAGCTCACCTAACTAACTTATTTGCCAAGCTTACTTTAACGCTGCTTGCGTTTACGCCAAATGTAAAAGCCCGTACCCATCAACAGCAACGGTATGACTACCAAAAAGCTAAAGCCGATCACGGCGACGCTGATTTGGCTTAGTTGCAGGCTTTTATCGGTTGCGATTTTGGCCGGGATGTCGATAAATCGGTCATCGTGTATCAGCCAGTTGATCATTCTCAGTCCCATGTCCAGGTTGCCGACATTGCCGATATAGGCGTTGGATAGGAAGTCGCCGTCACCGACAACGACGATGCGCTGTTCGGGCCTGTCCTGAGCCCGTCGAAGGGGCTGTCCAGAATTTATCGAAAGAATCTGTCCTGAGCTTGTCGAAGGGCGGATTAAGGCATAGGCGAAGGCAAGCGGGCCTTGCTTTTCGTCGCCATCGGCATCAAAAGCAATTTTCCCTGCGATGGGGCCGGTTTCCGTCCACGATTGCGCGGCGCTTTTGAGCAACTCTGCGGGTTGAAAATCCGTTTCATCGCTAATTTCCAATGCAGCGGTAACGGGATAAACGGTTATGGTCTGAAAACCCTGGGTGATCGGATGCGGCAGATAGTCGCTGGCGAGCACGAAGCTGGGGTCGTTGATGCCGTAAAGCTTGGACTTGCTGTCTACCAGGGTTCCCGGCAGCTGGCGTAAACCCAGGAGCTGTTCAATGGCATCCAGATGGTGATTGCCCGGATCGGTTAACAGCAGCAAGTTTCCACCTTGCCGGATATAGCGTTTGACCAGATCAAGTTCGCCTGCCAGCAACGGCACGGCAGGTGCAGTCAGCACCAGCAATGCAGAGTTGCCTGGAATATCCGGCATGGTCGCTAGATTGATGGCTTGAGCTTTTATTTTGCGCCGATCCAGATCCTTGCCGAATTGACCTAAATCGAAATTGGCGATGCCGTCCGGGGAGCGTTCGCCGTGACCGGACAGGAAGGTGACCCAACGTTCATCGGCGTTCGCCAGTTGAAGCAGCGCATTGGTCAGCGATGATTCGTCGATAAAGTTCAGTTTTTCGCTACGGCCCTGATATTCGACAATAATGACGCCCGCTGCATCTATATTCAATTCGCGGGTTTTTTTTAGGTCAGAGTCGGGGTCTATAAAGGTCAGCGCCAGATCGGCTTTATGGCGTTTATAGCGGGCGACCAATTGGGCAATCTGGCTTCTTAGCGACGGGTCTTTTTTAATATAGGCGGTGAGCTGTATCTTATCGGGCAGCGATTCCAGCAGTTTTTGCGATGCTTGGGACAAGCTGTTGCCTGCATTGGCGGTTATGTCGGTTTCTGCATGATAGCGGGTGCTTAACCAAGCCAGTGCGCCGAGCAGGCACAATAAAGCCAGGGTGATCAGCCCGTTTTTTAAGCGGATTTGCTGGTGTTTATGCGGCGATATTTTCATTTTTGCAACCGGTCGTTATCGAGGCTGCGGATGCTTAGCGCGATGAAGGTGGCGGTAAACAGCAAAAAATAACTGACATCGACCGTGCTGATCAGGCCGCTTTGGATGTTCTGGAAATGCCTGAGAATCGATAGGTATTCAAACAGTTCGCTACGATGATCGTTCATGCCGACCGACCAGTCTAAAATCCACAATAGCAGCAACATACCGAAGGTACCCATCGCGGCAACAGTCGGGTGCCCGGCGATGCAGGACATAAACAGGCCTATCGCGGCAAACGCAGTAACCAGCAGCAGCAGGCCTAAGATATTGGCAAACAGTTTGCCAATATCCAGCTCGGCACCGGACAGCAAGGAGAGCGGCATCAGGGTAATCAGCGCAATAATCAGCAGCATCAGTCCGAGTATGCCTAGATACTTGCCAAGTATGATGTCGATATTGGAAACGGGAGCTGACAGCAGCAAAGACAGAGTCTTGTTGCGGCGTTCTTCGCAGATCAAACGCATGGTTAATAGCGGCGTGACCAGCAAAAGAATAATGCCCGCATTGCCGAATAACGGCGGCACGATAATATCGGTCAAACCGGGCGCACCTTCAATGGAAGCTAGCTTGGGCTGGAGCTCGGTGAAGGCTTCAACCTGGGTTAAAAACAGGAACGCCAGGATGAATTGCAGGATGGCTAATATCGTCCAGGCCATCGGCGATAAAAACAGGGATCTGAATTCGCGGGAAGCAATTGTTAAAATCATAGTGATTACTCAGTAGATGCTAATTTGAATAAATAGAACACGGATGACACTGATTAGACGGATTTAAACAGATTTTTTGATTTTCTTTTTATCATTCGTAAATAGTTTTCTTTTGAACTGCGGCTTTTTACCGAAATTCAAAAGTAGTCCAACCTCTATTTCTGTTGCTTTGAGATAATTGATCAACTGTAACTCGTGCTCTTCCGCTAATGATTCTGATGCCTTCAATTCAATAATTACACGGTCATTTACAATTAAATCTGCAAAATATTCACCAATAATTTGCCCGTTATAATGCACCTTTATCTGTTTTTGTTTTTCACAACATAAATCCAATGCAATTAACTCAAGAAACAATGCATTCTGATAAACCTTCTCTAAAAAGCCGGAGCCAAGTTCGTTATACACTTTATAAAATGCATTAATAATTTGATCTGTAATGTCTTTATGAAGCAGTTCCATTTTATCAGTGTTTATCAGTCAAATCCGTGTCATCCGTGTTCTATTTTTTAACGGCTGTATGATCATAACTCGCGATGCTCTTTGGTTAAGCTGATGAAAATATCTTCCATCGTCCTTGTTACCGGGGTCAGTTCCTGTAGCCCCCATCCGGCGGCAATAATCCGTTCGGCGATTTGTTCGGTTGGGTTGGTGGTAACGCTGTGGTGAATTTTAATCCGGTTTGCTGCAATGGTTTCGATAGAGCTGACGCCGGGTATGGTCAATAAGCTGTTGATGTCAGGTGCCAGCCGGGTAGCGATTTGCAGCGTGCCGCCATCCATTTGCCGGTTAAGTCCGGCTATGGTTTCGTTCAGGATCAGCTGTCCCCGATCAATGATTTGCACATGAGTGCAGGACTCCTGCACTTCGGTCAGGATATGGGTGGACAGGATGATGCCGTGATCCTGTCCGAGTTCCCGTATCAACGCGCGGATTTCCCGGATTTGAATCGGATCGAGGCCGACCGTCGGTTCATCCAGCACGATGACTTCAGGATTATGCAGGATTGCCTGAGCAATGCCGACCCGCTGCTGGAAACCTTTGGACAGATTGGCGATTAGTCGGTCGGCAACATCGGTTAAGCCGCAACGCTCTTTGGCCTGATTGATCGCATCGGTAACGGACTGTTTGGCGATGCCGTGAAGTTGGGCGCAATACAGCAGGAATTCCTGCACGGTTAGTTCTTTGTACAGCGGTGGCGTATCGGGCAGATAACCCAAGCTTAGTTTGGCGGCTTTGGGTTGATCCAGCAAATCGAAACCGTTGATTTTAATTTGCCCTGCGCTGGGCGCGAGATTGCCGCACAGCATCTGCATGGTAGTGGTTTTACCCGCGCCGTTGGCACCTAAAAAACCTAGCACTTCGCCTTTGGCTAAGGTGAAACTGACATCGTTGACGGCGCAGTGTTTGCCGTAATAGCGAGTCAGATGTTCGGCTTCGATAAGGGTAGTCATGCCGGGGGCTAAAGCCGTTGCAGCAGGATTTGCAGTTCGGCCTGAATTTTTTTGCGATAGAACAGGAATTTCCAGCGGGTGCCGCCGCATTGTTTCCAGAGTATGGCCGAACGTATTCCTGCCAACAGGCAGGCACGTATTTTATTGACGACGTCGGGTTTGGATAAGTATTCCTGTTCGCCATTAACCATGATTCTTGGTTGCAGGGTGCTGATGGTGGTGTGGTAAATGTCGCCAAGATTTGCCAGTACATTTTCATGCAGCGGGCCGAAATGTTCCGACTGTGCCTGAGCGCGATCAATTCCCGCAAAAATAGTTTTAAGCATGGCCGGTTGTTTGGAGAGTTGATTTTCCAGAAACACCAGCGAGGCGGCATAGCGCGCTTGTTCGGGATTGGCGATTTTAAGTCCGGTCATCTGATCCGTAAGCTGTTCAAGTCCCAGTTTCAGGCCGGATAAGCCGCCGAAGACATTTTCTACGCCCTGCTCATCGCTAATAAAAAGACTGCCAACGCTGGCCTCAAGAGCGCTTGAGTCGGCGGTGCCGGTCGTAGCCAGTTGTTGAACCAGCGCGGCTGCTTGGGCAATCCCGGCTAACGCTATAGTTTGGTTGGTGATCGTATTTTGCGGCATAGTTAATTGATATTGCCCATAACGTCTTTTGCCCAGTTTATGCTGTGAATATAAGCATCGCCAATGACGGCTTGCTCAATATCCCTAAACGATATTGATGAAATATCCCAATGCTCATAGCTAATAACGCATTTAAGCGCTTCGCCGCCCAGTCCATTTTTGTCCAGTATGGCTGAAACAATATCATCGGCCAAAGGCAACTGACCAAGCGCTTCATTCAAGGGCATATCCAGCAGGCTATCCAGATTTGATAAGATGCCTATCAGGAAAAAATTGTCTGATTTATTGCCGCTCAGACCAGCCAGTTCCTCGCACATTTTACCGCGTATTAATGCGTTTTGCATGACCGCTTCCGGCTTGTTGGATAAGGATGCCAGCGTTAAAATATTTATCCAGCGCTTTATTTCCTTAAGCCCCAGATAGGAAATTGCATGGTTAATGGATGAGACTTTATTGGGTAGCGCGAAAAATGCGGAATTTATATAATGCAGCAGTTTATAACTGAGTCCGACATCCAGGGATACTATCTTGGTCAGGTCTTCAAATTCAACGTCCGGGTTGTTAACAGTATTTAACAATTGAATGGCAGACGTTTGATTGACGCTCACGCGTTTGCCGGAAACTATATTGGGTTTGTTGAAAAAGAAACCTTGGAAATAATGGCAACCTAATTCGAGGAGGTATTGGTACTCGGAGTAGGTTTCCACTTTTTCTGCAAGCAATTGCACGTTGTAGGGTTTGAGACGGGTAATCAACTCACGTGTTTTGGTTTCGCCCATCTCCATAATATCCAGTTTGATAATGTCGGCAAATTCCACCAGCGGCGTCCATTCATCGGAAAAGACAAAGTCATCCAAGGCAATGATATAGCCGAGTTTTGACAATTCTTTTAAGTTGGCGACGATTCTTGAGTCAATTTCAACATTTTCGAGGACTTCAATAACAATCCTGTCTTTAGGGAGGTGTAAAGGCGTTTTGTCGAGGATGTTTTGCGTCGTAAAGTTAATGAAAGCTTTGTGAGGCCCCACGATGGTGTTGAGGCCAAGCTCTAAAATGGTATCGGTAATGACCTGATTGGTCGCTTGCGTAGCGCCCTCTTTCTGGTTCAGATCAAAATCATTGCCCCTGAACAGGAGTTCATAAGCGTAAATATTTAACTTCTGGTCAAAAATCTGTTGCCGCCCGATTATAATGTCAGCCATTTTAATTACTTAAGGTCTTAGGTTTTAATATTCGTAGGCATCTGACTAACAGTAAGCACAATCCTACATAGCAAGCTTGGTTTTATACCATGATTATCGGTTATCAGTCGAGTATGATATATAGACATTAACAGTGAGACGTTGCGAGGCAAGGTTTCTATCAAGTAAGAGGAGGCTAAAATGACTGAATTTGTATCATTAACTGTTATCGGCATGAAATGTGGCGGCTGTGAAGCCAATGTAACGGGCAAGCTTAAAGCTATCGACGGGGTGCTGTCGGTTAATGCATCCAGCAAAGATAAGGAAGTTAGCGTTGAATTCGATGCCGGAAAAACCAGCCTGGATGCGATTACCGACGCGATTATTGATGCGGGCTTTACCGTGGAGACATCGTAATGAGTACTACGGCTTCAGAGGATTTGCGCTTATCCATTTTAGGCATGCGTTGCGCAGGATGCGTCAGCGCCGTTGAGGGCGCATTGGCCTCAGTTGACGGCGTGACTTCGGTCAGCGTTAATTTTGCCGATCATTCTGCCGTGGTTAAAGGCCATGCCGATCCTGAGCTGTTAAAGCAGGCCGTTAAAGCCGCCGGTTATGATGCGGCGGCGATGGAAGGCTTTGAAGATCCTTCCGAACAGGAAGAACAGGAGTTGCAGCGCTACCGGCAGCTGATGAAAAAAGCGGGTGTGGCGGCAATCTTTGGGCTGTCGCTGATGCTGGCCGATCATTTGGACTGGTTGCCTGAAATCGGTTCAAAAGCAGGTCTGTGGGTCTGGCCGGAAATCGCTTTAATCACCTTAAGCATCCTGATCTATTCAGGCTGGCATTTTTACAGCGGCGCGTATAAATCGTTAATGCTGGGGCAGGCCAATATGGACACCCTGATCGCCCTGGGCACCGGGTCGGCTTGGCTGTATTCCTGCATTGTTATCGATTTTTACGATACCCTGCCGTCGCTGGCAAAACATGCCTATTTTGAAGCCGCTGTGATGATTCTGGCTTTCATTAACTTGGGCTCCGGTTTGGAAACGCTGGCTCGAGGAAAAACATCCAGCGCAATACGGCAACTGATCGGATTGCAACCGCGCACCGCACGCGTAATCAGGAATGGCGAAGAAGTCGATATTGCCATTGAACAAGTGGGGTTAGGCGAAACCTTAAGAGTCCGGCCCGGCGAGAAAATTGCCGTTGACGGCGTGTTGCTGGAAGGCCATTCCACCGTTGACGAGTCGATGCTGACCGGCGAATCGCTGCCGGTGGAAAAAACCGTGGGTTCCGAGGTGGTAGCCGGAACCATGAACCAGACCGGCAGTTTCTTGTTTACCGCAACCCGCATAGGCCGCGATACTGCACTGGCGCAAATTATAAAAAGCGTAAGGCAGGCGCAAAGCAGTAAACCCGAAATCGCCCGGCTGGCCGATAAAATTTCCAGTGTATTCGTTCCGGCGGTAGTCGCGTTTTCAGTGCTGACTTTCTTGGTTTGGTACGCATTCGGCCCCGAGCCGTCATTGGGTTACGCCTTTGTCACCTCGATGACCGTGTTGGTTATCGCCTGTCCCTGTGCCTTGGGTTTGGCGACGCCTATTTCGGTGATGGTTGCGGTAGGCCGCGCTGCCCAATCAGGTATTCTGATCCGCAAGGGCGAGGCCCTGCAAACGGCGGGCAAATTGACCTGCTTGATACTCGACAAAACCGGCACGGTGACCGAAGGCAAACCGACTGTTTCGACCATTGAAGCCATCGGCGACATCAGCGAAGAACATGTATTGCAATTGGCTGCGAGTATTGAATCAGGCTCGGAACACCCGTTGGCGGCAGCTATTTTGGCGACGGCAGAAGACAGGCAAATTAAGCTGGAAAAAGTGAAACAATTTGAAGCGGTCGCAGGTCACGGGGTAATGGCTATGATTAATGAGCGGCGCGTGTTGTTCGGTAACAAGGCGCTAATGGATGAGCAAGGGGTCAGTTTTACCCGCTATAACAGCCGACTGGAAAAACTGTCGGCCTTAGGGCAAACGCCGATGTTGCTGGCTGTAGATAACAAAATCGCTGGCATTATCGCCGTTTCCGATCCGATCAAAAAGGATTCGGCCTATGCGGTAGAACTGCTAAAAAATCAAGACGTGCGCATCATTATGGTGACCGGGGATAATCCAATCACCGCCCATGCTATCGCCAAGCAGGCAGGGATTTTGGAGGTGCGGGCGCAGGTGCTGCCCCAGAATAAAGCCGAGGTGGTTAAGGAATTGCAACTGGCTGGCGAAATAGTCGGCATGGTCGGCGACGGTATTAATGATGCGCCTGCATTGGCGCAAGCGGATGTCGGTTTTGCCATAGGCACCGGAACCGATGTCGCTATTGAAAGTGCCGATGTGGTTATTATGCAAGGCTCCCTGCTCAAAGTGCCTGAAGCCATTGAATTATCCAAAGCCACGGTCATCAATATCAAACAAAATCTGATCGGTGCGTTTTTTTATAACACCGTCAGCATCCCGGTTGCAGCAGGTTTGTTGTATCCGCTATTTGGCGTTTTATTAAACCCGATGATTGCCGGTGCGGCTATGGCGATGTCCTCCGTGACCGTGGTCGCCAACGCCAACCGCTTGCGTTGGATGAAATTCGCTGAGCGAAAATAGACTTAGACATGGTGTCTGGCATATTCACGGACGAATAGTCGCATCGGAGCATTGCGTAGCTGGTATTTCCGATAAGTCTGATCGAGATTTACCGGCGTGATATGGGTATAGATCCCAAATCCGGTTTCCGCTTAGCTGTACATGACTTTTGGGAGAGGTAGCAATAACTCCCCGTAATTTCTTTATAGGTAAATGTTGTTTTAAAAGAGAAGGCAGGAATTATGTGCGTTATTCCACTTCTTCATTCAACCTTGCATACACTTTCTTCATCATCAGCTCTTTTACCAGACCGCCGAACGATTGATTTTCGAGTATTTTTTCAAATATATCCTGATTCTGATCCATTCGCTCAATCAGTTTGTCAATAAACATCGCTTCAAAGGCATATTTAAAGGTGTCCAGTTGATTAACTTTAGCCTGTATTTGAAGGGTGGCGTCGCCTATCAACTCGGCCTCGATCTGAGCAAAGAAAAGCCGGTCTGCTTCTTCAAACTCGGTGCCGAAGCGGTCATTTAATACATCAATGATTTCGGATAGAGCCGCCTTGTTTTCCTTGACGCGTTTGATTCCCGCCTCAGTAAATCCATCCAGATCACCTAGCTCGCCGATAATTAAATCAATGGAACCATCCTTGATTTTTTGCAGACGGTAATATTCCATAGCCACTTCATCCGTCAGCTTCATAGTCTCGGCCAAGTCACGCTTGGGTAGTTTGGTCAGTAGTAGTTTGGCGTAAGCGTAAAACTTTTCAAATTCCGGTTCACAAAAAGGCATAATCTGAGCAAGGAATGCATACAGATTTGTCCATGTGCGCAGGCTTTTTTTGAACTCTTCCTTTTCATCATCTGTCTCAATGGCTTTGTAACGGTCAACCGCAGGATCAATAAAGCTGTATAACTGCGACTGTGTCCGGGCGGTCATTTGCGTGGTTGGATTGAAATAGACTTTGGCAAGCGCATCAATTTCCGAACTCAAATAAATCTGCCGTTCATCCAGATTGGCCTTTAAGTCATATAAATGATCTTGATTAGCTAGATGCTTCAGCCAGCGCTAAAAAGTTCGTCATTCTGGCAGGGACAGATATTTGCTCCTGCAATATCTGCATTCCCCACATCCCTGTGGGTTATGCCGGAATCCAGTCACATGGATGTGAAGCCATGGACTAGCATC
>CAMAUL010000099.1 GCA_945861405.1 Candidatus Methylobacter oryzae | reverse complement strand
AGTCACATGGATGTGAAGCTATCGACTGGCACTTCGCTTCGATCAAACTCTTGCTTAGCTGTCAAGTTACCGTCCATGCCGGTATGACGACTCTGGGACAGGGTTGTGTATAACGACGAGAGATCCAGCTTGGGAACTAGCGAAATCAGGATTTCACATCAGTTTGAATCGCACCCGGTTGGGCTAGGCGTTAGCCGTAACCCAACACACACGCTGTGCGTCTACTAAAAATCGCATATCAGGCAACACTCAAAATTGAATGATCCATCTGATGCGCTGCGTATTCCAGGGCGGCTTTAATGTCACCCGCCTCAAGATAGGGATAGTCTTCCAGTATTTCCTCTGTACTGGCGCCCGCTGCCAATAAGTCCAGAATATCCTTTACCCTAATGCGCATATGGCGAATGCAAGGACGACCACCGCATAATTGTGGATCAGTAGTAATTCCGTTTAATTCAGTCATTACTTATCTTAATGTATTGATATATCCATACATTTGCAAGAGCGACTTTAGCAAAAAAAACCGCACATTCCGGCAACGAGTGCCGCAAAAAGTTAGTAATATCAGCATACGCCTCCCATTTCCGCCTAAAAAATATTACGAAAACCGGGGCTTTAGCTGCCATATCCCCTAATTAGGGGATACAACCCTATGAATTATAAGCGTATGCTTCCCCCCAAAAAAATTGGGGACGAACCACCCGGTTTTAAAAAATGTGCAACATGCCTTTTTAGTAATATAATCTTACTTCATTACTTTGGAGGTTGTCATGTTAGCGAAATTAACCAGTAAAAACCAACTGACTCTACCCAAATCAGTGGTCATGTCGGTTGGCAAGACGGAATATTATGATGTAGCGGTAGAGTCAGGGCGGATTGTTCTCACGCCCGTTAGGATTCAACAGGCAGATGCGGTTCGCGCTAAGCTCGAAGCATTAGGCATTAATGAGCAGGACATTTGTGATGCGATTCAGTGGGCAAGGCAAGACTCGGTATGAGTCAGCGCGTTGTGTTGGATACGAATTGTGTTATTTCAGCGTTATTGTTTTCCAAACAACAAATGGCGTGGTTGCGTCACAGTTGGCAAGCCGCGCATATCAAGCCATTGGCAAGTAAAGACACGGTAAGCGAGTTAATCCGAGTACTAACTTACCCTAAATTTAAACTCAGTAAGACTGAACAGGCATTATTACTTGCCGATTTTTTGCCTTATGCTGAAACGATCATCATTGATCACGTTCCAGACGGTTTACCTATCATTCGTGATCCAGCAGACCAGATGTTTTTAACTCTTGCAGTGGTTGGGCAAGCGGATGTATTAGTGACAGGCGATGCTGATATTCTCGATATTAAATCTAGTTTTCATGCACCACCGATTATGACCCTATCTGAGTATAAGGATTGGCTGAAATTATGAGCCAGTAAGGTAGATTTACCATGTAACAGGAGTGCAAGCTTCGCTTGCCTGAGAGCAATAACATCGCGTATTGCAGGCAAAGCCTGCACTCCTTTTTCCTCATCAATTCACTTTCGGCATCTGCCTCAGCTTTTCAACAACCTTGTCGCCAAACTGTTCGGTGCTGATCATGGTAACACCGCTGCCCGGCCTGGACAGGTCGGCAGTTGAGTAGCCGTCGCCGAACACGCCTTGCATCGCCGCCCAGACATTCTTGGCTTCTGCGGCCATATCGAAACTGTTTTCCAGCATCATCGCAACTGAGCCGATCATCGAATACGGATTGGCGATATTTTTCCCGGCAATGTCGGGAGCTGAACCATGCGACGGCTCGTAGTAGGCTTTTTCATCACCGATGCAGGCGGAAGGCATCAAACCCAGAGAACCTAAGATACCGCCGCCCTGGTCGCTGAGGATGTCGCCGAACATGTTTTCCATGACCATCACGTCGAACTGGGTGGGCTTCAGGCACAGGTTGGTCGCGGCCGAATCGACCAGCTGGTGAATAACTTCCACGTCGGGATAGCCTTTAGCCACTTCGTCCAGAATTTCATTCCACAACACGCTGGATTTAAGCACATTGCTTTTGTGAATGTTGTGCAGCACTTTCTTGCGCTTGCTGGCAAGTTTGAACGCCTGATGCAGAATCTGGCTGATTTGGTGTTCATCGTATTCCAGAGTTTCTTTGACATAACGCAAGCCCTGCTCGTTAATGCCGGTTTCTTTGCTGCCGAAATACAAGCCGCCGACCAGTTCCCGAACCATAATAATATCGATACCCTCGCCGATGATTTCAGGTTTCAGCGGCGAGAAATGGGCCAAGGCTTTGGGCAGGAAAACCGGCCGGAAGTTTGCGTAGGTGTTGTAACGGCGACGCATCGGCAGCAGCGCGCCGCGTTCGGGTTGTTTATCAATCGGAATAGCTTTGGATTGCTCGTGGCTCAAACCTATCGGGCCTTTTAAAATGGCGTCGGCCTGGTCGCAAATATCCTTGGTCGATTGCGGAAACGCATCGCCAAATTCAAAATAGGCGCAGGCTCCAAAAGCTGCGGGCATCAGCTCAAAAGTAACATCGTTGCGCTCTTCAATAAGCTTGAGAACTTTGATGGCTTCCCGGGTAATTTCCGGGCCGATACCGTCACCGGCTAGCACTGCGATTTTATAATTCTTCATGTGTACCTTTGCTGTCTGCGTAATTTCTACAGAGTGATGTTTTTAAAAGCGGTTATTTTACTTTATTTCTAACGACTCGGCAGTTAGAAAATGGAACTATGCACACCGCTAGACTGCTCCTGCATCCCCAAATCGCTGCCTAAGCATCACCGTATATTGCTGCAATTCTTCAATTTGCTCCCGAACGGCTTCGCGATTTGAAAGCTTGGCCTGATGCTCAAGCTGTTGACCGAAAGCGCTGATCTTGTCCAAACCGTAACCGCCGCCAGAGCCTTTCATGCTGTGGCCTAAGCGTTGTATCAGTTCAAAATCACCCTCAGCCAATGCCAGCTGCATGGCTTGAATATCGCTTTCCCTGTTTTTCAGGTAATTAGGAATCAGCGGCAACAAATCCGGGTCGATATGCAATTCCGGCTCAGCATTAGCGGCAGGTTTAACCAAGCTATACTCATTAATGATGGCTAACAGTTTGTCCTTTTTGATGGGTTTGGTCAGATGCGCATCGCAACCGACTTTCAGGCATTTCTCCATTTCCTCTTTTAAAGCGTAGGCCGTTAACGCCAGAACCGGAGTGCGCTCCAAATGATGCTGAAGTTCATGCGCCCGAATCTGCGCGGTTGCGCTGTAGCCGTCGAGTACCGGCATTTGAATATCCATTAATACCAGATCGTAACGCTTGACTTTAAATTTATCGACTGCAACTTTGCCGTTCTCGGCAAAATCGATTTGATGCTCGGTTTTGTTTAAATAAAATTTAATCAGGGTGCGGTTGTCTTCGTTATCTTCAACCAGCAGAATATGTAAAGGCCGATAGCTGCCATGTCTGGACGATGCTTCGTCGGCTGTTTCAGCGCCCACGGTTTTCGAGGCATTAAAAATATTATGCAATACGTTCAACAACTCGCCTTTCTTGACCGGCTTGGTTAAATAGGCCGCAAAATTATAGGTATTTGCCAAACCTTGATGATGTATCCGTCCGTCCGACGTTAACATCACCACCGGCAAATTCACCAGATATTCAGTCGCCCTGATGCGCTCGGCTAATTCAAAGCCGTCCATTTCCGGCATGCGGCAATCAATGATTGCCAAGTCATAAGCATTGCCCAGCTCATGGGTGCGTCGCAGCTCGGCCAAAGCCCGCATACTGCCACTGACATCGGTTACTTTCGCTTTTTTGCCCTGTAATATTTGATTCAAAATCAGGCAATTCGTGGAATTATCATCAACCACCAGAATGCGCTTACCGTCAAAACAATCATTGGCTAACACAACTTCATCGTTGACCAACAACTGGGGACTGAGGTTTTTAAAATCGGAAGGCAGCAAACAGAGCGTAAAATGAAACGTGCTACCGACGCCCTCGCTACTTTCAACCCGGATTTCGCCATCCATCATCTCAGCCAACTGCTTGCAAATGGCCAAGCCTAAACCTGTGCCGCTATGACTCCGGGTCAGCGAATTATCGACTTGACTGAAGTTGCAGAAAATCTCTGCCTGTTTATCGACAGGAATGCCAATACCGGTATCCTGCACCGCAATATGAATATGATTTTTTGAGGACGGGTGCTTGGCAACAACTATTTTGATTTCCCCTTGCTCGGTAAATTTAAGCGCATTACTGATAAAATTAATCAACACTTGGCGAATGCGTCCGGGATCGCCGACACCATAGTAATTATATAAATCGGGATCAATCTGCATGATTAATTCGATATATTTTTGATGAGCTTGCAGCGCAAACATATCAGCCACGCTCTCCAAAAGTTGATGCAGGCAAAAATCTTCATTCATCAGGCTTAAATGACCGGCTTCGATTTTTGAAAGGTCGAGAATATCGTTAATCAAATTAAGCAACGATTCCGCCGCGCGCTGAAAAATACGCAAATATTCGGTTTGCTCGATATTCAATCCGGTCTCAGCCAGCAAGTCGCCCATGCCGATGATCGCATTCATCGGCGTTCTTATCTCATGGCTCATATTGGCCAGGAACATGCTTTTTGCTTCGGATAGCCTAAGCGCTTCATCCCGGGTGGCTTTTAGCTCCACCTCCATTTGCTTCATTTCTGTTATATCCATACAGGAGCCGATATAACCTGAAAAATCGCCGTTCTTGGTATAACGGGGCACACCGGAATCGAAAAACCAGCGAAATTCGCCGCTGACATTTTTAAGCCGATAAACGATGCAAAATGGGTGCTTTTGCTTAAACGCCGACATATACTGCTGCATGCAGTTTTCCCTGTCATCGACGTGAACACTCTCCAGCCATTGATTACCGAGCTCCTGTTCCAGTGTGCGCCCGGTAAACGTTAACCAGGGCTTGTTGAAATAAATGCACTGGCCTGATTCATCGGCCACCCAAATCAACACCGGGGCATGGTCGGCCATCAGCCTGAATCGCTCATCGCTTTCCTGAAGCTTGGTCGTTAAAGCCAGCTCTTCCTGATGGGCTTTATTTAAGTCCGATTCAAGCTGTTTGCGGTCGGTAATATCGACAGCGCCGCCGACAAACCCGGTAATTTCATTGTTGCTGTTAAATTGAGGGCAGCAGCTGTCGAGCAGCCAGCGGTATTCGCCTGCTGCGTTTTTCAGGCGGTATTCCACATTGACTAACTCCCTGTTTTTTATCGCCTGTTGATAAGTGCTAAGGCACTTGACCCGATCATCAGGATGAATCAATTGCGCCCAATCCGCCGCCCAATCCGCCGCCTTTTCTTCGTCCAGGGAACGCCCGGTAAACGCCAGCCATGCGCTATTAAAAAAATAGCACCGGCAGGATTTATCGGCCAGCCAAAGCATCACCGGCGAATTATCAGTGATGCTACGGAAACGCTGTTCACTAACGCTGAGTTCATTTAATAAGGTTTCTTTACTGCTGATCTCGTCTTGCAGAGTGTTGTTAATGCGTTCCAGGCTTTCAGTGCGTTCTTGAACTTTTTGCTCTAAAGTCTCGCAAGCGTGAGCAAGTGCGGCCTCATGATCTCTACGTTCGGCGATGTCGCGAACAGTAGCTACGAATACCAAACCTTCTGAAGAACCAATGACTTTATCGACATGTATTTCCACGGGGAAGTGATCACCATTCTTTTTAATGGCATCTACTTTTCGATTGTGCTGTTTGCTCGCTAGAGATTTTGAAAAATCGGTAACATGGGCCTCATGGCGCTGATGAAAGCTTTCAGCCATTAATTGATTGATGGAACCGCCGACCAGCTCTTCGGGCTGATAACCAAAAATGGGCTGCACCGCAGGATTAACGCTGACAATAACGCCCTGAGGGTCAATGCAAATGACTACATCCTGTATTGACCGCAAAACACAAGCTAAAAAATGCTCTTGGTTAGCAACATCCTGCTCCCGTTGCTGTATAGAATGTTGTGTTTTACGTCGGCAAAAGAGATTACCAATCAGTCTGGAGAGTGAACGTTTTGAAGCAGTTAAAATAGGCATAAGCAGGATGGCTCTTTATATAAGTTTTTTGATTGCACTGTTTCCCCAGCTGAAGCTCGGTAGGATGGGTAGAGCAACGCGAAACCCATCACCGATGCGATGGGTTTCGGCTATAGCCTCTACCCATCCTACCGGGCTACAGCTCCGTATAAGGTAAAAAACAGACTTGGTTTCTGCCCGAACTTTTAGCTTGATACAAAGCCTGATCGGCGCAATGTATCAGCGAGTCCGAATGATCGTTGCCATTGAAATGCGTTAAGGTGCTGACGCCGAGACTGATGGTGACCACCTCGGCGTTCTTCGACTGTGCATGGGGAATGCCTAAGTTTTGAATATCTATTCTAAAAGCCTCAGCCAACTGCATCGCGTCATGATGATCCATGCCCGGCAAAATCACCATAAACTCTTCGCCGCCATAACGGCCGATAAAATCGTTTTTACGCCTCAATCTGCTGTATAAGGCTTGAGCCACTTGGCGCAGACAGTCATCTCCGCCAAGATGTCCATAAGTATCATTGTATAATTTAAAATAATCGATATCGACCATGATCAGGCTTAACGGCGCTTGATTGCGTTGCGTATTGGCCCATTCGCGACTCAAAACCCAGTCCAAATGCCCCCGGTTATGGATGCCGGTCAACTTGTCAATAATAGCCAATTGCTCCAGCAGCAGATTGTTTTCTTTCAAGGCCAAATTTAATTCGATTAGCTCCTGCTCACGCATCCTGCGCATCATGACTTCATTTCTCAGCCGTAACGCAGAACTGACTCGCGCTAATAATTCAATTTTCCTGATCGGTTTATTGATAAAATCGATAGCGCCTGCCTCGAAAGAATCGGCAAGGAACTCCAGCTCATTGCTGGCAGTCACCATTAACACCGGAACATCGTCGAATGCGTTGTTGGCCTTTATACGGGCGCATACTTCAATGCCGTTCAAATCGGGCATCAACACATCCAGTAAAATCAGGTCGGTGCCTTGGGTGCAGGCCGTTTGCGTATCTAATTGGAAATACTCTAAAACCGCTTTCCCGGAAAAGAACTCAACAATATCGTCTTTATGATAAATGCTGCCGAGAAAAGTTTTGATTAACAGGCAGCTATCCTGATCATCATCGATCAATACTATTTTGGTCATTTATATTCTCTAAGCATATACTGACAGCACGTCATCTTAAGGCGTCATAGTAAATTATATTAATGATTAATTCTTCAGATTTTTTGTTATTCCTTTAAAAAACGCCCCATTCCTTGACGAAGAAGAATAGCAATTATTTTGAACGCAAAAACAATTGCTTGATTGATTATTTATCTGGCGCATAAGCGAATCAATAACTACACTGGCATTATTTAATCAAGACAAGCAACCGTTGCCTAAAATAGGACAACTATTAAACATCAGGGAGACCATCATGTTTGAATCAGCAGAACTTGGACACAAAATAGATAAAGCTACCTACGATATGGAAGTACCCAAGCTGCGCGAGGCGTTGCTGGATGCGCAGATGGATTTGGCAAAGCTAGCCAAATTCCCGGTAATCATCTTGGTCGGCGGCCTGGATGGCGCGGGGCGCGGCGAAACCGTCAACCTGCTCAACGAATGGATGGATCCGCGTTTTATCCAGACTCACGGCATGGGCGAGCCGTCGGACGAGGAACTTGACCGCCCGATGATGTGGCGGTTCTGGCGCGAGCTTCCGCCCAAAGGCAAGATCGGCGTATTCTTAGGCTCCTGGTATACATGGCCGATACTCAACCGTGTGACCGGTCGCACCAAGTCGGCCGAACTTGACCTGAGCATGGAGCGCGCCAAACGCCTGGAAAAAATGCTGAGCGACGAAGGCGCGCTGATTATCAAATTCTGGATGCATTTATCCAAAGACAGACAGGAAAAGCGTCTGAAGTTGCTGGAGAAAAATCCGCAAACCCGCTGGCGCGTGACCGACCGCGACTGGAAGCACTTCAAGCAATACGACAAGTTCAGCGTCGTGCATGAAAGTGTAATACGGCACACCAGTACCGCTGAAGCGCCGTGGACTATCGTCGAGGGCTACGATCCGCATTACCGCAGTTTGACCGTGGGCAAGGTGATTCTTGACGCAATCCGCAAACGCCTGGATGAGGCCGATGTGAAAACAGTGGAAATTGTTGCGCCACCGCCGCTGCCCTCGATAGACCAACTCGACATTCTGAAAACTCTGGATCTGACCCAGAAGACCGACAAGAGAACATTCAAGACCGAGCTGGAAAAATATCAGGGCAAGCTCGCCTTGCTGACCCGCGAAGCAAAGTTCAAGGACATCACCGTCATCGCGATGTTCGAAGGCAATGACGCCGCCGGAAAAGGCGGCGCAATCCGGCGCATCACCAGCGCGCTGGATGCCCGCTGGTACAACATCATTCCGGTTGCCGCGCCGACCGAAGAGGAACGCGCTCAGCCTTATTTGTGGCGTTTTTGGCGGCACATCCCCCGGCGCGGACGGGTGACCATTTTCGACCGCTCCTGGTATGGCCGGGTTTTAGTCGAGCGCGTTGAGGGCTACTGTTCAAAAGTGGACTGGATGCGCGCTTACAGCGAGATCAACGACTTTGAAGCACAACTGGTGCGTCACAATATTATCGTGGTCAAGTTCTGGCTTGCGATCAGCAAGGAAGAACAGCTAGCGCGGTTTAATGCCCGCGAGAAAATCGGTTTTAAACGCTTTAAGATTACCGAGGAAGACTGGCGCAATCGGGAAAAATGGGATGAATATGAGCACGCAGTCTGCGACCTGGTAGACCGTACCAGCACCGAAATTGCACCGTGGACGCTAGTGGAAGCCAACGACAAGAACTTTGCGCGGATCAAGATTCTGAAAACCTTATGCAAACGAATTGAAGCGGCGATGAAGAATAAATAGCCTGCGGAAATCCTTGCACTATTCAAACCGCATAGACAGTATGCTCGACCTACCCGGCCTTAAGACACCACCAGTTTACAACCCAGTGCCTCAACAATCTTGGCGATGGTATCAAACCTTGGATTGCCGTCTTCAGCCAAAGACTTGTACAAACTAGCCCGCGTTACCCCCGCTTGCGTGGCAACTTCCGTCATACCCTTGGCGCGGGCTGCGATATTCAGAGCATGAATAAAATCTGATGAATCGCCGGTTTTTGCCGTTTCCCGCAAGAATTCCTGAATATCAGCGTCGGTTTCCAAATGCTCTGCAATATCAAAGGTAGTGATGGTTTCAGCTACGCTGTTCTTCGGGTCTGTCATGATCTAATTCTCCAAGGTATGCAAAATAGCTTTGGCTTTTTCAATGTCCCTGTTTTGACTGACTTTGTCGCCGCCAGCCAACAGCAAGACAATCCGCTGATTGCGGATCGTGTAATACACTCTAATGCCGCCGCCATAGAAGCAATGCAACTCAAACAAATCAGCCGACAAAGTTTTGGTATCGCCAAAATGACCGTTTTCAATCCTCGCCAATCTGGACAGCAATTGGTTTTTAACCGTTCTGTCTTTCAGTTTGGCAAGCCAGTGACTGAAGGTTTGAGTACTTTGCAGTTCGTATTTCATGGCTTATTGTATCCCTAAGGAAACACGGGGCAAGTGAACAGTAAATGTGCTGACGGATGATGAGATTAATGCCATCTTGATGCAGAAGCTTTAAACTGGTAGTCGTCAACAAGCTCACATTGACTAATATCGCGGCTTTGTTGATTTCTTTCTCGTTCCCACGCGCCGCGTGGGAATGCAGTTTAAGGCGCGCTGCGCCGCGAATCACAGCCAATCCATGAAAACAGGAGTCAACCCCGGCAACACCCGCATAATCCCTGGCGCTAGACGTAGGTTCATCAACATACCCCCGTTTCACCGGATTTTGATGGATATACTCCAGCTTTTGCCGAAGCACCTGCTCATTCTCGATAAACTGCGGATGCGATCTTTCTTCCCAGCATTGATAATCCCGATCCTCGCGTTTGTATTCCTTGCGGGAAAACGCCAGTTGCTGCAACAACCGCTCGGTGCGGCATTCCTTCAGATGGTCGATCAGTTTGCGGGCTGTGTAGGATTTAACAAAACGTACAAACACTATATCGTATTTTAGCCCCTTATTTGCCAGCCGCTTGCAAACCCCAAGGCTGCGTTAAAACCACCGCTTCCAACGCCGCTTCGGTGCGATCATCCAATTCGGCAAAAAAATCCAAACCGGTTTGGGCTTCTATGTGATCGATGCTGGTCACGAACTGCGCCAGCGGCTCTTTGCCGTTAACGGTTTGCGGCACTAAAAAAGCCAGCGCAACGGGCGGCTTACCGGGGACGGCTTCGGTGATATAAATTTTGAAAAACGCATCCGGTATCTCCACCGTCCAATCCGAGCTTAAGCGCTCGACCGATCCGCTAAAAACCGGGCCGGTGACCACCCATACCTTGCCGAAGTTTTTGGCAAACTGCTTGATTTCCGTTTCCTCCAGATGCTGCCACAATTGTTGGTTGAGTTTGGCTTTTTGCGGGGTAATGTTGGTCATCAAAAAACTGTCCGCCTGCCCTTCCCGACCGTAAAGGTGACTGATCGCATAATTGGGTGCCATGTGTCCACGGTCGTAACTGCTGCTTTGATAGCTGTCGTGACTGACGCGATTGATGCCGCGCCAGTCGGTTTCAAAGCGATTGGGGCGTTTTAGCGAAGGCGTGTTTTCGGCGGGGGTCAGCGCGTACTCCACCCACAACGGGTTGCCGCGCAAATCCGAATAACCCAGGATAAAGCCGTGATTGCGCAATATCCGAAACCAAGTGTCGCTGTTTTTGGCATCGCGGGCTTGCGGCGCGCCTTGATAAAGCAATGGAGGCCGGGCGATTTTAACTTCATAGCCATAGCCGCCCAAACCCAAGCCGAGGACAATCAGCAGCATCACGGGATGCTTGCAGCTTAGGCGGAATAATCCCGATAACAATTTAAATAGGCTGAATATGGAGTTTTTTCTGCGCATCAAAAACAGGCTTACCTAAAGTAACTTTCATAATGGAACACAGATGACACGGATTAAACGGATAATCACTGATAAAAGCACATAAAAACTTGGTCTCAGTTTTTAAAAATCCGTTTAAATCCGTCCTATCCGTGTCGCCTAGAGGCGCCTACTTTTGGCATCCGTGTTCTATTTAAATACAGATTAACGCCGGGTAGATCAAGCCGCCGCTTCAGCATTGGCACTGAATAAGTAGTCTTTCTTCAAACAGTGATCCAACCATTTTTGCAGGAAATAATTCAACCGCCATTTGTAGTTCATGATTTCGCGGCTTAATCCGGGATCTTTAAAAACCTGCGCCACACCGGCGCGGACATGGTCGCTTAATACCTCGGCCAGCTGGGCATCCAGATAAACCCGTATTTTTACGGCGGGCGCTAGTACCCAGCTTCTGAAATACATCCGATAACCTAAACAAGCAGAGGTTTGCCGATATAAGTCCATCGAAACGGTTTTGCCAAGGTCTCATTAAAAAATTCTATGAATGCCCTAATACGTTGGTTCAACACCTCAGTTGATGAG
>CAMAUL010000098.1 GCA_945861405.1 Candidatus Methylobacter oryzae | reverse complement strand
AATATTCAGCACTACAGCCTGACCAAAGCGGTCGGCGTTTGTCAGGCCATCGTCAATTATGTGTTCCGCACCCACGAAAAAGTGGTGTTGCGCGACGCTGGCGCTGAAGGCGATTTTCAAAATGCCCCCGAAGTGCAAATGCTGGGCCTGCGCTCCGTGCTGTGCCTGCCGGTGATCAAGCAAACCGAGCTGATTGGCGTGCTGTACCTGGAAAACCGGCTGTCGGAGGGAATTTTCACGGCGGAAAAGAGCGTCATGACCGAGCTGCTAACTTCGCACGCAGCCATTTCGCTGGAAAATGCCCGCCTGCTGAATGAAACGCGCCGGGCTTATATGCAACTGCAAGAAAACCGCGAGCACATGATGCAGATGGAAAAACTTTCCGCCTTGGGCACACTGGTGGGCGGTGTCGCGCATGAAATCAACAATCCGTTAATGGGGGTGATGAACTACGTCGAGTTTGCCGAAAGCAAGGCGACCGACCCCAAAACCCGAGAAGTACTGGGTAGAGCCATGCACGAGATCGAACGGATCAAGGCCATCGTACGTAATATGCTGATATATGTCCGCACCAAGTCGAGTCCGACCGGCACCTGCCAAATCCGCGACACGGTTAGCCAGACTTTATCGCTGCTGGAAGGCGAGTTTAAGAAAGCCAATATCCTGATACAGGTCGAATTAGCCGATAACCTGCCGTTGATTATGTGTAGCGCTGACAGCCTGCAACAGATACTGATCAATCTATTGCTCAACGCCAAAGATGCCTTGGCCGAATGCGGGCAACCCTGCATCGACATTATGGCCCGCCAGGATTGCTCGATGGTGGAGCTGACCGTATGCGACAATGGATCGGGCATTCCCGATGCCATCCTGAGCCGGATATTCGATCCGTTCTTTACCACCAAACCGCCGGGTAAGGGAACAGGCTTGGGTTTGTCGGTGTCACACCGTTTGATTGAGGAAACCGGCGGAAATATAATAGCGTATAATAAAAAGGGAATAGAGGGCTGTTGTATGAGATTACAATTTAGGCTGGCTAATTAGTAACTACTCAGTACCATCAAATACAATGGAACGCAGATAACGCGGATGAATATGATGAACGCAGGTAATTATAAATATTCAGAAATTACCGAACAAATTATTGAAGCATTCTACAAAGGATACAATGCGTTGGGATATGGATTTTTAGAGAAGGTTTATGAGAATGCATTGTTCATTGAACTTGTCGCGATGGGTTTATCCGTTGAAAAACAAAAACAGATAAAAGTTTATTACGAAGGCAAAGAAGTAGGAGAGTATTTTGCAGACTTGATTGTTGAAGGATGCGTAATTGTTGAATTAAAAGTAGCAGAAACCTTATGTAAAGAACACGAATGTCAATTAATCAATTACCTGAAAGCAACGGAAATTGAAGTAGGTTTGCTCTTAAATTTCGGTAAGAAGCCAGAGTTTAAACGCAAAGTTTTTTCAAATAAGAAAAATCTTATTTAATCATAATTATCAGCGTCATCAGCGTTCTATTTTTGACTGCTGAGTAGTTACGTTAAATTAGTTTATTAGGAACAGTGATGACAAATAAAATACTGGTTATTGATGACGATCCCGCAGTGCGCGGAGCATTCAACCTGATATTGGGCGAGGCCGGTTATGTCGTGCGCGAGGCGGAGAATGGTTTGCAAGGCGTCGAGCTGGCCCAGGCTGAACGCCCCGACCTGATATTTCTCGATCTCAGGATGCCGGGCATTGATGGCGTCGAAACCTTGCGCCGTCTGAAAACGATAGACGACACCATGAATATCTACATCGTGACGGCTTTTGCCAACGAATACATGGATCAGCTCAAGGTTGCCCACGATGAAGGCTTAAACTTCCAGCTGGCCAGTAAGCCGCTGTCATCCAAACAAATCAGGCATATTGCCAGTTCCATCAGCCGCTCAAGGGAAGTCAACAAGGAAGGCGATAAACTGCTGCTGACGCTGTATATCGTTTCGCTCAACGCTGAATTCAAAAAACTGGTCGAGCAACTCAGCACCGTGCTGGCGGCCACCTATAAACCGGGATACTGGAAACTGGATGTGGTGGAAGTGCTGGAGATGCCCGAAAAAGCGCTATCGCAGAATATATTCGCCACACCGATGCTGGTGCGCGACCTGCCGACGCCGGTATTGAAATTGCTGGGTAACCTGTCCAAAATGCCGGAGGTCATTGCTTCCATTACTTCTCAGCACAGCAATGGGTCGGATACTGTCATCATGTAATTTATCTTGGTTCCCGCGAAATCTGTGGAAACAGGAAAACAAGATCTTCTGAATAGTTACATGAAGCCATTTAACTGGAATTCAGATAAAAATCATAAACTTATAAAGGAACGAGGCATCTCTTTTGAGGAGATTGTGTTCTGTTTACAGAGCGACGGGTTGTTGGACGATATTTCTCACCCGAATAATGAAAAGTATGCTCATCAGCGTATCTTTGTGGTTGCTATTGATGATTATGTCTATTTGGTTCCCTATGTTGAAACAGAAACTGAGATCTTTCTGAAAACAGTTATTCCTAGCAGGAAAGCGACCAAGCAATATTTTGGAGATAATTTATGAAAAAATTCAAATTAGATGAAGATGAACAAGCACTTTTAGACGCGTTTGAAGCGGGTCAGTTTGAATCGGGCTTAACGCCTGAAAGAAGGCTGTTTATCGCAAAATCCGCCGAAGCAACGTTTAAAAAAGATAAAAAAATCAATGTCAGAATTTCAAGTCGCGATCTATCCGCCATTCAAAGAAGAGCGCTTGAGGAAGGCATTCCTTATCAAACCCTGGTTTCCAGTATTATTCATAAATATGTTTCCGGTAGTTTGTGTGATGCTTTGTCTAATAAATCTACAAATAACGCGTAACACAGAAAGCAACCTAACCCAATGACAGCCGCCTTAGCCAACCTCAACCTGATACTTGAAACCATTACCGACGGCATATTGGTGGTAGATAGACTGGGTTTTGTGTTGTATACCAACCAGAGCGCCGAACGCATTTTCGATCAGGATGCGCTATTGGGGACCAAGCTTGCTATCCCCGTCAGTCCGGGCGAGACTCCGCAGGAAATTAACCTGGTTCGCCGCAGCGGCTTGGGCTGGGCCGAATTACGTTCCGCCCCCATTGAGTGGGATGACCAGCGGGCCTATGTAATTGGCGTGCGCGACATCACCGAACGCAAGCTGAGCGATGACTATCTGCTTCAAGCCGCTGCGGTTTTCGAAAGCACCCGGGAAGGCGTACTGATGACCGATGCGCACAAACGGATCATAAGGATAAATCGCGCGTTTACCGATATCACCAGTTATACCGAAGCCGAAGCCATCGGCCAACTGCCTTCCATGCTGCGTTCCGGCCGGCATGACGCGAAATTCTACGCCGAAATGTGGGCCAGCATCTTGGAGACCGGTCATTGGCAGGGCGAGATTTGGAATCGGCGTAAAAACGGCGAAGTGTATCCCGAACTGCTCAGTATTAGTGCGGTCGTCGACAAATCGGGCGAAGTAACCAATTATGTCGGGGTGTTTGCCGATATTTCCCAGCTCAAAGCCACTGAATCACAGCTTGACTTTCTTGCTCATCACGACCCGCTCACCCACTTACCCAACCGTTTATTACTGCTCTCACGAGTGGAACATGCCGTCGAAATCGCGTTGCGCGATGGAAAAATGCTGGCGCTGCTGATGATCGACCTGGATCGTTTCAAAGATGTGAATGACAGCTTTGGTCATCTGGCCGGCGATGAACTATTACAGCAGGTGGCCAAGCAACTTAGCAGCCGTCTGCGCGGCATCGACACGCTGAGCCGAATGGGCGGCGACGAATTTACCGTATTATTGGGCAATGTCGTACAGCCGCAAGATGCCGCACGGGTAGCCAATGACATCATTACTATGTTGGGTGAGCCCAGGCTACTATCCAACGGCCAAGAAGTGCGTATCAGCGCCAGCGTCGGCATCAGCCTGTTTCCGGATCATGGCATGACACCGTTAGAGTTGTTGCAACAGGCCGATACGGCGCTGTATCAGGCCAAGGCCGACGGCCGGGGCCGCTTCACCTTTTTCTCGGAGGCACTCACCCGTTCCGCACGGGCGCGCATGGATCTCGAAGTGCGTTTGCGCCGGGCGATTGAGAAAGGCGAACTGCGGGCGTTCTATCAACCGCAAGTGGACGTGGACACCGGCCGGATTATCGGCGCCGAGGCGCTGATCCGCTGGCAGGATCCCGATGAAGGACTGATTCCACCACTACGCTTTATTTCGGTCGCCGAAGAAACCGGCCTGATTACCGCTATCGGCAACTGGATCCTGAAAGAAACCTGTGTTCAGGGTAAACGCTGGATCGAAGCCGGTCTGCCGCCGCTGACGCTGGCGGTGAATGTTTCGCCGCACCAATTTCTGCGCAGTAATATAGAAGAAATCGTGGCCGAAACCTTGGCCGAGACCGGCTTCCCCGCCAATCGCCTGGAACTGGAGCTAACCGAGAGCGCCTTGATGAAGCGCGAGGATGAGGCCATCCAGATTCTCAACCGCCTGCATGCGCTGGGTGTGCGTCTTGCCATTGACGATTTCGGTACCGGTTATTCCTCTTTGGCTTATCTGAAGCTGTTTCCGCTGGATGTGCTGAAGATCGACAAGAGCTTTATCGATGACATCCCGCATCACCGCGACGACATGGAGATCGCCGCTACGATCGTCGCGATGGCCCATACCTTACACCTGAAGGTATTGGCCGAAGGTGTGGAAACCAAAGCGCAGCTCGACTTCCTGCAAGCGCAAGGTTGCGATCTCTATCAAGGCTATTTAACCAGTCCGCCGGTGCCTGCGGATCAATTTGAGAAATTGCTGCGGGCTCAGGGTGGTGGGTAATTTATGCCGCACTCAACCGAAATATTTCCCTGGAACGACAATTTCAAGACCGGCATCCCGCGTATCGATGAACAACACCATCGCTTGGTGGATTTGATTAATATGCTGGCCAATCACTTGGCACATCAGTCGGATATTCACACATTAAACAGCATTTTTACCGAACTGTCCGAGTATGCCGTTTATCACTTCCGCACCGAAGAAGATATTTGGTCGCACTATTTCCATGAAGACGAACTGGAAGCCGAGCACAAGAAAGTCCACCACAGTTTTATTGAAACCGTATTTGAGCTGAAGAACGAGCAAAATACCAAGCCTTTGGATCAGGTTGTCGCGGATATCCTCTCCTTCCTTACCCATTGGCTGGCTTACCATATTCTGGACAATGACATGCACATGGCCAAGATTGTGTGCTACATGCAGTCAGGATTATCCCTGGAAGAAGCCAAGACTCAGGCAAAACAGGAGATGAGCGGGGCCATAAAAGTGCTGATCGAGACCGTGCTCTCAATGTATGACAGCCTTTCGAACCGAACCCTGCATCTGATGAAGGAAATTATTGAACGGCAAAGAGCCGAAGCCAAGTTGCGCCTTGCCGCCAATGTCTTTGAAAATACCCTGGATACGATTTGCATTACTGACGCGGAAGCCAACATCGTCGACCTTAATCCGATGTTCTGCCAGAGCTGCAATCTTAGCCGCGAAGAATTACTCGGGAAAAATTTAAACACGCTAAAGTCCGGGTTTGAAAATCCGGACTTTTCCTCAACTTTATGGGATACGGTCAATAGCAAAGGACACTGGTGCGGCGAGATCCAAAACCGTAAGGCCAGCGGCGAACTTGAGACCGAATGGTTGACGCTTTCCTCAATCCGGGATGAACAAGGGGCGATTACCAATTATGTCGGGGTGTTTTCCAACGTGTCCCAATTGTTCCAGCGCCAGAACAAACTGGAATTTATCGCAAATCATGACGCGCTAACCGGTCTTCCTAACCGTTTTCTGCTTGCCGATCGCTTGGAGCTGGCTATCGCTCATGCAGAAAGATCCAGGGAAATATTTGCTGTTTGCTATCTCGACCTGGATGGTTTCAAGCCGGTAAATGACCGTTTTGGCCACGCCGCAGGCGATCAATTGTTGCGCGAAATAGCAAAACGCTTTAAAAGCGTGATACGAAGCAATGACACGGTAGCCAGGGTGGGCGGCGATGAGTTCGTCATTGTGCTGAGAGAAATGAAATCAGCGGATGATTATAAGGTGACGTTGGACAGATTATTAGAGGAGGTTAGCCGGCCGGTGCCTATCGGCAGCGAATCCGCCTCTGTCACAACCAGCATCGGGGTGGCTATTTTTCCTCATAACGGCAGCGATTCCGAATCATTACTAAAGCTTGCCGATCAGGCCATGTACTTGGCTAAAGGTTCTGGGAAATCCCGCTATCACTTTGCTCAGCCGCTTGGAAATTGAGTGCAATTCGACGCATTGCCCCGTTTGTAGAATAGAAATCACCACGAAGACACGAAGGACACGAAGTTTTTAATTTGGGTTCCGGCTTGTCCTGCTTAGGTTAATTCGCAATTAGCTCTATTAAATATCTTTAACCTAGGCAGTTCGCAATAAATAAAATACACGATGAATCAACCAAAAATAGAACGCAGATGACGCTGATAGTTATGAATAACGCAGATTTTTTTTATGGATTATCCGTGTTTATCATAATCATCCGCGTCATCTGCGTTCCATTCTATTTGTGGTTTTTTGCGAGTCACCTTACATTCAACTCATAAGTGCAATTGACAAGCTTTGGGGGAGAAATAAATACTTATGTTACGTAAAATTCTAATTGCCAACCGAGGCGAGATCGCGGTGCGCATCATTCGCGCCTGTGCCGAAATGGGCATACGTTCGGTCGCCATTTATTCGGATGCAGACCGTTTTGCGCTGCATGTTAAAAAAGCCGATGAATCGTATTGCATCGGCAGCGAACCTGTCGCCAGTTATCTCAATATCTATGCGTTGGTCGATTTGGCTGCCGCTACAGGCTGTGACGCGATTCATCCGGGTTACGGCTTTCTGTCTGAAAACGCCCAATTTGCCCGAGCCTGCAAAGAGCGCGGCATTATTTTCATCGGCCCTGATGCCGAGGTCATTCATCGTATGGGCGATAAGACCGAAGCCCGAAAAGCCATGATTGCAGCGGGCATTCCGGTAACCCCCGGTTCGGACGGTAATCTGGATAGTGTTGAACATGCGCTTGCCGTGGCTGAAACAATCGGTTACCCGATTATGCTTAAAGCAACCTCGGGCGGCGGCGGCCGTGGCATACGGCGTTGCGATAATGCCGATGATTTGCAGCGCAATTATCAACGGGTAATTTCGGAAGCGACTAAAGCCTTTGGCAGCGCCGATGTGTTTTTGGAAAAATGTATTGTTAATCCCAAGCATATTGAAGTCCAAATCTTGGCTGACCATCATGGCAATACCATCCATCTTTACGAACGCGATTGTTCCATTCAGCGGCGTAATCAAAAGCTGATCGAAATAGCCCCGTCCCCGCAACTGGATGAAGCGCAACGCCAATATATAGGCGGTCTTGCGGTATTGGCCGCCAAAGCCGTTGGCTATACCAATGCCGGTACCGTGGAATTTCTGCTCGACGATAAAGATCGTTTTTACTTTATGGAAATGAATACCCGCGTACAAGTCGAACATACCATTACCGAAACGGTGACCGGTGTGGATATCGTCGAAGAACAGATACGGGTGGCAGCAGGACTGACCTTGCGATTCAAGCAACACGAAATTGTCAGGCGTGGCTATGCCATTGAGTTTCGGATTAATGCCGAAGATCCCCAAAACAGTTTTCTGCCCAGTTTTGGCCGGATTTCCCGTTATTATGCGCCCGGCGGCCCCGGTGTGCGTACCGATACCGCGATTTATACCGGTTACGAAATACCGCCTTATTACGATTCCATGCTGGCTAAGGTGATAGTCAGCGCCTTGACCTGGGAAGATGCCATCAAGCGCGGCGAACGGGCTTTGAAAGATATGGGCTTGTTCGGCATTAAAACCACCATCCCTTATTATCTGGAAATTCTCAAACATCCCGAGTTTCGGGCCGCCGCCTTTAATACCGGCTTTGTCGATAAATACCCCGAGCTTGTCAATTATTCCAATAAACCCCGGCCCGAAGTGCTGGCCAGCGTTATCGCGGCCGTGATGGCTGCCCATACCGGCTTGTAATCCAAGGAAAAAACAGATGCAAAAAGTTCATATTACCGACGTTATTCTTCGAGACGCTCACCAGTCTCTGATCGCAACCCGTTTGCGCACCGAAGACATGTTACCGGCCTGCGCCATGCTCGACGATATCGGCTATTGGTCGCTGGAGTGCTGGGGCGGCGCTACTTTTGACGCCTGCTTGCGCTTTCTGAAAGAAGATCCCTGGGAACGCTTAACAACACTGAAAGCAGCCCTGCCAAAAACCCGCTTGCAAATGCTGCTGCGCGGGCAGAATTTACTCGGCTACCGGCATTATTCCGACGATGTGGTGCGGGCGTTTATTGTCAAGGCCGCTGAAAACGGCATGGATGTGTTTCGGATCTTTGATGCGCTTAACGACATCCGCAATCTTAAAACCGCCATCGAAGCCGTCAAAGCCAGCGGCAAACATGCACAAGGCACTATTTGTTACACCACCAGTCCGGTGCATGATGTGGCCGGTTTTGTAGCATTAGGCAAAGGTTTGGCTGAGCTGGGTTGCGACTCGATTGCGATCAAAGACATGGCCGGGCTGCTTACGCCTTATGCAGCCAGCGAACTGGTCAAAGCGCTTAAAGATGCGGTCGATCTGCCGTTGCATCTGCATTCCCATGCAACGTCCGGGTTGGCGGAAATGTGTCAGCTCAAAGCCATAGAAGCAGGCTGTCAACATGTCGATACCGCTTTGTCATCCTGGGCGGGCGGCACCAGTCATCCGCCGACTGAAAGCCTGGTGATTGCACTACGCGGCACGGTTTACGACACCGGTTTGGATTTGGATAAGCTACAGGCAGTCAACAGCTATTTTGCCGAGGTCAGGAAAAAATATCATCGTTACGAGAGCGAGTTCACCGGTATCGATACCCAAGTGCATGTGTTTCAAGTGCCCGGCGGCATGATTTCCAACTTAGCTAACCAGTTGAAAGAACGCAATGCGCTGGATCGAATCGGTGAAGTGTATAAAGAAATCCCGCTGGTGCGTAAAGACCTTGGCTATCCGCCGCTGGTTACCCCAACTTCGCAAATTGTCGGCACGCAGGCCGTGCTGAATGTGTTGACCGGCAAACGTTACGAAACCATTACCAATGAGGTGAAACGCTACCTGCAAGGCGGCTACGGCAAGGCTCCGGCAGCTGTTGACAGCGACTTGCAAAACCGCGCCATCGGCAAAGAAGAGGTGATCGACTGCCGTCCTGCCGATTTGCTTAAACCGGAGTTCGATAATCTTCGTCAGGAAATCGGCGCACTGGCGCTTAATGATGAAGACGTGCTGAGTTATGCGATGTTTCCTGAAGTGGGCAGGCTGTTTTTAGAGCAGCGGTCTAATAACGCGCTGATGCCTGAACCTTTGGAACTTGAGTCAAGAGCGGCTGACGCCGTTAAAAAAGCGCCGACTGAGTTTAATGTGGCGCTGCATGGTGAGTCTTATCACGTTAAAGTCACCGGCGCCGGCCCGAAAAACCAGACTTTACGGCATTTTTATTTCATGGTCGATGGCGTTCCTGAGGACATTGTGGTTGAAACCCTGGACGAAATAGTTTTGGACGGCGGCACCCAGGGCGCGGTTAAGAGCGCGATTGCCAGCAAGCGCGCCAAACCTTCAGCAGAAGGCGATGTGGTGGTGAGTATGCCGTGCAATATTCTTGATGTGCTGGTCAAAGTCGGTCAGCAAGTAGTTGCGGGACAAGCTGTTTTGATCACTGAAGCGATGAAAATGGAAACCGAAGTGACGGCGCCGATAGCCGGTATCGTTAAAGCCGTGCATGTCATTAAAGGCGAACCGGCTAACCCGGATGAAGTGTTGATTGAAATCGTACCCGCTGCTTGAACCTCACGGCCTTTAAGTTAATGGATTTAGAATATCGTAGGGGCAATCCCTTGTGGTTGCCCACCGTGGGCAAGAGCCAGAATTGCGGACAATCGACTCAGAGGGCAGGCATAAAGCCCGCCCCTACGAGGAAATAATATGAAACCAGTTGTTGCGGATGCTGACGCCATTACCCATGCGGCTGATTTATTGAGGCAAGGCCGTCTGGTTGCTTTTCCCACCGAGACGGTTTACGGCCTTGGCGCTGACGCCGACAATCCCGATGCGGTAGCGGGACTATTTAAAGCCAAAGGTCGGCCTGCCGATCATCCCTTAATAGTGCATGTTGCCAACATTGAAAGTCTTGGCGATTGGGCAAGCACAGTGCCTGAGACTGCGCTAAAGCTGGCGGATCGTTTCTGGCCCGGCCCATTGGCTATGATATTGAACAAAAAACCTGAAGTCCCGCTGGCGGTTACCGGCGGACAGCAAACGGTTGGTTTGCGTATGCCTGATCATCCGGTAGCGCTGGCCTTGTTAAGAAGCTTTGGTGGCGGGATTGCTGCACCATCGGCCAATCGCTTTTGCCGGATTAGTCCCACCCAGGCTGCCCATGTCAGCGAAGAGTTGGGCGATGCGGTCGATATGATTCTGGACGGCGGGGCCTGTCAGGTCGGCGTGGAATCGACCATTATCGATTTGAGCGGCAGTAAACCGAGATTGCTCAGGCCGGGACATATCACCGTCCAGGAAATTGAAGCCGTTTTACAGACCGGGCTGATAGTTCCGTCAGCGTCAAAACCGACGGAAATTCGCGCGCCGGGCATGATGGACGTGCATTATGCGCCAACCACGCCAGCTATCCGTTGCCCGGCAGAGCAGTTGCCGGACAAGATTCGGCAACTGGCTGCGGATGGAAAGAAAATCGGCCTATTGAGCTATCGACTGGATATACCGCCCTCCGGCCAAGTCCGCGTGTTGCGTATGCCCGAGCAAGTCGGCGATTATGCGCAACGGCTTTATGCGGTACTGCGGGAGCTGGATAGTATGCAGCTGGATCTGATTCTGCTGGAACAACCGCCGCAAACTGAGCCATGGCGGGCGGTCAATGATCGTCTAGGCAAAGCTACCGCTCCCTGCTCACGCCCCTTACCTACATCCCTGTAGGCAAAGCTACCGTTGCGGTTTAGTTGTTTAACAGTCTCAGTGTTTATACATTAGAGCGTGTTTTAAAAGTTTATCGTTCCCACGACGGAGCGCTCATCTTTATACACAAGTACCCAAGTAACTCGTCATACCCGCCGGGAAGCGGGTATCCAGTGCCATGGATGGCGAGCGTAAATACGTCCATGTAGTCTGGTTTCCGGCAATCCCTGCCGGAATGACGGTCTTCCCATAGACTTGTGTATAACGACGAGCGACGGAGCGTGGGAACGATTATAAAATCGGAGACAATTAAAGAATCAAGGCGGCAAATCGGAACCAGCTGAGTTATTATCCGTGACTGGAAGCCCGCCCTGAATCAGTTTATGATTCTCTACGAAGATCGATTTCCAGAGATTTTTTAACGGCGGTGTACACGGAATTTTTTACACCCTCATTATCCGCTGGTCATTTTTTTTGTCAGCATCAAAGCGCCTATTGCAGAATCAACTCGCAAAGCCGGTCTTCCAAATCGATTCTCTTTGCCAGACTTTCGCCTAAGGCCGATAAATCCTGTTTAAG
>CAMAUL010000097.1 GCA_945861405.1 Candidatus Methylobacter oryzae | reverse complement strand
GCAAATAATCCTGAACACACGGCGGCAAGATGTAGGGGGTATCCCGATCAATCAGGATGAATTGGGTAGCCATTTTTGTTTTTGATTCCGTGTTTCGGTGGGGCTATTTTAACACTTTTTGCACTGCAAAATCCGACAGTCTCCTAGGGCGCTTGATTAATGCAAAGAGCCAATCAAACAGTTCCACATCCATGTGATCTGGGTTCCGGCAATCCCTGCCGGAATGACGTGTTTTAAAATATATGTTTATAAAAATGAGCGCGTCGAGTGGGGACGAAGAAAAAACCAATGAAACCAGAACACTACCCGGCTCGGGACTGGCCTTGAATGGTGGCGACGATGCGTCTGTTGCCGCCCCGATTGCGATGTTCGCACAGGTAAATGCCCTGCCAGATGCCCAAGTTAAGCTTGCCTTTGGTGATCGGAATGCTGCAACTGGAACCCAGCAGGGCATTTTTTATATGGGCGGGCATGTCGTCGTCGCCTTCATAAGCATGCTTATAATATGGCGCGCCTTCCGGCACAAATCGATTGAAGTGGCTTTCCATATCCTGGCGCACGGTCGGATCGGCGTTCTCGTTCACCGTCAACGATGCCGAGGTATGTTTGATAAAAAGATGCAGCAATCCGCACTCTACGGCGGCCAATTCTGGAAGAACGTCCAGAATTTCACCGGTGATCAGGTGAAATCCCCGGCTTTTTTCGGACAATGAAAACTCTTTTTGTATCCACATGAACAAACCTGCTGTATGACTTAAAATGCCGCATCAAACGGCAGATTGGAGAAAAGCTATTTTAGCACCCGATAATTTCCCGCAACACCGATGTAGCGTAGCTCCCCGCAGGCAAGGTAAATCCAAGCTCCAGCGTCTTATCATCTGCAAATTGCCAGTGTAAATCCTGCACGTTAACCCTTAATGCGCGCCTGTCCCGGTCAACGGCGCTCGCTACCAAGCCTTGCGCCAACTGCTCGTATTCGCCGATAACCGCTTGCTCGATAGCCAGCGCGTCGGCTGACACATCGGCATTGCCCCTGCCCCATAATACGCCGGTAGGATGGATTTCTTTAGCTGCCAATCGCCGGTTAATTTCAGCATCCGGCTGCTCCGACTGGAAACAGCTGTGCGACAGGTCGAATTGGTAGGTATCGCCTGAAAGCGGCTGGTTCCAGTTATTTTGTCTTACCCGCTCGGCCAAAATCAGGTTGAACAGGTAAGACCGGGCCGCCGACAGATAGATGCTGCGCTGCTCCCGGCCTACCTTTGCGCCATCGAACATGTTCAAGGCCTTGCTGACATTTTGCCCCTCGTTGCCAAAGCGCTGTGAGCCAAAATAATTGGCGATGCCGTTGGCTTTAATCTGCTCCAGTTGCTGATTGGCTTTTGCCCGATCGCCCTGCCAATCGCGGATAACCAGCTTAAAGCTGTTGCCGGACAACACGCCGCGCTTGAGTTTCCTGGCATGACGCACTGCGTGCAGCACCTTCATGCTGCCCGATTCAAACTGCGTCCAATCAGGATCGGCCTTGCCCGGCAACCACACGCTGAACCATTGGGTGGTAACGGCGTAACGGTCTTTTAAGCCTGCATAACTGACATCGCGTTGCCGGACATTGGCGAATCGGGACAGTTGTCTGGCGACGTATTCGGTATTTTCGCCTTTCTTTTCTATCTGCAAGAAAGCGTGCTCGCCAGCGCCTGACGGTTCGAAGGATAGGTTTTCTTTGACGATAAAGTCTTCGGGCAAGCTGCGAATTTTGCCGGAGCCGGAAGGCCCTCCGTAAACGTAGGGCCAGATGGGGATTTCAATGTTTTGCATTAGGGAAAGCGGCTCAGCTGTTATTTAACTTAGTAACTACGCAGTGTCATCTAAATACAATGGAACGCAGATGACGCAGATAATTATGATCTGCATGATTTTTTCTTGAATTATCTGTGTTCATCATAACTATCAGCGTCATCAGCGTTCTATTTTTAGCTGCTGAGTAGTAACTCGCTCGTTCCCAAGCCAGAGCTTGGGAACCAGCGCAGAGTTTATTTTTCGATCAGGACTATCGCCTGCACGGCAATGCCTTCCTTGCGTCCTTCAAAACCCAGTTTTTCGGTGGTGGTCGCTTTGACGTTGATGCAATCGACATCCACATGCAAATCATCGGCGATGTTGCGGCACATCGCATCAGTGTGCGGCGACATTTTCGGCGCTTGGGCGATGATGGTAATGTCGGCATTGACCAGCCTGTAACCTTTGTCCAGCACGATACCGTAAACATGGCGCAACAGAACCCGGCTGTCGGCACCTTTAAATTCGGGATCGGTGTCGGGAAAATGCTTGCCGATGTCGCCCAAGGCTGCTGCGCCCAAAATGGCGTCGCACAAGGCATGTAAAACCACATCGCCGTCGGAATGCGCTTCCAGGCCTTGTTCGTAAGGTATTTTTATACCGCCTAAAATAACCTCGCCGCCTTCCTTGAAGCGATGCACATCGTAACCTTGACCTACTCTAATCATTGTTGCTCCATATAAAATTGCGCTAATGCCAGGTCTTCCGGGCGGGTGATTTTGATGTTGTCGGGGCGGCCCTCGACGATTTTCGGCTGCATCCCTTGTAATTCCAGTGCGCTGGCATCGTCGGTGATGGCAGGATTGCCTTGGCTTTGTTCCAGTGCGGTTTTCAGCATGCCGTAACGGAACATTTGCGGCGTCAATGCCCGCCAGATATGGCTTCTATCCAAGGTTCCGGTGATGCTGTTACCTTGCACCTGTTTTAGTGTATCCGGGGATGCCAAGGCCAGAATTCCGCCTACGTCATCGTTAACCAGGGAATCGATCAGATGGTGAATATCGGCCGCTGTAATGCAAGGTCTGGCTGCATCATGCACCAATACCCAATCATCATCGGATGCTTGCTCTCTGATGGTCTTTAACCCGGAAAGTACGGAATCGGCCCGTTCTTTTCCGCCTGGAGCGGTGATGACTTTTTGATGTCGTGATACGGCCAGATCAGGCCAGTAAGGATCTTCTTCGGAAACCGCAACGGCGATAGCGGTGAAAACATCGGCCTGCAACAAGCGCAGCAGGGTATGTTCGATAACCGTTTTCCCGGCAAGTTCCAGATATTGTTTAGGCCGGTCGGCCTGCATGCGTTTGCCGACCCCGGCAGCGGGCACGATTGCCCAAAATTTTGTTAAATTGGTCATTAGTCGTTAGAAAATAGAACACGGATGACACTGATTAGACGGATTTAAACGGATTTTTAATACAAGCCCGTTATACGTGCATAGTTTTATCAGTGATAATCAGCCAAATCTGTGTCATCCGTGTTCTATTGATATATAAACATGCATTTATCTTTTGCTTAATTATTCAAGCACATGAAAAAACGTTTCATCTTCCTTAATCATCCCTAATTCGTCCCTGGCCCGCTCCTCAATCGCTTCCTGTCCTTTTCTTAAATCAAGCACCTCAGCGTAAAGCGCCTCATTGCGCTCTCTTTTCTCCTCGGCCTGTTTTTTCAGAGCATCAAGACGCTGTTGATAAGCATCAATCTGCGCAACACTGCCGTCGCCAACCCATATCCGGCACTGAAAATGGATAATTAACAGGATAATGATCGCAACGATGATTTTCATAGGCGAGACGAAAGGCTAAGGGCAAAAGGCTAAGACGTAAAGTTCACAGTTTTTCACCTTTCGTCCTTCGCCTTTCGCCTGCTTTTTTACAAAATTTTAAACGCGCTACGGCCTGCGTAAAGCGCCAAGTCACCCAATTCTTCTTCAATTTTCATCAGGCGGTTGTATTTAGCGACGCGGTCAGAACGGCTTAAAGAACCGGTTTTGATTTGTCCGGTGCCTGTAGCAACAGCCAAATCTGCAATCGTAGTGTCTTCGGTTTCGCCTGAGCGATGCGATACAACAGCTGTATAGCCTGCCGCGTGAGCAGTATTAATCGCTTCCAAAGTTTCGGTCAAAGTACCGATTTGGTTTACTTTAATCAGGATTGAGTTGGCGATGCCTTTCTCAATACCTTCTTTTAAAGTAGCCGGGTTAGTCACGAATAAGTCATCACCGACCAATTGGATTTTTTTGCCCAATTTTTCGGTTTGATCTTTCCAGCCGATCCAGTCGTTTTGATCCAGGCCGTCTTCGATAGAAATAATCGGGTATTTATTGACCCATTCAACGAAGAAATCATTCATTTCAACCGAGTTAAAACTTCTGCCTTCTGCCGATAACTCATAACGGCCGTCTTTGTAATATTCGGAGCTGGCTGCGTCCATACCTAAGAAAATATCAACACCGGCTTTGTAACCTGCTTTTTCAATCGCTTCCAGAATAACTTCGATGGCTTCTTCATTAGACGACAAGTTCGGTGCGAAACCGCCTTCGTCGCCAACAGTCGTTGCCAAGCCTCTGCCTTTTAAAACTTTGCTCAGGTTATGGAAAACTTCCGCGCCGTAACGGATCGCTTCACGGAAAGTCGGTGCGCCGACAGGCAGGATCATGAATTCTTGCAGGTCAACACTGTTGTCGGCATGTGAACCGCCGTTGATGATGTTCATCATCGGTACCGGCATGACGAATTTGCCGCTGGTGTTCAAGTGACGGTATAAAGGCACGCCCGCTTCTTTAGCCGCAGCATGAGCCGCCGCCATCGATACCGCTAAAATCGCATTCGCGCCTAAACGACCTTTGTTTTCAGTGCCGTCCAGTGCGATCATTTTTTTGTCGATGCCCGCTTGATCGGCAACGTCCATACCGACAATCGCATTGCGGATTTCGGTATTAACATTGTTAACCGCTGTCAATACGCCTTTACCCAAATAACGCCCCTTGTCATTGTCGCGCAATTCTATCGCTTCGCGCTCGCCGGTTGATGCGCCGGATGGCACCATTGCGCTGCCGATCACGCCGGACGCCAAAATCACGTCCGCTTCCAGAGTCGGGTTACCGCGTGAATCTAAAATTTCTCTTGCTTTGATATCAACTATTCGGGTCATGTTGTTTTCTTTTCTATAAGGTTAAAAAATAAAAGCACGGGGCTTTGGTTTAAAAAAATCGATATAAATTATTGCACATCCTTAAATAACGTCGGTAAATCAATCGCTAAGTCTGGAAATAAATAGGGAGTTGCCACATCGTCACCCGCATAATTATTATGTAGATGATACTGTCCCGTTTCGTCATTTAATACAAATTGCTGTATGACTTCTTCGTAAGGATAAATTAACCAATATTCAGTTACGCCGCTTTCGGCATAAAGCGCATGTTTAATTTTGACTTCTTTTTTGGAATTACCTTTGGACAATATTTCAATGATCCAGTCCGGTGCACCGTTACAACCTTGCTCATCCAATTTCGCCTGATCGCAAATCACACAAATATCAGGCTGTACGACAGTAGTAATATCTTTATTGGCTAATAATGATTTGCTACGGTCATATAAGCGCACATCGAACGGCGCTGAAAACACTTGGCAGGTTCTGTTTTGAAAAAAATAAAATAGCTGGCTACTCAAGTAAATGGAAAGTCGCTGATGTTTAACATTCGGCGCAGGAGACATTAACTGGATTTTGCCTTTAATCAATTCCACTGCCTCGGTTAAGCGCCACGTCACATAATCCGCATAGCTATAGCTTGCGGTTAAGTCGAGCTCTGATAACCGGGTAATATGAGCCATAAACTTACAAAGTCGTCTCGATGAATGCCTGAGCTTTAACGGCATTATCTATAATCACCAAAATTTCCAATAATTCCCGCATCCGGTGTAAAGGCCAGGAGTTAGGGCCGTCACTTTTTGCTTCCGCAGGATTCGGATGAGTTTCCATAAACAAGCCTGCTATGCCTACCGCTACAGCCGCTCTGGCTAACACCGGCACGAATTCGCGTTGTCCGCCCGATACCGTGCCTTGTCCGCCGGGCAGTTGCACCGAGTGCGTCGCATCGAAAACCACGGGGCAATCGGTGTCACGCATGACCGCCAACGAGCGCATATCGGAAACCAGATTGTTGTAACCGAACGATACGCCGCGCTCGCAGACCATAATCTGCTGGTTTCCGGTTGCCTTGGCTTTGTTGGCGACATGCACCATATCCCAAGGTGCCAGGAACTGGCCTTTTTTGATATTAACGGGAATGCCCTGAGAGGCGACTTCCTGAATAAAATTAGTTTGGCGGCATAAAAACGCAGGCGTTTGCATCACGTCAACGACCGAGGCCACTTCAGCCAGCGGCGTATCTTCATGTACATCGGTCAATACGGGTACGCCGATTTGTTGTTTAACTTTTTCCAGTATTTTAAGCCCCTCTTCCACGCCGGGACCGCGATAACTTTCGTGCGACGAACGGTTGGCTTTATCGAAAGACGACTTGTAAATAAAAGGGATATTCAGTTGAGTCGTTAATTCTTTAAGATAACCCGCCGTGTCCAGCGCCATTTGCTCGCTTTCAATAACGCAGGGGCCTGCTATCAAAAAGAACGGCTGATCCAAACCTGCTTCAAAACCACATAACTTCATTACACTGCACCTTTTTTTCGGTAATTGCTCCTGCATTACTCTACCTCCCGCATCCATGCAGTCGATGTTCAACAGCCGCAACTACAAAACCGGAAAACAACGGATGGCCTTTTCTCGGCGTTGAGGTAAATTCCGGGTGAAACTGACAGGCCAGAAACCACGGATGATCGGGTATTTCTATCACTTCAACCAGACGTCCATCGATGGACTTGCCGGAAAAACGCATACCGGCCTGTTCCAGCTTTTCCAAATACTGGCTGTTAAATTCATAGCGATGACGATGCCGTTCGGTAATCACATCTTTCTGATAAAGCTGGAACGCCAGCGAATCGGGTTGCAGTCGGCATTGCTGCCCACCCAGACGCATCGAGCCGCCTAAATCGGATTTTTCGTTGCGCGTTTCCAGCTGACCGTCTTCAGACATCCATTCAGTAATCAAGCCGATCACCGGGTGCGGCGACTTGGGCAAAAACTCGGTGCTGTGTGCGCCTTCCAATCCGGCCGCATCGCGGGCAAATTCAATCACGGCAACCTGCATGCCTAAACAAATGCCGAGATAAGGAATTTTGTTTTCCCGCGCATACCTGACCGTGGCAATCTTGCCTTCCACGCCGCGTTCGCCAAAGCCGCCCGGCACCAGGATGGCATCGACGCCTTTCAGCTGGGCAACGCCCTCATCTTCTATCGTTTCCGAATCGATATAAACGATATTGACCTTGGTTCGGGTGCGGATACCGGCATGAATCAACGCTTCGTTCAGCGATTTATAGGCATCGGAATGGTCGACATATTTCCCGACAATGGCGATGGTCGCATCATTAACCGAATGCTCCAGCGCATCGACAACAGCTGCCCATTCGGATAAATCCGCTGGAGGCACATCCAGCCGCAACTTGTTAACGACAATATCATCCAGGCCTTGCTCATGCAGTAGCAACGGAATTTTGTAGATCGAAGCGGCATCGACTGCGGATATAACCGCTTTTTCCTCGACATTGGTAAACAAGGCGATTTTACGACGCTCACTGAGCGGAATGGGTTGTTCGGAACGGCAAATCAAAATATCCGGCTGTATGCCGATACTGCGCAATTCTTTGACCGAATGTTGGGTCGGCTTAGTTTTTATTTCACCGGCGGAACGAATATAAGGCACCAGCGTCAGGTGAATAAACAGCGAACGGTCAACGCCCAGTTCAAAACGCATCTGCCGGATCGCTTCCAGAAAAGGCAGGGACTCAATATCGCCTACCGTGCCGCCGACTTCAATCAAAGCGACATCGACACCTTTGGCGCTCTCATAAACACGGCGCTTAATTTCATCGGTAATATGCGGAATGACCTGGACTGTCGCGCCCAAATATTCGCCTTTGCGCTCTTTGCGCAACACGCTTTCGTAGACCTGCCCGGTTGAAAAACTGTTCCGTTTGGTCATCGTGGCTTTTAGAAACCGCTCGTAATGGCCTAAATCGAGATCGGTCTCGGTGCCGTCCTCCGTAACAAATACCTCGCCATGCTGAAAAGGGCTCATCGTGCCCGGATCGACATTGATGTACGGGTCGAGCTTGGTCATCGTGACCTTGAGGCCGCGCGACTCTAAAATGGCGGCAAGCGAAGATGCGGCAATGCCTTTGCCCAGAGACGAAACAACGCCGCCGGTAATGAAAATGTATTTTGTCATTGTAGGATTTTTAGTTCATAGGATGGGCTGAGGCACGAAGCCCATCAATCGCAAACGATGGGCTTCCTTCGTCAACCCATCCTGAGCACTGATGAAGTTAAGTAAAACCGGTGTATTTTAATCGACAATCCAGTTGTCGTCATTGTCTTTTGGGATTAATTCTTAACTTTGCAGATGAAAGCCAATGCAGCCCTCTGTATTTTCACTGTAGAATTTCGCGCTGATCCAAAGATCGCCGACGGCGGCGAGCGTGCCATCCAGGTAAATCAACGGAATCATATCCCTTTCCCACGGCGGAATGCCCGCCTCCTGAAACAGGTTTTTCAGCGTATGATGGCCTTGCCGCCCCGGCAAACTGATTTTCTCGCCGCCCCGGCGAAACCGGATCCCGACCTTGGCTTTTTGCCATTGCTCGCGAAGTATCCCTTTTGAAGACGGCTCACAAGACAAGGTCTGATCGTGACTGATATTTATCGACGCCTGCCCGTTCGGCCAAACAAGGTCTTGCGGCGCTTCCTGCTCTAATGCTTTTAAACAGTACAGCTTATTCCGATAACGGCGAATGCTGTAGCCCTGCCCCGACAATACCGGATCGCGGTGCCCGGCTGCCGCAACCACCTCGTTTAGAATCCGTTCGACCTGAGCCTGCGCGGGCATTTTTAATCCCAAGCGTCTGAACCAATGCCGGATGATAAGTTGCTGCGGATGGCTGTGATGCTCCGTTAACCGGCTGATGCACAATGTTTGATCTGCCGGATTAAAAACCGTATTAAATAATTCATCGGCAACTTCCTCAACCAGCAGCTGGGCATCCGCGCAATGCTTGGCCGAACGCGATACGGTTTTATCAATTGCTGGCCAGCGTTGTTTGAGTAACGGCACCACCGCATTGCGCAGGAAATTGCGGTCGTAATCGTTGCTTTGGTTGCTGGGATCTTCAACCCAGCTTAATTGATGGGTAGTGGCGTAATCGCAAATCGCCTGTTTGGGCGTATTCAACAAAGGTCTGAGCATAACGCCGGAACCGAAAGCTTGGCGTTCAGGCATCCCGGAAAGTCCTGGTAAGCCGCTGCCGCGAAACAGTTGCAGCAGCACCGTTTCCAGCTGATCTTCCCGGTGCTGAGCCAGCAGCAATACATCACCCGCATTGATTAGAGATTTTAACGCCGCATACCGGGCGTTTCTGGCAGCTTCTTCAGGGCTTTCGCCCGATGCTGCCTTGGCGTTAACCCGTAGCGTTAAAAATTCAACACCCAGGCCTTTAGCTGTTTTCTCGCAGTGTCCGGCCCAGATTTCAGCTTCTGCCTGCAAACCGTGATGCACGTAAACAGCGGTTAGCTGGTCTTTTATTTGAGGTGTTGACGCGCACAAATGCAGCAAAACATGAGAATCCACGCCGCCGCTGTAGGCAACATAAACCCTTTGTAGCGCATCCCCAAGATCAATTTTAAGAATGCTATCCCCGCAAACCAGCGAACCTTTCGTCTTTCGCCTTTCGCCTTGCACCTACCCCTACTTCCCGGCTTCCTCGAAAACCCCAAAATCCATAATCCGCTGGTAGCGTTTTTCCATGACCGTATCAATTGGTTGCCGCATCAATTCGTGCATATGGCGAACCAGCGCTTCCTTCAGATTCAATGCAATGATTTTAAAATTCCGATGCCCGCCGCCTAAAGGTTCCCTGACCACTTCATCCAAAAAGCCCTGTTCGCGAATACGATCCGAAGTAATGCCCATCGCCTCGGCCGCCAATTGGGATTTGTCCGCACTTTTCCACAAAATGGACGCGCAACCTTCCGGGGAGATAACCGAATACGTGCTGTATTCGAGCATGATTAACCGGTCGCCGACGCCGATAGCCAGTGCGCCGCCGGAACCGCCTTCGCCAATGATCGTGCAGATGATCGGTGTTTTCAGCTTGGCCATTTCAAACAGGTTTCTGGCGATGGCTTCGCTCTGTCCGCGTTCTTCCGCGCCGATACCCGGATAAGCTCCCGGTGTGTCGATCAGGCAGATAACCGGCATTTTAAAACGCTCCGCCATTTTCATCATGCGCAAGGCCTTGCGGTAACCTTCCGGGCGCGGCATGCCGAAATTGCGGTAAATTTTTTCCTTGGTGTCGCGTCCTTTTTGATGACCGATCACCATCACCGGCTGTCCGTCAAGACGCGCCAAGCCGCAAATAATCGCAGGATCATCGGCATAAGCCCGGTCGCCGTGCAGCTCATGGAAGTCGGTAAAAATATGCTCCACATAATCCAGCGTATAAGGACGACCCGGATGACGGGATAGCTGGGAAATCTGCCAATCGGAAAGATCGGTAAAAATCGACTCGGTCAGCGCTTGGCTTCGTTCTTCCAGCTGCTTGAGCGCATCTGAGATATTAATGTTGTTGTCGAACTCCACATTGCGGAGTTCTTCAATTTTCGCTTCTAATTCAGCGATAGGTTGTTCGAAATCGAGAAATTTTAAGTCCATGCAGGCTTGATCTGAAAAGTTATTGCAGTAATGGGTGATTTTATAGAAATTCAACAATTTTTTCTAAATAAATTAGGACTCCAATTAATTTAAAAGCCGCAGTTTATCCACGAAACACACGAAAAACACGAAAGGCACTTAACAAATCAGTATGTTGCGTTTAACCGGTTACCCCATCACTGGGGCATGGCAATGCTATTAAGCAAGATTAAGATGAACTGAGTACAATTGCACCCTGCCACCCCTACCAAGGATAAAAAATGACTGAAAACCTACCCACAACAAACAAATTTACCCACTGGCAGCCGTCGGCAGGCGAAACAATCGCTGGCGTAATTCAAGGCAGTGGCACTTTTAAAAATTCACTCTATGACGAACAGAAAACCATGCTTTTACAGGACGATAACGGCTCGGTTGTGAGTGTTGGCCTAAATCGTTATTTGATACACAGCTTGAAAGGCGGATTCAACTCCGAAGTGCAATCCTAGTAATCATGCGGCTTCTTTCACTGGTTCAGCAAAAAAGACCTCATGCGGTGTTTTAAAATTGAGTTTTTTTCGAGGGCGATGATTGAGCTTATGCATGACAGCCTCAACATCGTCGTCGGTTATGTTCTCAAAACGGCTACCTTTGGTAAAGTATTGCCTGATCAAACCATTGGTATTTTCGTTTAAGCCACGCTCCCAGGAGCTATAAGGATGAGCAAAATACACATCAGCGCTCAGCCGATCCTTCATTTTCTCATGCCCTGCAAATTCTTTGCCGTTATCTGCGGTAATCGTTAAAGTCTTATCCAGATAGGGCTGTAACAATAAGATAGTGGCCTCTGTAACAACTTCTGCATGTTTACTCGCCACCTTTTTTATCAGGGTAAACTTGGAAAATCGATCCACTATCGTTACTAAGGCACCTGGGTGATTCTTACCTATTACGGTATCAATTTCCCAATCGCCGATGCGGGTCTTTTGCGCAACGATCTCAGGGCGTTCGTCAATACTGATACGATTCCTGATCTGGCCGCGCTTATCCTTTGATCCGTATTGCTTTTTGCGCTTCTTGTTACTCTGTCGAAGATGTTTGTATAACGTACCGCCCTTATGTTTATCTGCCCAGATATGCTGATAAATGCGTTCATGGCTGATTGTGATTTCTAACGTTCCCGAGATTTGCTCAGGACTCCA
>CAMAUL010000096.1 GCA_945861405.1 Candidatus Methylobacter oryzae | reverse complement strand
TGAAAGCCTGGTCACGGTTTATTCGGGGCAGCCCGTAGTTGATTTGACCCAGGCGTCCAAAGAAGTTTTGCAGGTATTGCCGGGAATAGATGCGGGATTGATAGACGACTATATTGCTGCGAGGCGGGAAAGTGCGATAAACGGCTTGCCCGCTCCGGCCTTTGGTGTGAATGTCGAACCGGGCGACCGGCCGGTCGCCCCTACAAGCGCGGAGGTTGGTAGTACGCCCGAAGTAGCCGTAGAACAAAAAGGTGCAATTACGGTTGTTACCGAAGCACGGTTGGGCGACGGCACAACGACCATGATCAAGGCGCTGATAAAAAGATCGGATAGTATAGGTTCGTCGCCGTTCCAAGCTCTGAAGTGGCAGCGCAGTGTCGTCGTCGATATTTCATTATTTACCGACGAAAAAAATCAGTTACTAGTGAGACAGTATGCCGAGCCTGAATTCGACAATTGATTTTGATGTTAAAAAGTTCTTTCGCTGGTGGTTGCGTGAACTTGAATTTTTGGTGCCTGAAAAAATCAGCCAGTGGGTTTTTGAGAAGCAGAGCTATATGATCATTCGCCCCGAAGGCAACCGGTTGGCCTTGGCCTATATACATGAAGGGGAAGCCGAGCCGATGGCAACACTGGAGCGCAACGCATCGGGCATGGCGCAATATAAAGCCTTGCTTGCTCAGGATGAGCGGCTGGCTAAAGCGGATTTAATATTGCGGCTGACTGCGCAACAGGCGATTCAAAAAGAGCTTGCCTTGCCGCTTGCCGCCAAAGAAAATCTGTCTCAAGTTGTTGCCTATGAACTTGATCGCTATACGCCATTTAAGACGGAACAGGTTTATTTTGCGGTTAAGCCGCTGGAGGGTGAGCATGAGCCTGGACAACTCAGGGTCATGCTGGTGTTAACGCCCAGGGAAACGCTGGACACACTGTATGAAGATATCAAGGCGATGGGCATGTCGCCGCTGTTCGTTGATTATGAAGGTACGCCTAATGATCTTGAACAACGTTATGACGGCTACAATTTATTGCCGGAAGATTTAAGGGAGAAGACTGCAAACACACCTCGCCTGATGTATTCGGCGTTGATTGCAGCGGTATGTCTATTGCTGGGCGCGGTGCTGGTGTTGCCGGTCTGGTTTGAATATCAGACGGTCAAAGCTTTACAGGAAAAAATCAATGCGATAGAAAAGGATGCTAAGGAAGTTAAGGCCTTGCAGCAGGAGATCGATGCGATGATAGACGAAACACAACTATTGATTGCAGAGAAGAGTGCGGTTCCGACGGTAGTCGATATGCTCAATACCTTAAGCGCGTTAATGAAAGACGATACCTGGCTTGGTTTTTTGCAGTACTCGGACGGGCATCTGCAAATGCAGGGCGAGTCACCCGCCGCTTCGGCATTGCTAGGCGTTTTGGAAGAATCCGAGTTGTTTGCCAACGCCCGGTTCGTGTCGCCGGTCACCCAGGATAAAGTCAGCGGGCAGGAGCGGTTCCAGATTACTGTTGATGTTACTCCGGCAATGGCGAAAGCGGGAGGCGCAAGTGATCAAGAGCCGCAGTAAGCAAATGCAAAGATGGGTGGCAGTAGGCCTGCTGGTTGCGGCGATACTGGTTGTCTGTCTGGTCGTTATCGTGCCGGTGGTTAACAAGAGCCTGGAAATCAATGAGACCAAAAATAATCTGGTGTTCAGGCTACAGCAATATGAGCGGATTCTGGCAAGAAAAGACGCGGTCGTGGCAAGCATGAACGCCATCAAAGAGCAGTATCAACAACGCGGGCTTTTGAATAGTCAGGGTACCGGCGCTTTAGCGTCTGCCGAGGTTCAGGAGTTTATTAAAAAAGCCATAGTAGAGGCGGGCGGGCAATTGAGCAGCACCCAGGCACTTCCCGTCTCGGCATTTGCTCCCGGCAAGGCTCTACCTCCTGGGTCTAAGCAGTCGAATACGAAAAATGAATTTAGCAGGATAACCGTCAGCGTGAGGATGACGGGTAACAGCGAAGTGTTGCGGGTGGTATTGCATAAGATAGAAACATCAACTCCGCTGATTATCATCAATCAGCTTGATATAAGACCGATGCGTGGGATAAGAAGCAGGACAACACACCAGATAGAACCGAGCAATGAGTTAAATATTAATTTTCAGGCAATCAGCTTTATGAGAAAGCAGCCGGAATGAATATTAAATTTGTAAAATTGCTGGCATCCGCCTGCATCAGCCTGTGCATGATAATCGCTCTGGAGTGGCTGTACGCGAGCTTTATTCGGCACCGCTTACTGACATCGATAAGCTCGGAAATATCGCAAGACTATAAAGGAGATGAGTTGCCCGAAATAGAACTGACAAAAAAGCCTGAGGAAAGTTATGTTGATCTGGTTGCTAGGCCTCTATTTATCAAAGGCAGAAGACCGGTAAATGAGCCTCACCCCGAGGCTGAGCAAGCGACCGCAAAATCGGAAAGTTTTGACTGGGAACTGACCGGTGTTTATGGAACAAAAGAAACCGTGTCGGCCTTGTTCAGCCGGTATAAATCAAAGGTCGCCAAAGACAATCACCGAAAAATAACCCTAGGCGATGATCTTGACGGCTGGAAACTGATCGAAATAAACAAGGACAGAGCCGTACTCAAACAAGGCGGCAACGAAAAAGAGCTGTTGCTTAGAAAACCAAAATTGAAAGTATTGCCGCCGGGGCCGGGGGAGAACGGCGCACCACCGGCCACGCAAGAGCCCGTACCAATTTCTGCTCCAAGAGCTATTCCTGAGCCGCCAGCTGAACCACCAGCAGACACTACTGAAGATACATCGGAGAGTAACCATGACTAATATCAAAAAAATAACAACTGCTTTCTGTTGGGGGATCGTGGGCTTAGCGCTGTCAAGTTGTGAGTTACTAGCTCCTAAGCAGGCCGCTAAATTACCGTTGGCGCAGGTGAAAAGTGAGCAGGCCGATGTGGTTATTGATCAACTGCAAAACAAAGCGCCTAGTGCTGAAAAAACTCAGGCTAAGCCAGAGTTATTTCCCGGCACCAACCGCTTTGTGCCTGATACAACAACGCCGCACAGAAAAACCAAAGGCAGCGGCGAGGGGGCATACAGTCTAAATTTCGATGAGGCGGATCTTGGCGAAGTGTCCAAAGTTATCTTAAGCGATATACTTGGGCAAAACTATGTGCTTAGCCCTAAAGTGGCAGGCAAGGTCACCCTGCAAACTACCGACCCATTAAGCAAAGACGAGCTCATTCCGACCCTTGAAATGCTGTTGCGCATGAACAATGCCGTACTGATCAAGGACTCCAGTATTTACCATATTGAACCTGCCAGCGAAGCTTTGTACAGCTCCGGTTTTGCAGCCCCGACGACTGCGGGCTTTCAAGTCAGGGTTATCCCGGTCAGAAATGTCGCCGTGCAAGACATCGTCGATGTGATTAAACCGCTGGTGCAGGAAAAGACCATACTCAATGTCGATGGTACGCGAAATATCCTGATTGCTTCCGGCACCCCCGATGAGCTGGGACGTGTCCAGGACATGGTCAGCACTTTTGACATTGATGTGTTGAAGGGGCGCTCTTTTGGCCTGTTTCCATTGGCTCATGTTGAACCGGAAACCATCATCAAAGAACTGGAAGAAGTTTTTAATAAAAAGGGCAAGGATGATGAGAGTGAGTTTTTTCGCTTTATACCCGTTGAAAGATTGAATGCTGTTATGGCGATTACGCATCAGTCACGGTATTTAAAGGATATTGAAAGCTGGATATTTCGTCTGGATCAGGCAAATACTGCATCAGGCGGTGGTGTGAATGTTTACAGGGTACAAAATGTCAATGCTGAAGAATTGGCATCAACGTTAAATGAGATTTTTACCGGAGCTGCCCAGAAAGAAAAGTCAGCAAAAGTTGCTCCTGGACAAAATGCGGCTGAAGTAACCAATAAACCACCGACTGAAAAACAAGGTGCCCAAAAGAAATCATCAGCCAGTAAAAAATCTGGGCAAACCGGAGATGCGGACGTTGCTAATGTGGGCGAGGTAAGAATTATTTCTGACGCAGCCAATAATTCAGTCGTTATTGTTGCCACTCCTCAGGAATACGAAGTGATACTCCCTGTCATCAAACAGCTCGATATATTGCCTCTGCAAGTGCTGATTGATGCGACAGTTGCCTCGATTACGTTGACGGATAATTTAAAGTACGGCATAGAGTGGTTTCTAAGACAAGGAAACACTGCAATCGGTAGCGGTTTAAGCGGGGTTAAGCTAGGAGATATAACCACAGCGGCGGCGGCCGCCTTTGCAACTGGTGGACTTAGCGTGGTACAGAACTCGGGTTCTGTACAAGCCATTTTAACCGCCCAAGCCGATAAAGGTAACGTTAATGTCATTTCATCGCCGTCTTTAATGGTGTTGAATAATCAGCAAGCGAAAATAAATGTCGGTGATCAAGTGCCCATACAAACAGCGACGTCACAGCTTCCTACTACTTCTGGAACGACAACGGGTTTGCTCACAAGCAATTCGATACAGTACAAAGATACCGGTGTCACCCTGGAAGTTACTCCCAGAGTTAATGCTAACGGTATGGTTATTTTGGATCTCCACCAAATTGTCAGTACTGTAGTGCCAACAACAACCGGTGTTACAACCTCCGCTACCATTAATAAACAAGAGATTGAAAGTTCCGTGGCAGTACAAGACGGGGAAACGATAGCGTTAGGCGGCTTAATTAAAGACAATAACTCTGAGAATAAAAGCGGGATTCCTTTTTTACACGATCTTCCGTGGATAGGATCATTATTTGGTAATACAACTTATACTCTAACTAAAAACGAACTGGTTGTCCTGATCACGCCGCGCGTGGTAAAAAGCAAGCAGGATTCCAGGCTGGTTACTGATGAATTCAAGCGCAAACTGACTGGAATTTATGAAACTAAAGCCATTGTTTCAGAAGGTTCAGCAGCAGAACAGCCGATAAAAAACTCAAAGGGTACGAACGAGATTTCTCCATAATCCATATTTCAGTAGATTATGGCGTAGCGTAGTGGTGTGCTGACGGCAGCTCAGGTGGTTTTGAAGTTAGATGCATTGGACGCTTGTTTTGGGCATTTTGATCCAGACAAGTAGTGAAAATAGCGTGACCTGTAATTCCCTCAGCACTGAATAGCATATTAGCAGTCGTAAACTTTATTTAATTATGTGAGCTGTTTTAGTTGATCGCTATCTACCTGTCTTGGTGTCGTTATGTTGTCATAGTGAGTCAAGAGCCAAGCATATGTCGTCCGTTAGGTATTTCTACTAATTGTACAACAAACTTGTTTCCTATATTCTGAAACTGTGTCTATCTTTCCAGCTGAGTTTTTCAGTATAAAAGGGATATTTGCATCACGTTTGATTAAATCTTATTTGGTTAGATTTCAGTCTAAGCCCATTTTAAATTGATTGGTTGATGCAGCGAATTTTTTCATAATCCTTAAGGAGTTTATTATGGAATTTATCAAAGCGAGTTCGTTGCCAGTAAGCTCACTCGTACCGGCTAGTATTGACCGGCACTACACAGGGAATGAACGCACGACATGGAATGTAAATGCTTTAAGTGACGGTTTGGCTTTTGAGTCCAACAATAAAACTTTTTGGGAGAAAAGCGTGGTTGGATTATTGCCTCATCGATGGTCATTTGCCGAGACCGAGGTCTCCAGAGCTGTTATTGTCGGATTTAGCGATTTAAGCCGCAAACTGACCCATCAATTTAAGAAAAACCCTTTGCTGCGAGTGGGGTGTATGGGGTTTTTCGATGATCGTAGCCCTGGACGCTTTTCAGGAAAAAAGGAGCGCCGATCCGAAGTGCTGCTGGGCAGCATTGCATCGGCTACTGAATTTGTTAAAACTCATAACGTTCAACAAATTTACATTGCTTTGCCCATGTCTGCACAACCTCGGATTCAGGCCTTACTGGACAACTTACGACGCGATACCACCGCATCAATTTACTTTGTACCGGATATACTTTCGTTTGATTTAATTCAGGCCAACATCAGTATCATCAATGGCATTCCCATCGTGGCAGTCTGCGAAAGTCCGTTTGTTGGCATCAACAGCACCATTAAACGGATCAGCGATGTGGTGTTATCGGTTTTTATTTTGTTGTTGATCGCCCCATTGATGCTGTTGATAGCCATTGGCATAAAGCTTAGCTCATCAGGTCCGGTGTTATTCAAGCAGCGCCGTTATGGGGTCGATGGCAAGGAAATTGTGGTTTATAAGTTTCGTAGCATGACCGTGATGGAAGATGGCGTACAGGTTGATCAGGCAACCCGACATGATCCGAGAATTACCCGGTTTGGGGCGTTCTTACGAAAAACATCTATGGATGAGTTGCCGCAGTTTATCAATGTGCTGCAAGGGCATATGAGTATTGTTGGCCCGAGGCCGCATGCTATTAGCCATAACGAAATATATCGCAATTTAATCAAGGGCTATATGGTGCGACATAAGGTAAAACCCGGCATTACCGGGTGGGCACAGATCAATGGCTTTCGGGGTGAAACGGATACTGAAGAAAAAATGCAGCGCCGGATTGATTACGATTTGGACTATCTGCGCAACTGGTCGTTATTTCTCGACTTATTGATTATTTTTAAAACCATTAGAGTGGTAATCAAGGATCAAAATGCGTACTAATAAAAGATTAAAATGGCTTGATAAATACTGTCTGTTGTTGGTTTTACTGTTGTTGCCTATGCAGCAAAGTATTGCCGCTTATAACATTGGCCCGGATGATGTTTTGCGCATCTCTGTGTACGGTTATGACGATTTAAAAGCTGAACCCCGCGTTTCGGCTGATGGACGGATTACTTTTCCGTTAATCGGTGAAGTCGTGGCGAGTGGGAAATCCACTAGGGAGTTGGAGGAAGCTATTGCTGTGCGTTTAATCAGCGGCGGCTTTATTCAAGATGCCCAAGTTAGTGTCACGGTGGTGGAGCAGGTCAGTCAACAGGTTTCTGTGTTGGGCTATGTCAATAAACCTGGGCGTTATCCGCTGGATTCCGATAGTTCAATAGTTGATTTAATCGCTATGGCCGAAGGCATTGATGAACTGGGTGACAACAAGGTGGTGGTCACACGTACTGTCAACGGCAAGGCGCAAAAGCAGGAATTGGATTTGAGGAATTATCTGGAAAATGGTCAAAACATCGCTCCCTTTAAGATGCGTCAAGGTGATGTGGTGTATGTACCTAAGGCATCAATGTTTTATATCTATGGTGAAGTTCAGCATCCTGGCGGTTATCCCATTGAACCGAATATTTCAGTGGTGAAGGCCTTGCCGATTGGTGGCGGGCTGACCTTGCGCGGTACTGAAAACGGCATAGTCGTTAAACGCAAGGATGGACGTGGCGACTTACAGGAAGTTGATGTTGAGTTGGGTGATACCGTATTAAAAGATGATGTGATTTATGTTGGTGAGCGTTGGTTTTAACGTCTTGCAAACCGGATGCATTATTAAGTCCCCCATATCATTAGGATCAATAAAAAAGGAACAGCATGAATTTCCAGCAATTTATTAATATTCTGTGGTCACGCAAATCGCTTGTCCTGTGGGCATTGATGGTGACGGTAATCACGACCTTGGCGGTGAGTCTGGTGTTACCTAAACAATATTTCGCCACGACTTCAATAGTAGTTGATCAACGCAGTGTTGATCGGGTGACGGGGCAGGCCTTGCCGGTACAGCTGCTGCCTGGATACTTAGCGACGCAGGTCGATGTGATTTCCAGTCATAAGGTGGCGCGCAAAGTGGTGGATAAACTTAAACTCAACGAGAACCCGCAACTGCAAGAAGCCTTTGCGAAGGCTGGAATTATTGGCGATATCAGGGACTGGATTGCGGATAGATTGCTGAAAAAACTGGAAATCAGGCCTTCACGCGAGAGCAGCGTGATACAGGTTGATTTTACTTTTAACGATCCACAACTTGCCGCGATTATTGCTAATGCTTTTGCCGATACTTATATTCAAACCAGCACCGAATTGCAGGTTCAGCCGGCCAAGATGAGTGCAGACTGGTTTGATTCGCAAATGGCTACCTTGCGAGAACGTCTGGAACACGCGCAGTCGGTGTTGTCTACCTTTCAACAAGAACACGGCATTGTCGCGGTCGATGACCGTCTTGACCTGGAAAACGCCCGTCTGGCTGAATTATCAAAACAGTTAGTGGATGGTCAGGCGCGCACCAGCGAATTACAATCCAGACTGGATTTGTTGACCAGCACCGTTAAGCAAGGCAGACCACTTGAGTCGTTACAAGAAGTGTTGGCAAATCCCTTGATTCAATCGCTAAAAACGGAGTTGGCGAGAGTAGAGTCCAGGTTTGCCGAATTGTCCAAACGGGTTGATATAAATCATCCGCAATACAAGCAAGCGAAAGCTGAAGTGAATAGCCTGCAACAGAAAATGCACTCCGAAATCAATATGGTGCTAAGCAGTATCGCCAGTGGGGTTACCTCTTCCATTCAGCGTGACAAGATAGTGGCCAATGCGCTGGCCGAACAGAAAGCCAAGGTGTTGGAGCTGAAAAAGCAGCATGATGAAATAATGGTGTTTAATCGTGAGGTGGAAAATGCACAGCGGGTCTATGATGCCGCTATGCAGCGAGCGGTACAAAGCCGCATGGAAAGCGAAATAAGCCAAACTAATATCGCCGTTCTTAATTACGCTCTTCCCCCGCAAAAACCCGCCAAGCCCAAAGTTTTATTAAACGTAATTCTGTCGATGTTTCTGGGCGGCATGTTAGGGGTAGGTTCTGCGTTGTTGGTAGAGTTGATGGATCGTCGGGTGCGCTCTGCTTTTGATATTTTAGAGGTATTAGGCGTTCCTGTTTTTGCCGTCGTTTCTGCGCCCAAGTCAAAGCGAATGCCTCGGCAGTTTTATCTTAATATCAGCGATGGCTCTAATGAGAGAGGTAATGCTTAAATGCAAACAGCGAAAATCATATTTAATAACAAAATGCCCAATGAAATAACCAAAATAGAAAAGACTGCTTCTATGGGGACTTCCATGGGGGCTTTATTGCTGGATGCGGGAAAAATCAATGCGAGTGATGCCGAACGCATCATCATCTTGCAAAAGCAAAAAGGCATGCATTTTGGCGATGCTGCGAAGGCGCTTGGACTGATCAACGATGGGGACATACAAAAAGCCTTATCGCATCAATTCGATTTTCCATTTCTGGCGGCAAGCGAAGAGCATTTCAGCCCGGAACTGGTTGCGGCATACCAGCCCTTTAGTGCGCAAGTGGAAGCGCTTCGAGCTGTGCGGGGACAATTGATGTTGCGCTGGTTTATCGATGTTCATAAAACCTTGGCGGTGGTCAGCCCCAGTCGCGGAGAAGGGCGCAGCTATATGGCTGCTAATCTGGCGATTGTTTTTTCCCAGCTTGGTGAACGCACCTTGTTAATCGATGCCGATCTACGAAATTCGCGACAGCAGGCGTTATTCAAACTACAAGGCAGCTATGGCTTATCGGATGTGTTAGCAGGACGTGCCGATCTAACGGCTGTTACACGAATTCCGGCCTTCAGGGATTTATCGATCTTGCCTGCGGGTACAGTGCCACCCAATCCGGTCGAATTGATCAGCCGAGGCTTAAAAGTCTGTCTGCAACAATTGCAAACGCAATTTGATGTAATCCTGATCGACACCCCATCAGCAGAGCAGGGTATAGATGCGCAAATTATTACCTCAAATTGTGGTGGTGCCCTGTTAGTGGCGCGACAAGACAGAACCCGACTGAATGATTTACTGCGCTTAAAAGAAGCTTTGCAAGACACGGGCAGTCAATGCCTTGGCGTTGTATTAACAGATTTTTAAACATTAATAATTAAATACAATACTTAAATTGCTTAATTACATAAAACAAACTATATTAACAATGCATAATAACATTATGTTTTTATTAAAGTTAATAAATCAAAGCCATTACTTATGAAATTTAGCAAAAATAATGCGACGAAAAACCGATACTTATTTTCGTATTTCATGTTGTTGATAGGGGTAGGGCTATCAAGTAAAAGCCATGCCGTAGCATCGCCAGACGATACCATCAGGCCTTACGTCGCCTCTAACTTGCTATATGACAGCAACTTTTTACGGTTATCCGATAATGTCGATCCGGTGGCGGTTACCGGTAAAAGCGATAAAAGCGAATTTATCAAGCAGGTCGCAGCCGGGTTGGATATGGACTGGACTATCAGCAGGCAGCATATCATCGTCAAAGCCAATGTTAACCAGAACTGGTTCCAAAACTTCACCACTTTGGATTATATCGGCTGGAACACGCAGGCCCAATGGAACTGGCAAGTGAGGAACGATCTGGATGGCGAAATCGGTTACACCAATATTCAAGAATTGGGTGGTTTTGGTCAATTGAATAGTCTGATAGGCAACCAGCAAAACAACCAACGTTCCTTTGCAAACGGCGGTTACCTGTTTCACCCCAACGGCAAGGTCAAGCTTGGCGTATTCAGGACAGAGAGACAGTATGACGGTAATGGTCGGGAATTCAGCAACAACATTGAAGATAATGCCGAACTCAACCTGCAATACCTAAGTCCCACTGGCAGTATTCTGGGGGTGCGGGTGCTCGCAACCGATGGTCAATATCCACAGCGTCAATTAACCGCCGACAGCACTCAGGATAACGCCTACACTCGAATGAACTATGCGGCGACCTGGGATTGGCGTGCAAGTAGCAAGACGCGTATTGATGGGTTAGTCGGTTACACTCATCAAGACTATGCGAATTTCAGCGTCCGCAATTTTTCCGACGTAATTGCACTGCTTAATCTGAGATGGCAAGCCAGCGATAAAACATTGCTAGAGCTGTCCACAAGACGTGAAATCGCCCAAGCTGACAACCTATTTGCCAGCTTTGTGCTAACGCAAGGAGTGTGGTTTAACCTCACTTGGCAATCCACCCCCAAAATTGCCCTGAGCTTGCCTATGTCCTACCAACAGCAACAATATCTGGGCGGCACTGGCAGCAACACTGTTGCTTCTGAGCAGCAAAAAGACAATGTTGGCCGTGTCGGCCTTAATGTGATGTACCACCCATTGGAAAGCATCAGTATCGGCCCTGTACTGAACTACGAAAAGCGCGATTCCAACAACCCGATTGCATCCTACGAAACCAAATCGGCCGGGGTTAATTTACAGGCGGCTTTTTAAATAATCCTCACCTGTAAGATTTCGACTAAGTCCGTTGATGAAGATGAAAATTAAAATTTCCCTGTACATGACAAAAATCAACTGGTACCTACCTACTACCAAAGCTCTAGCTGGTATTGCCGGAGATGCAGAACCAGCAATGAAATTAATTTTTCTGAGCTGCTTATTTGACCTTAAAAAGAGGTTAAACAATTCAGAACGAATGCGATCCAGCTTATATCTAAAAATACTTCGGGCTTTCGTTGATGTGTTTTGCCTATTAAAGTCAAAACACAATAGTGTTTCCAATCGTCGACTGCCAACTTATTCCTGCCGCATCGTTGCTTAATCCCCCCGTAGAGTGACCGTGTTTTCACGAAGCGTTTTTTGCGTAGTGAAATGCAGGCTTTCCAAGATCTCGTCGAGTTACTGAGTACCCAGTTTTATCCACCCTTGTTGGGTATAAAATGAAACAAGCAGGACGATGTGACCTTTTTAGCAGTCACGTTATTTTTGCCGCTTGGCTAGGAGGCTGTCGGATTAATAGAGCGAACCACCCCGCTTAATCACGTTTAAAATTTAAAAAAATGGTTTGTTGGGATTTTTAATGCCCTTGGTTCTGATTTATCACCCCATCAAGGCTCTTTTCCTCCCTATTAGCCTCTCAATACA
>CAMAUL010000095.1 GCA_945861405.1 Candidatus Methylobacter oryzae | reverse complement strand
GTTGCCACTCTAGCGGAAATTGTCAAAAATCTCATCGGATTTGTGCCGGAGATGTCAAAACCGCGTCCAAAGCATCCCAAGCCGCATCGAAAACATGCTTACAAATCAACTTTATAATCACGATGACTGGCTTAAGTTTATAGGATTGCGTGAGCAGGAGGGGAAACTTTGCCACAGATTCACAGATTGCAAATAGCTTTCGCTCTGTAATGTACATTCCTTTTCTGAATATTTCATAGGTTTAATCTGTGAATCTGTGGCGTTTTATTTTTGCTGTTGAGTCGTTACAATCCATACTACCCGGTTAATCCCGTTTAAATTCGTCAGGCACGTTAATGTCTCCCGGTGGCAATGGCACTCTCCAGTCATTTTTCTGGGCAGCTTTTAACTGATAGACATAGGCAAGTATTTGAGCGACGGCCAAATAAAGCCCCTGCGGTATCTCTTTATCAATTTCGGTCGAATAATACAAGGCTCGGGCTAAAGGCGGAGATGCCACCAATGGCACGTCAGCGCCTATCGCTACATTACGGATTTGGGCGGCGATCAAATCGACACCTTTGGCGACCAGTCTTGGCGCACTATTTGAATTCTGGTCATAGCGTAAGGCCACCGCATAATGACTGGGATTGGTAACAATAACGTCGGCTTTGGGTACTTCGGCCATCATGCGGTTTTGCGCCATATCCATTTGCATCCTGCGCTGACGCCCCTTTACTTCGGGACTACCCTCGGAATCTTTATGTTCATCCTTGATTTCCTGCAAGGTCATTTTCAGTTTCTTACTGTGATCCCACAGCTGATAAGGCACATCTATCATCGCGATCACTACCAGTGAGGCACTGAGTAGTAAAAAACACATGCCGATGATATTTAACGAATGTCCGACTGACTGCTCCAGCGGTTCGGCGCCCAATCCAAGCAATTCACTGATAAAGGATCTGTATAAAGCAGCCGCGACAGCAAAGACCAATAAAATTTTCAGTAACGCTTTGAGCATCTCGACCAATCCCCGCATCGCAAACAATCGGGGTATGCCCTTAATAGGATCCATTTTTTCCAGCTTGGGCGAGATAGCATCCCAGCTGAATATCCAGCCGCCCAATGAGAGAGGAGCAACAATGGCGACTACGACCATCAATGCAAAAAACGGCGCAATCAACATAAAGCCATCCGTCATATCCTGCTTAAAATGCAGCGTGATGGTGGCTGGATCGAAAATGGCGGCTCGGCCCACACTAAACTCGGCCCGCATCATTGCTAACACCCCCCTGCCGATCTCCTCTCCCTGCATCAATAACATGGTTGCACTGGCCATCATCATCGCAAGGGTATTAAGCTCTCTGGAACGGGCAATCTGACCCTTTTTCTTGGCGTCTTCTAAACGCTTACTGGTGGGTTCTTCTGTTTTTTCTTGATCGGAATCTTCAGCCATAATCTACAGTCGCAGCAACTGCCCGATAAAATCATAGGCATCCGTCAACATGCCGGAAAACTGATCCAGCGCATCGGGCAGGGTTTTCCAAACCAACAGCATGCCCAGCATCAAGGTTACCGGAAATCCTACCGTAAAAATCTGTAATTGCGGAGCCGCTCTGGCCGCCACGCCAAAAATGACATTAACCAACAGCAAACTGGCCATGACCGGCATGGACAACAATAAACCGCCTGCAAACATCCGGCTGCTCCAGGCGATAATGGACCAGATACCCGCTTTATCTATTCCGTCAATACCAATAGGCAAGGTTTTAAAACTATCCAGCAGCATCTGTATCAACAACAAGTGCCCGTCCAGACTGATAAAAATTAACGTCGTGGTAACGGTATAGAATTGTGCAATCACCGGCACCTGCTGCCCATTTTGCGGATCGACCATCATCGAAAAACCTAAGCCCATGCTTAAAGCGATACCTTGCCCGGCAAAAACGACTGCGGCAAAAACCAACTGTAGGATAAAACCACTGGTTAAACCGATCATAACCTGCGAGATAGCCATCATAAATCCGGGATAACTGAACATTTCAACAGCCGGCAAGGACGGCAGCAGCGGCATGATGACTAACGTGATTGCCACCGAAAGAATCAGTCTGACTCTCGTCGGCACGGCTCGAATGCTGAACAACGGCACGGATACAAACATCGCACTAATGCGCATTAACGGCCATATAAATAATGCCACCTGGCCGAGAATTTGCTGTTCGGTAAAGTTCAATGCTCAACCAATTAAATGCGGAATGTCTCTAATCAAGCCCTGAAAATAATCAAGGAACATTTGCAACATCCCCGGCCCCATAATCATCATCACAATCCCGATAACGATGACCTTGGGCACAAAGGTCAAGGTCGCCTCATTAATCTGGGTGGCCGCCTGAAACATCGCGATAATCAGACCCACTGCCAAAGAAGGCAGCAACACCGGCGCAGTCAGCTTGATCGCAACAATCATCGCATCCTGTCCGACCATATAAACAGTTTCCGGCACCATAATTTACCTCGCCTGGACGACCGGCCCGGCCAGCCGGTCGGCCCTACACAACATAAAAACTTGCCGCCAACATTTCCATAATCAAAGACCAGCCATCGGCAAGCACAAACAGCATTATTTTAAAGGGCAGGGAAATGACCAGCGGCGACAGCATCATCATACCCATGGACATCAGTACGCTGGCAACCACCAAATCGATAATCAAGAAAGGCAGGAAAATTAGAAAGCCTATTTGGAAGGCCGTTTTCAATTCGCTGGTCACAAAAGCGGGCAACAATAACGAAAACGGCACATTCTCGGCTGAGTCCAGCTCCGCATTGCCGGAAATCCTGATAAATAATTCCAGATCGGATTCTCTGGTCTGTTTTAACATAAATTGCCGGAATGGCCCGGAAGCCTTTTCAATGGCGACGGTCACGTCGATTTTTTCTTCCAGATAAGGCTGGACGGCTTCGGTATTCACCTTGTCAAAAACCGGCATCATGATAAAAATAGTCAGAAACATGGACAAGCCCAATAACACCTGATTGCTGGGTGCTTGTCCGGTGCCTAACGCCGTCCGCAGCAAACTGAGCACAATCATGATCCGGGTAAACGAAGTCATGGTTAACAACAACGCCGGCAACACGGTGAGCAAAGTCATTAACGCCAGAATCTGGATCGTTACCGTATACGTCTGGCCGCCTTGCTTGCCCGTCGTCACGGTGACCGCTTCAATCCCCGCTGCCGCGTAAGCCGGTGTTTCGATCAACAAAAAAGCCATGCCGATAATCAGCAACCGAAACGCCACTGATCGAAATAAAGCACTATTAACCATCGGAGCGTCCCTTCATCACTTGCGCCACGATGGCGCTAAATCCGCTGTCCTTGCTGGAAGACTCTGATTCTGTGCTGTTCAAACAATCATCACCCTCCAGTACATGCAAAGCGTCTATGCGTCCCGGTGTCACACCCAAAATAAGCTGTTTTTTTCCGACTTGCACTAAAATGACTTTTTCCCGCAACCCCAAAGACAAGCCGCCGACTACACGCATTTTTCCAGCGCCGTTAACAGTGATTCCGCCTAACTTACGCATACCCCAAACACAGAGAAAAAAAATACCCAAGACGATCAGCAATCCGACACCCCAATGAAGCATATCTCCAGAAGAAACCGTTCTGACTGTCTGTTTTGGAACATCGACACCCGGCACGGCAAAGCAGGTCGTAAACCAGCCGAGCAGCAACCACAGGGCAACAATTCTTCCCGTCATCAGGCTAATCGTTTAACCCGTTCCGATGGACTGATGACATCGGTTAAGCGAATGCCGAATTTATCATTAATCACCACTACCTCACCATGCGCAATCAGTGTGCCGTTTACCAACACATCCAGCGGCTCTCCGGCAAAGCGTTCCAATTCAACAACCGAGCCCTGATTTAACTGCAAAAGATTTCTGATATTAATCTGGGTTCGGCCAATTTCCATGGAAATAGTAACGGGGACATCCAAAATAACATCAAGATTAACTTCCTCACCTGAGGCTGACGACGATCTTTTATCTTCAGGCGAACTATCAAACTCCTGAAATGCAGCCGCCTCAAAATCATCAACCGTTTCCCCATCATCAGGTGTATCTGGATATTCACTCATCTTATTTCTCAACTTTAGTTGTTATAATCAAATCCCGGTTTGCGTCAGATTGATTCACGTCCTGACCTTATCAATAATCTGAATTGCATAATTGCCATCCGATGTGCCGACCTTGCCTTCAAATACCGGAATGCCTTCTGCTTTAAGAACCACCGTGTCCGGCATATCTATAGGTATTACATCGCCTTTTTTTAACCGCATAACGTCCCTGATGCTCATGCTTTTTTCCACCAACAGACTGTTCACATTCACTTCAGCTCTGAGCACTTCAGCGCGCAATGCAGTCTGCCAACTGCCGTCAACCTCGCCGCTGTCGCTACTGATGGCATCCAATAACTCGCGGATAGGCTCAAGCATCGCATAGGGCATAGCAATGTTGACATCGCCGCCACCACCTTCCAGCTCAACATGGATGGTGGAGATCACAATAATTTCTCCAGGCCCGATAATGTTCGCAAACCGTGGGTTGATTTCTGCGCCCACATATTCAAAATCCAGATCCATAACCGGCTTCCAGGCTTCCTTCAAATCCTTGAAAATCATATCAATGATGATCCGAACCACCCGCATTTCGGTCGGTGTAAATTCCCTGCCTTCTGTCTGATTATAAAATTGTCCGGCACCGCCAAAAAAATTATCAACCACAGTAAAAACCAGTCTCGGATCGATGACTATCAGCGCTTTGCCGCGCAAGGGATTAAACCGGACAATCGTTAAATTGGTAGGCACCAACAGCCCTTGTATATATTCGGAAAATTTTTGAACCTGAATGCCCGATATGAAAATTTCCGCCGAACGACGCAGGAAATTGAATAACGAAATACGGATAAACCTGGCAAACCGTTCATTAACCATTTCCAGGGTCGGCATACGGCCACGAACGATTCTTTCCTGACTGGCAAAGTCATACTCCCTGACTACGCCTTTTTCATGAAATTCTTCGGTACCCGCTTCGGCATAAAACTCAGTGTCATCCTCTGTTTCAATATCTCCGTCACTGACACCGTTCAGCAGCGCATCGATTTCTGCCTGTGAGAGTAAATCACTCATGTTATTGCATTATAAATGAAGTAAAAAATATCTCATCGACTTGGCCCTTCCCTGCCATTTTTATTAAAACCGCAGTCACATCATCTATCATGGCTTTTCGTAGCGCCTCCTTTCCTTCGCGGGTATTTAACACGCCGCCGTCCTGCGCACCGACCAGCATCAACAGATTGTTTCGTATCATAGGTTCATTTCTCCTTAAAATTTCCACAGTTTCGGCACCTTCAACCAACATAGAGATCGTAATTCGCCCATGTTGGACTGCCGAACCCTTCGGAAAGTCGACGACAAGTGGCTTGCTGATCTCAAAATAGAGCTTTTCTACAGGAACTGCCGACCCATCTTCCTCAACCTGCTCACCCTGGTGAGCTTTTTCTTTTTTAGATGAATCTCCTTTCATCAGGAAATAAGTGGCTCCTACACCGCCTGCCAATAAAAGCACCGCCGCAGCAACTATGATGATAAGTTTTTTAAGCGCTTTCTTTTTCTCTTCGCTTTCTTGTTCAAGTTCTTCAAGTTCAGCCATGTTGCAAATCCTTTAGTTTTTAATCAGTAAATAAGCAATTTAAGAGCCACAAAACAATAATATGTGTGAAACCATTTAGATACATTGTATCCGTAATCCGCTTACCATTGTAAATTACACAAACAAACGACTGAATGTTATCATTGATTCACATCAGAAAAGCAAATCATACAAGAAAAAAGATCCTTTTAAAAGAATAAGATAGGAATACTTGTAAATGTTAATAATTAACTGCATCCGTGTCGCATAAGTAACGAATAGTTAAGCCCAAAAATCCGTAACCTTAAAAATTAAAACGCCATAAATCCGACACTCCCACAGCCAATGAACTCGGAATAATCTTTCTCAGGAAAATGCAAATGCCCTTAAAAAACAAGCAATCTGGACAATTTAGGGTATTAATGACCGGCGCCATCGACATTAACCACGCATCCTTGAAACACCGCCGTCAAAATATTATTGTAGCCCACAAACTCAATGACATTTTAATGCTCATAGCAACGACTCAATTCGACCTGATACTGCTCGACTTAACCGCTAACTATTCGGTCGCACCGGTTCCCGACCGACTGCCAGGGATGGCGGAATTAATCGCTCGCATCAAAGACCCTCTTGGCATAAACAATAAAACGCCGATCATTGCTCTCGCTAATCCGGCGCAAGACGCCCAAAAAGAGGCGCAATGCCCGATGAGGTTTGATGATAGCCTGATTAGCCCTATAACAGCAGAACGGCTTAACGAAATTATAGACCTTTGGCAAACAAAGACTTTAGCTTTAATTTATATCCAAATAATCCTAAGTAAAACCAAAAACAACCAGCGCCTTACTTTAACTCTTTTTGAAAAGTTGTTTGAAGAACTCCCCCTGCAAATCGTTACCATTAAAGATGCACTGGAAAACAAACAATACGATCTTGCCCAAACCATTACGCACAAACTGAATGGCTCAGTGAGTTTTTGCGGACTGACAGATATTCAGCAACAGGCAAATGCTTTAGAAAGCTGCCTGCTCAAAAATGATTATGCCTCAATTGATAAGCAATTCCTGATGCTGCATCAACATACCTTAAATTTTACATGCCTCCAAGAATCCATCCTGACACACCTTAGGTTGATACTAAGCCCATAAAAAAAGCCCGTAAAGGGCCTTTTTTTATGGGTAACAAAAACCGGTTTTAATTCAACTCGTCAAGCAACGCTTGGGCTATCTTTTTTTGCTCAGCCGATCCTTGCTCAAGCACTTCTCTGGCAATATCTTTAGCCGCATCCGCATCGCCCATATCGACATATGCTTTAGCCAAATCCAGTTTCGTTTCCAACTCGTCCATATCGGTAAGATCAGAAACACCAAACTCATCATGTTGACTGGAGTCCTGTCCACTTGTCGATGGAGGCATATCCAAATCAAAATCAAAGTCAAAATCACTGCTCAAATCATCATTAAAATTTAATGACCTATCTGCAGAAAAATCAGCATCCTGATGGTTTTTATCGCCATTATCCAACACGCTAAAATCAAGATCGTCGATTTCTTTTTCTTCAGCAGCCGCATCGGAACTAAAATCAAACTCGAGCGAGTCAAATTCCTGATCTTTATTAGACGCGGCAAAATCATTATCCGCTTTATCCGATTCATCGGAGTCCATCGAAAATGAGCTTAGATCAAAATCAAATTGTTCTATGTCCATGCCGGAAGGCTTGCTCTCATCATTGGAAGCGATGTCAACTTGATCCGCCTCATCGGAATCCATTGAGAATGAGCTTAAATCAAAATCAAGTTGTTCTATGTCCAGGCCGGTAGACTTGCTCTCATCAACATTAGAAGCAATGACGCCTTGATCCGCTTCATCGGAATCCATTGAGAATGAATCAAAATCAATGCTCTCAATCGGCGCTTCTGAAGACACGCTTGCCTGCATACTGGGAGCTATGACACCTTGATCCGTTTCATCGGATTCCATTGAGAATGAATTTAAATCGAAATCAATGTCTTGGTTATTTTGCTGCTCATCAACAGAAGAATCATTTTCAGATTCGGATGAAGTTAAATCAAAATCTTGCGCCTTGTCCTCCGACTCCGCTATTTCCGTAACAATATCCTCACTGACTGACTCCCCGAAAGAAGCCGCTCCAGCCTTAACATCCTCTTTGCTGGCTCCAATATCCCCGGCAGCAACAACACCCTCTTCAGCATTTTCAATAGCCGAATTATCAGCCACTGCGAATAAATCGTTTCCTGAAGAGAACAAGGGTGAATCAGGACAAATTTCACGACCCATTTCCGCCGCTTTTTCCCAGAACTCAGCCTCATTCCGCTTACCGGCCTCTGCCAGTTCATTGGCATAGGCTTCAAAAGCCGCTTTGTTTTCGTTGGCGTAAAAAACCTCCAGCAACTTCAATTTACATTCATCACGATTCGGCTGATCGCTAATCGCCTGCCGGATTAGTTCTTCAGCTTGCTGATAACGGCCATAGGCAAGATACACATCGGCCTCGGATATCGGATCGATCTCCCCCTGATCGGTGTCGAATGAATCAAAATCACTCGGCGTGAATTCACTCAAGAAAGAACTTTCGCCCACTGTACCCGCATCATGTTCATAACCGACAGCACTATCATCAACAACCGGTACAGAAACATTTTCTTCGGCTTCAGCTGTTTCAATCATGCTGGAAGAGGCAAACATACTCTCCGTATTCGTTTCCAGGTCAACCTTGCGCTTCCGCCACCAAAGCCAAGCTAGCAGCGACAAAATTACCGCACCGGCGCCACCCAAATAGTACGGATCAAGCAAACTGTCCGCTTCCGTTTTCGGCTGAGCTACTGGCTGGACTGGCTCAGCAGGTTGCACCGGTTTTACTACTTCTGCCGACTGAACGGGCTGTGCCGACTCTACTGGTTGAGCGGGTTGGGCTAATTGTTCTGGCTGTACCGACTGCACAGGCTTAGCCGGTTGGACGGCTTGCGCTGGCTCAGATGGCTGGGGAACGACTGCTGCCTGATCCGCCGGTTTAACTGCCGCAACCTCGCTTGGCGCTGTCTGGCCCTGAACATCAGAATTTGCCTGGGCCTGATTCTGCATAGCTGCAAGCTGTTGATCCTTTAAAGCAATCAACGCCTGCATCATCGCCAGCTGTTTTTCCAGCTCGGCCACCTTACTTTGTATCGCGCCATCTGTCGCCGCATCGGTGTTTTTCTTTCCAGTGCTGGCCTGCTCCGACGATACACCCGCATGATCAGTAGCCGCCGCTTTGGTTGGCGCAATCAGCGTCAACTGGTTATCGACAGGCGCTTCAGCTTTACTCTGAGCCTGCCCATCGGCTCCGCTAAGGGCAGGCTTTTTCTTTGCTGATTCAGCGTGAGCTGGGGCAGCATGATTTTTCCAGGCTTGGGTATGCCGGTTGAATTCTGCTATTGCCTGATTTCGTGATAATTTTAAAGCCACCTCTCGCTCAGGAATCTTCAGTATTTTTCCAGCCGTTAAAGCATGCACATTGCCCTTATAAAATGCATGAGGGTTTGCCTCATAAAGCGCAGTCATCATTTGCTCTACAGAAACATCGCTCTGCCCTCTGACACGCTCAGCCACGCTCCATAATGTGTCATTTGCAAGTGTGGGCCCATATTGCCCATCGCTGCTTTGTCCGTTCGCATGCGATTGGGGTTGAGGGGTAACAGCCAATGGCTGCACAGTGCTTTCAGTACTGGTTGAAACGGGAATGGTTGCCTGGTTATAAACGGACGGTGGATCCACCAACACAGTGAACTCGCGATACAAATTGCCTTTGGGCCAGCTGACTTCCAGCAGGAAATCCAAAAAAGGTTCCTTTAACGCTTCCTTCGAAGTCAGCTTAATGACCGCCGTACCATTAGATTGAACAATGGTTTCAAATTTAATTTTCGACAGGAAATAAGTCCATGACACGCCCGCCTCATCAAATTTTTCAGGTGGCGCTAAGTTTACCTTGATGTCAGAAACGCTCTCGCCTGACAAGGTTAATGAAATCTCAGCATCCAGATTTTGATTAAGGGCCGAATGCAGTTTAATCTCGCCTATCCCTAACGGGTGACCGCTAGCCGGTGCCAGTAACGATACAACGGCTAAAGTTTTAGTTAAAAAACGCACCTTGCTCTTCTTCACAATAGTTACCACAGTCTCTTACCGCGTCCAGTCAAATATGTAGACAAGCTTAGTCTAGATGTAATTTTTTACCAGCACTTCTGCTATTTGCACACTGTTTAAAGCCGCGCCTTTTCGAACATTATCGCCGACCACCCATAAATCAATTCCTTGAGGGTGCGATATATCCTCCCGGATACGTCCCACAAACACATCATCATGGCCTGAGGACTCGGTCACCGCCGTCGGATAACCGCCGTCTTTGCGCTCATCCATCACCGTCACGCCGGGCGCTTGCTCAAGCAAAGCCCTAACTGTCGCTATATCAATTTTTTGTCGGGTCTCAATATGCACGGCCTCGGAATGTCCGTAAAAAACCGGCACCCGCACGGCGGTCGCATTAACCAGAATGCTCTCGTCACCCAGGATTTTCCGGGTTTCCCAAACCATTTTCATTTCTTCCTTGGTGTAGCCGTTGTCCATGAATACATCAATCTGCGGCAACACGTTAAAAGCAATCTGTTTTGGGTAGACGTTGGTGATAATGGGCTGCATATTAAGCAGACTGGCGGTTTGCTTAACCAGTTCCTCTATGGCTTCTTTGCCGGTGCCGGAAACCGCCTGATAGGTGCACACATTGATCCGCGCAATCCCCACTGCGTCGTAAATCGGCTTTAACGCCACCAGCATCTGAATGGTTGAACAATTGGGATTGGCGATAATGCCGCGATTTTTATAATCGGCGATTTTTTCGGGATTGACCTCCGGCACCACCAGCGGAATATCGTCGTCATAGCGAAACTGCGAAGTGTTATCGATAACAATACAACCGGCAGCGGCGGCCTTGGGCGCATATTCCGCCGACACCGATGCCCCCGGTGAAAACAAACCGATTTGCGCCTTTGAAAAATCAAAAGTGGCCAAATCCTTTACGACCAAGGACCCGCCTTTAAAAGGAATTCTTTTACCCGCCGAATTGCTGCTGGCCAACGCATAAACCTCAGCGACCGGGAAATCGCGCTCTTCCAGAAGAGACAGCATGGCTTCACCTACCGCACCGGTAGCGCCAACCACAGCAACATTATATAACTTGGTCACTTAACCACCCTTCCTTACTACTAAAACCTTCTTTGTCATTAACTTTAAAAACCTTTTATTCTGAAATTTGAACACCGTCACGAAGTATTTTGTTCCCGCCACTATCCCAACACAGCAAACACTTTTTTGGTGATGTCATCGACACTGCCGACACCGGCTATCGAGCTGAACTTAACCTTTTGCCCTGGCGCTGAATAATAGCCGACCAAGGGTTTAGTCTGTTCATGATAAACACTGAGCCGTTTGCGCACGGTTTCTTCTTTATCATCATCGCGCTGAATCAAAGGCTCGCCGGTCACATCATCGAGCCCCTCGACTTTAGGCGGATTAAACTCGACATGATAAGTGCGCCCGGATTGTAAATGCACCCTTCTGCCGGCCATGCGTTTTACAATTTCCTCATCTTCCACCACGATTTCAATAACCGTATCGATGCTCACCCCCATGTCGTTCAGGCCTTCTGCCTGTGCAATGGTACGAGGAAAACCGTCCAGCAAATAACCGTTAGCGCAATCCGCTTGTGCAATACGTTCTTTAATCAAGCCTAAAATAATATCGTCGGAAACCAGTCCGCCCGCATCCATCACTTTTTTTGCAGCTACGCCCAACGGCGTTCCTTCCCGCACTGCGGCGCGCAACATATCACCCGTTGAAATTTGCGGAATAGCATATTTTTCAGTAATAAATTGAGCTTGAGTTCCCTTGCCGGAACCGGGACTCCCTAACAGGATGATGCGCATAACTAACTCCATTGTGTCGCTAAGACAGATTTAGACTCTAAAAACACTCGTGTAGGTCGGGTTAGCTTAAACCCACCGACAAAACCCAACCATGACTGATTATTTTATAACACATCAAATTTTATCTCTTGTAAAAATACGCTTATATCCCTATTCTTAACCGATTTTTTTACATTCAGGAGAATAATAATGCGTGTTGAAGATTTAATGACTTCAAAAGTATTTACAGTCGAGCAACACGATTTGATTGATCGTGTCTTTTTCTTAATTCATTACGAAAGAATTCGTCACTTACCCGTCGTTGAAAAAGGCAA
>CAMAUL010000094.1 GCA_945861405.1 Candidatus Methylobacter oryzae | reverse complement strand
AAGCGAAGTGCCAGTCGATAGCTTCACATCCATGTGACTGGATTCCGGCATCCCTGCCAGAATGACGGTGTCCCGAAGGCACTTGTGTATAAAGATGAGAGCTGGAGCTTGGGAACCAGCATAACCACATCAGTTTGAATCGCACCCGGCGCGTTATTAGGATTTGACGAATTTGTTGTTTCCATATAACATTACGCGGTTATGTTAGCTCGATTACCTGAATTTATAGATCCTTTGCACCTTGCTGATAAGCGCGGCGAATTGAAAGGTCAAATACCAGTAAGTAGACTGGATCGTTTGGCGGATTTGCTGTTTAGCGGTACAGGAGCTGTAGCTGTGGATCTTTTCTTTGGCCGGGAAGGGCGGTTGGCCAAGGTTGAAGGGCAAATAGAAACGGTTTTGGAACTTAAATGCCAGAATTGTTTGGAAGCCGTGCAATGGCCGGTCAAAAGCAGCATCAAGCTGGGTATTGTTACCTCAATTGATCAAGCAGACCGATTGCCAGAGGACTATGAACCGTTGTTAGTTGAAGAGGGGAAAACCCTTTTAAAGAATATTATTGAAGACGAGTTGTTACTTATTTTGCCTACATTCCCGAAACATTCGCATAATTGTCTAAGCCAGAAGCCGGACAATAAAATGGCGGAATTTGTATTAAACGAGCAGCCGTCACCCCCTGAAAACCCTTTTTCCATCTTAGCCAAATTTAAAAACACTGGAGATTTATAATGGCCGTACAAAAAAGTAAAGTAACGCGTTCAAGACGCGGTCAACGTCGTTCACACGATGCGTTAACAGGCAAGACCTTGTCTCAAGATCCAATGACCGGAGAAACTCATATCCGTCATCACATGACTCCAGATGGCTTCTTTAAAGGTCGCCAAATTGTCGGCGGCGTCTCTGAAGATTAATTAATCTTCCCGCCTTGTAGCATGATGATATGCCGAAGTTGATCAGCAGGTCAGGTTCGGCTTTTTTATAATAACTCAGGAGTCATCCGTAAGCGTGAGCCTAACAATTTCGATTGATGCAATGGGCGGGGATTACGGTCCTGAAGTCACCATTCCGGCATCATTGGATTGTTTAAAGAACAATCCAGACTTAAAACTGATTTTAGTGGGCGATGAGGCTATTCTTAAGCCGCAGTTAGTCCAAGCCTTAACTAATTTCCAGGATAGGCTCGCTATTCAACACGCATCCCAATGCGTTGAAATGGATGAATCGCCCTCCAAAGCGCTAAAAAATAAAAAAGATTCGTCAATGCGGGTTGCCATCAACCTGGTTCATGACGGGCGCGCAGATGCGTGTGTTAGTGCCGGAAACACCGGGGCTTTAATGGCTATTGCCCGTTTTGTACTTAAAATGATCCCCGGTATTGACCGGCCTGCCATTATTTCCACGTTACCGTCAATTAACGGACATACCCATGTGCTTGATCTGGGGGCAAACGTGGATTGCACCGCAGAGCATCTTTTTCAATTTGCAGTGATGGGCGCGGAGCTGGTTAAAGCGGTTGAAAATATCGATAATCCCAGGGTGGGTCTGTTAAATATCGGTGAAGAAGACATGAAAGGCAATGAGCAGGTCAAAGCGGCTGCAAAATTACTGGAAAATTCGTCGTTAAATTACATAGGTTATGTGGAAGGCAATTCTTTAAATGCGGGTCATATTCAAGTTGATCTGATTGTTGCTGATGGGTTTGTCGGTAATGTCGCGCTTAAAGCTATTGAAGGCGCGGCAAAAATGATCGGCACTGCGTTAAGAGAGGCCTTTGGCAAAAACATAGCGACCAAGTTGGCGGGATTGCTGGCTTATCCGGTGCTTAAATCGTTTAAAAAGCGTATCGATCCGCGCTTGTATAATGGCGCAAGCTTTTTAGGGTTGCGCGGACTGGTTATTAAAAGCCATGGGGGCGCAGATGTGCTGGCGTTTAAAACGGCCATTCACCTTGCGGAAATTGAAGTAAAAAAAGATGTGATCAGAAAAATAAGCGAACAAGTCGAAAGAACTTTGGCTCTGAGAGGGAATGCATGACTCGTTATTCAAGGGTAATCGGTACCGGCGGTTATTTGCCGGAAGAAGTTCGCACCAATGAACAAATATCACAAACGGTTGATACCTCCGATAGTTGGATTTTTGAACGTACCGGCATTAAAAGCCGCCGCATAGCTGGGGCCGATGAAACCGCCTCAAGCATGGCTGAAATCGCTGCAAGGCAAGCCATAGAGGCCGCCGCCTGCGATCCCGAAGATATCGACCTGATCATTGTTGCGACCGGGACGCCTGATCGCGTTTACCCGAGTACCGGCTGTTTGTTGCAGCGGCGCTTAGGCATTAAAAACTGTGTTGCCTTCGATGTGCAGGCCGCCTGCTCGGGTTCGATTTTTGCGTTGAGCATTGCCGATCAATATATAAAGTCAGGCGCAGCCAAGAAAGTGTTGGTGGTTGGGTCAGAAATCTGTTCGCGGGTTGTCGACTGGTCAGACCGGGGGACTTGTATTTTATTCGGTGATGGCGCGGGCGCGGTATTGCTAAGCGCATCGGATGAAGCGGGTATTTTATCGACGCATATTCATTCAGACGGCGAATATGAAGACCTGCTGTATTGCCCCAATCCTCAGGCGGCTACCGAGGCGAATAAAGATGAAGCCGGTTATATCAATATGCGCGGCAATGAAGTGTTCAAGGTGGCGGTCAACACCTTGAGCCGCATCGTCGATGAAACGCTGGCGGCAAATAATATGCAGCAATCCGATGTCGACTGGCTGGTCCCCCATCAGGCGAATTTGCGGATTATTATGGCGACGGCAAAAAAATTAAATATGCATGAGGACCATGTTATTTTGACCCTTGAAAATCAGGGCAATACTTCATCCGCATCGGTGCTGCTTGCTCTTAATGAAGGTATTCGGGATGGGCGCATTCAGCGCGGACACGTTGTGTTGCTTGAAGCATTTGGGGCAGGATTCACTTGGGGTTCTGCATTAATTAAATACTGAGCGTATTGACATGAATGACCAAACTTATAACTTAGCTTTTGTTTTTCCCGGCCAGGGTTCGCAATCGGTTGGCATGTTGACTGAGTTGGCGGCCAGTTATCCTGAGGTAAAACGCACTTTTGAACGGGCATCCGATGCGCTGGGCAAAGACTTGTGGGCACTTGTCGCCAAAGGCCCTGAAGACGAGCTTAATCAAACCCATAATACCCAGCCTGCGATGCTGGCTGCCGGTGTGGCCGTTTGGGAAGCCTGGTGCAAGCACAGCAATGTGCGCCCCGCGTGGATGGCAGGACATAGCTTGGGCGAATATACCGCTTTGGTGTGTTCTGAAGCCATGTCGTTTGAGGACGGTATAAGGCTGGTTGCCGCAAGAGGACGCTTGATGCAGGAAGCGGTGCCTCCGGGTATCGGCGCAATGGCGGCCATTTTGGGTCTTGAAGATCACCAAGTCGTTAAGGTTTGCGTTGATGCGGCGGAAGGAGAAATTGTTTCCGCAGTCAATTATAATTCGCCAGGGCAGGTGGTTATTGCCGGTCATGCAGCCGCCGTTGGACGGGCCATGCTGGCGGCAAAAGCGGCAGGAGCCAAGCGGGCGGTATTGTTACCGGTCAGCGTTCCTTCGCATTGCGCACTCATGGAGCCTGCCGCTCATAAACTGGACGAACTGTTACAAAACACGGCAATTGATACGCCCAAAATGACGCTGATTCATAATGTCGATGTCGCATCGCATAGCGCTTCCGAAGTCATCCGTAACGCGTTAAAAGAACAACTCTATAAACCGGTGCGCTGGACCGACAGCATCAAATTTATGCATGACCAGGGCGACACCTGTTTTGTCGAATGCGGCCCCGGCAAGGTATTAATCGGCTTGAACAAACGCATAGTCAAGGATGCTGAGCATATGTCTATTTATGATCCCGAAACATTAAATACAGCATTGGAGCAGCTCAATGGATAAACAAGTCGCTTTAGTAACAGGTGCCAGTCGCGGCATCGGTCGGGCTATCGCCGAAAGATTGGCCCAGGATGGTTTTCTGGTCATCGGCACCGCCACCACCGATAGCGGTGCCGATTCAATTTCCGCCTATTTGGGTGAGCAGGGCAAAGGCTTAAAGCTTGATGTTGGCAATCCTGAATCTATTGCCGAAGTCATCAAAATGGTTAATGACGAGTTTGGCGCACCTGCCGTGCTGGTCAATAATGCCGGCATTACCCGTGATAATTTGTTGATGCGCATGAAGGATGAAGAGTGGGATGACATCATTAACACCAACCTGACTTCGGTTTTTCGCATGAGCAAAGCGGTGCTGCGCGGCATGATGAAGGCCAAAACAGGCCGCATTATCAATATTTCATCGGTAGTGGGTGCTACCGGCAATGCAGGACAAGCCAATTACGCCGCAGCTAAAGCCGGGATGGTCGGGTTTGCTAAATCCATGGCCAAGGAAGTGGGTTCACGCAATATCACCATCAACACCGTGTCGCCCGGGTTTATCGATACCGATATGACCAAGGAACTGGGTGATGATATTAAAAATAACTTGTTGTCGGCTATTCCGCTGTCCCGTTTAGGCAAGGCTGAAGAAATCGCCCATACGGTTTCATTTTTGGCTTCTGAGGGTGCAGCCTACATCACCGGAGAAAATATTCATGTCAATGGCGGTATGTTTATGCCGTAAGAGGTGTTGCCTATATTAACCAGTTAGACCGTAGTATGTTCATGGCTTAATATTGTGACATTGTTGCAATATCAAGTATAATCCCCCCGCCGTCTGGAATTTCCAGAGACGGGATTTCAAATAAAATTAATAACAATACTAATGTAGGTCTCAGATTAGACGCTGGGAAGCTTACATTGTTTGAGGATAATAATTATGAGTAACATTGAAGAACGAGTAAAAAAGATTGTTGCAGAACAATTAGGTGTTAAAGAAGATATCGCTACCGATGCTTCATTTGTAGATGATCTTGGTGCTGATTCTCTTGATACGGTTGAACTCGTCATGGCTCTTGAAGAAGAATTCGAATGCGAAATTCCAGACGATGAAGCTGAAAAAATCACAACTGTTCAGCAAGCTATCGATTATGTAGTAAAAAACGCTTCTTAAAAACTGTTTTTGTAGGTTGGGTTGCGACTGTATGGGCAGATATTTGCTCCTCGGCAACTGCTCCTGCGTTGCTCTACTACACACCATCCATGGCGTTATGCAATATCTGCATACACCACATTCATGTGGATTATGCAGGAGGTAGAGCAGTGTTGTTGCGTAGGATGGGTAGAGCGGGAGCGAAACCCATCATACTTGTCCATTGTTGCGATGGGTTTCATTGCGTTCTACCCATCCTACTAACCTTTCATTCCCGCCTTCACTTTTCTTACGGTATATCACATTGAGCAAACGTCGAGTTGTCATAACTGGATTAGGCGCAATCACGCCTTTAGCTAACACGGTCTCAGAAACATGGGACGGTATTATTAACGGTAAAAGCGGCATAGGCCCAATTGATTCTTTCGATATTTCTTCTTTTGCCACTACCTTTGGCGGCGTTATAAGAAATTTCGATGTTAGCCAGTATATCCCCGAAAAAGATGCCAAACGCATGGATGGTTTTATCCATTACGGTATTGCTGCGGGTTGCCAGGCTATCGAAGATTCAGGCATTGAAGTCACCGAAGCTAATGCCGAGCGCATCGGCGTTGCTATCGGATCGGGTATCGGCGGTATTACCGGTATTGAGGAATGCTACGCGCTCTATGACAAAAGCGGTCCGCGCCGTATTTCGCCGTTCTTTGTTCCCGGTAACATTATCAACATGATTTCAGGTAACCTTTCAATCAAGTACGGATTAAAAGGTCCGAATTACGCCATTGTTACAGCCTGTTCTACAGGCACGCACAACATTGGCGATGCTGCACGCTTAATTAAATATGGCGATGCCGATGTGATGATTGCCGGTGGCGCGGAGCGCTGCACGACATCACCGACAGCGATGGGTGGTTTTGCTTCGGCAAAAGCCTTGTCCCGCCGTAATGATGACCCGCAAGCCGCCAGCCGCCCTTGGGATAAAGACCGTGACGGCTTTGTGTTAAGCGACGGTGCTGGTGTGGTGGTTCTTGAAGAACTGGAGCATGCCAAAGCGCGCGGCGCAAAAATTTATGCCGAATTGGTCGGCTTTGGCATGAGCGGCGACGCTTATCACATGACCACGCCTTCAGTCGGCGGCGAAGGCGCGGCGCGGTGCATGAAAAATGCGCTACGCGATGCCGGTCTAAATGCCGATGCGGTCGATTACATCAACGCGCACGGCACATCAACACCGGCTGGCGATGTGGGCGAAACCCAGGCGATGAAAGCCGCATTGGGCGACCATGCTTATAAAGTCGCGGTCAGCTCAACAAAGTCTATGATCGGTCATTTATTAGGCGCTGCGGGCGGAATTGAAGCGGTATTGACGGCCTTAAGCATCAAAAACCAAATTGCTCCTCCGACGATAAATCTGGAAAATCAGGATCCTGAATGTGACCTGGATTTTGTGCCGAATACCGCAAGAAATATGAAAATCGATGTGGCGATGTCCAATTCCTTCGGTTTTGGCGGCACTAATGGTTCGTTAGTTTTTAAACGGTACGAATAGCAGGGTGGGCAGCGCTTTTCTGCCTTACACCTTCATGCCTAGCAAGCTAAAAGAATGATACTCATCAATGGTGAAAGCAAGGAGCATATCGAAATATCCGATCGCGGTTTCCAATACGGCGATGGCTTGTTTGAAACCATTGAAGTTAGGGATGGATCGGCTGTTTTCCTTAAGCGCCATTTGGAACGGTTAAACTTAGGCTGCCAGCGGCTATGCATTCCTTATCCAGGCGCGGAATTGCTTAGTCTTGAAGCTAGGAAGCTATGCCGCCAACAGGATTTAACTCGGGCAGTGCTAAAAATTATCGTCACGCGCGGCTCGGGGGGGCGAGGTTACCGCCAACCCGATGTTATCCATCCCACCCGCGTATTAAGTCTCCATCCTTATCCCGACTATCCGTTAACATACCAAGAGCAGGGCATAGTTGCCCGTTTTTGCACGACCCGTTTGGGCTTGAATACTGCTTTAGCAGGCATCAAGCACTTGAACCGCCTTGAACAGGTCATGGCCATATCGGAATGGAATGACCCGGACATTCAGGAAGGGCTGATGCTGGATGCCAACGGTCATGTTATTGAAGGAACAATGACTAATCTGTTCTATATTAAAAATAACAGCCTTTATACCGCAGCGCTGACCCAATCTGGCGTTGCCGGTATTATGCGCCGCATTATCATGACGCTTTCAGCAGATCACGGTCTATCGGTTGTTGAGCATGAATTTACCCAAGACGAGCTGCTTTCAGCCGATGAGCTATTCGTTTGCAATTCGATTATCGGCATCTGGCCCATCAGGCAAATTGAAACCGTGCATTTTTCAGTCGGCCCGATAACCAAAAACATTCAAAGCTGGCTGAACAGGTTTACCAGTGATGACAGCATGGAGGCAGGATGCATCGGCTAAAGCAATACACGGAGTGGTTGTTTCGAGGAGTCGCAATTTTGAAAGCATTTATAGGCTTCATCCATGCCCAACAAGCGGCAAAAATTATGCGACCGTTGAGGCATTTAACAACCAACCATAAAATCATCGGTATTGCTTTATTGGTTTTAAGTTTTGCAGGCGGCTGGTTGTGGATGGACTACCAAAGCGCGTTAAACCAGCCTGTACAGGTCGGGCAAACGGTTTACATCGAAATTGAAAAAGGCGACTCGCTTAACCGCATTATCGATAAGCTGGTAGCCCAAAAACTGGCTGTTAAGCCCTTCTGGTTTAAAGTTATCGCCCTACAGGGTAATGCAGTCAAGAAACTTAAGGCCGGGGAGTACGAGTTAACCTCCGGCCTGACTGCCCCTCAAATATTAGCGTTATTCGTGCAGGGAAAAACCAAGCAGCATGCGATCACCTTTCCCGAAGGCTGGAGCTTTAAGGAAATATGGCATGAACTTGCGAAAAACCCCCATCTTGAGCACAGCTTAAGCGGGATTGGTTTTCAGACCCTAATGAACAAACTCCAGTCTGATGCGCAATCCCTTGAAGGTTTACTTTTTCCCGATACCTATTTCTTTGAAAAACATACCTCCGATTTGTCTGTATTAAAAAGAGCCTACGACAAGATGCAGCAGGTATTGCAGCAGGAGTGGCTTAAAAAGGCAGAAGACCTGCCGTTTAAAACACCCTATGAAGCCTTGATTCTTGCCTCGATAGTAGAAAAGGAAACCGGAGCAGCGGCTGAACGGCCCCTGATAGCCGGGGTATTTATCCGCAGATTGGAGCAAAATATGTTGCTGCAAACCGATCCCACGGTCATTTACGGCATGGGTGATAGTTATCAGGGCGATATTAAATCCAAAGATTTAACCGACGCCACGCCGTATAATACTTACGTTATCAGCGGCTTGCCGCCAACGCCGATAGCGATGCCGGGACGCGAAGCGCTTAATGCCGTCTTGCATCCAGATAAGGGGGAGAGCCTTTATTTCGTGGCCAGGGGTGATGGCACCCATGTGTTTTCTGCGACCTTAAAAGATCATAATGCGGCCGTTGACGAATTTCAAAGGAATAAGAAATGACCCGAGGCAAGTTTATTACATTGGAAGGCGGGGAAGGGGTCGGCAAAACCACCAATCTGGCTTTCATAAAAAACTATTTAGAGCAGCATGATATTGCGGTTGTGGTCACGCGGGAACCCGGCGGCACTGCATTAGCCGAAAAAATACGCCAATTGTTGCTGGACAATAAAAGCGAGGCTATTTCAGAGCAGGCCGAGTTATTGATGATGTTTGCGGCCAGAGCCCAGCATATCAAGCATGTTATCGAACCGGCTTTGGCGCACGGTAAATGGGTGCTGTGCGACCGGTTTACCGATGCTACCTATGCCTATCAGGGCGGAGGCAGGAACATGAAAATCAGCACCATAAAATGGCTGGAAAACCTGGTGCAAGGCTCGTTAAGACCGGATTTAACCCTGTTGCTGGATGCACCGGTTGAGATAGGCATCGCGCGGGTCAGAGAACGCGGCGCGTTTGACCGATTCGAGTCGGAAAAAATCAGTTTTTTTGAAAATGTTAGGCGGGCTTATTTGTTGCAGGCCGAACTGTACCCGGAGCGCATCAAACTGATCAAAGCCAACCAACCGCTGCCCGACGTGCAAAGTGCCATTACCGATGTTCTTCGCACACTGCTGGGTTTGTGTTCCTTAAATTGCCCGATTTCCCCCAGGCATGGAACCGTAAAATGACTTTGCCCTGGCAACAGCAGCAGTGGGAGCATCTAAGCAGTTATATCGCGCAAAAACGCATACCCCAAGCCTTGCTGATTACCGGCAATAAAGGCTTGGGCAAGCAGCAGTTGGCCCAGCAGTTCGCCGTTGCGCTGTTTTGCGCAACTCCGCAAGCCAACGGCATGGCTTGTGGTCGTTGCAGCAGCTGTTTACTGGTTAATGCCGATACCCATCCCGACTTTATCCAGGTGCAGCCCGAAGAACCCGGCAAAGGCATCGGTATCGGGCAGATACGTGGACTGATTACCCGGCTGACCTTAAAGCCGCAGTTTGATACCTACCGCGTTGTTATCATCAATCCGGCCGACAAGATGAACAATGCCGCGGCCAATGCCTTCTTAAAATGCCTGGAAGAGCCGACCGAGCGCACCGTCATCATCTTGATCAGCGAAAAACCGGCCAAATTACCGGCTACCATCATCAGCCGTTGCCAGAAACTGTCCGTAACGACACCCGATAGGGAAGTTGTAGTCGATTGGCTGCAAAACAAATCCCCGCTTTTGCAAAGAGAAGATTTGTTTTGCAATGTGTCTTTAGCGCAAGGTGCGCCCTTGCTGGCGCTGGACTACGCCAATGATAAGACATTAGCCTTGCGCAATGAGTGCTTCGAGGCCTGGATGGCGATAGCAAAACAGAGTAAATCCCCGGTCATTGTCGCCGAAGACTGGCACAAGCTACCGGAAGCGTCGTTAATATTCTGGGTTACATCATGGACTATCGACTTGATTAAATGTTTTTATCACAACCAGGTCGAAAATTTATATAACCCGGACTTGATTGGGCGGTTGCAAGAACTGTCCAAACGACTAGAATTAAAAGGACTTTATCAGCTGTATGATCTATTATTGTTGGGTAGGCAACGGCTGGACACGCAAATAAACAAGCAGTTGCTGTTTGAAGAAATCTTAATACAATGGCACGAACTTAACCGGAGTAAATGACCATGGCAGATGCAGGGGCCGGACAAGGCATATTGTCCCTTTCAATCAAAGATAAAAATGCGCTGTATGCAGCCTACATGCCTTATGTCACCAACGGCGGGCTGTTTATTCCGACCAATCGCGAATATGAAATGGGGCAGGAAGTGTTCATGCTGCTCAATTTAATGGACGAAACCGAACGCTTGCCGATAGCCGGGAAAATAATCTGGATAACGCCGCCCGGTTCGGAAGGCTACAGAGCCAGCGGCGTCGGTGTGCAATTTAGCGATCAGGACGGCGGCGTGTCGCGCAACAAAATAGAAAACTATCTGGCCGGCGACCGCTCTACGCATACTATGTAAAGATCGTAGGGGCAGGTTTTATGCTTGCCCAGATGGTCATATGACTTCAGGGCAACCACAAGGGATTGCCCCTACATTCCAATAATTCATGTTAATAGACTCCCATTGCCACCTGGATCGTATCGATCTGGCCCCCTATCAAAATGATTTTTCCTGCTTCATGCAAGAAGCGGCAAACTGCAAAATTGAACACCTGCTGTGCATCTCGATAGATTTGGAAGCTTATCCGGCAATGCTGGATTTGGTTAGCCCTTATCCGCAAATATCGCTGAGTGTCGGAGTGCATCCCAACAGCCACGAGGGACATGACCCGAGCGTCGAAGAACTGATTGCTTTAGGTCAGCCAGACAAAGTCATAGCCATAGGCGAGACCGGCCTGGATTATTTTCGCAGCGAAGGCGATTTAAGCTGGCAGCACCAGCGTTTCAGGAATCATATTAATGCTGCCAAAGCATTACAAAAACCGTTGATTATCCACACCCGCGAAGCCAAACACGATACCTTGCGCATGCTGGAAGAAGAGGGCGCTAGTGAAGTAGGTGGGATAATCCACTGCTTTACCGAAGACTGGGAGTTTGCCAAAAAAGCCTTAGATTTGAATTTTTATATTTCCTTTTCCGGCATCGTCACCTTTAACAGCGCCAAGGAAATCCAGGAAGTCGCCCAAAAAGTGCCCGCCGACCGCTTTCTGATCGAAACCGACTCGCCTTATCTGGCGCCCGTACCTTTTCGCGGCAGACCCAACTATCCGACCTATGTGCGTTATGTTGCAGAAAAACTGGCACAGTTGCGTAACACGACGATAGAAAAAATTGCAGAAGAATCGACTGAAAATTTTTACAGATTATTCAAGCTTGCTTAGCTTTTATTGTTAGTCTGTCGAATCAAAAATGCCGTCATACCGGCAGGGATGCCGGTATCCAGCGCCAAGGACGGTAACTTAGCAGCCTAAAGGTGTTTGATCGAACGAATTACAAGTTATTCCTGTCGGAACGTGGGAACGATAAAAGCCCTTACAGCTCATCGCAAATATGGTGACCTGATTTCCCATGCTCGTCATTCTGGGCAGCTGCCGCTATCTTCGGTATCATGTTTTTCATGCCTTCCCCGCATTTCTTCATGGCCTGCATAGCCTTGTTGCCAGATGCTTCCTTACCGAAAGCCATAGCCAGTTGCATAGCCTCGTCCCGTTTGCCGCTGGCGCATAGCGCTTGCGTATCGGCCGACATTTGTTTTGCCTTCTGTTCAAAAGCTTGCATTTCAGCCTGATCGACATTTTGCATACAGGTCGCCATTCCTTGCGCTTGCTGCATCATTTGCTGCATCTGTGCCTCGCTCATGCCGCCCCTATTTTCGGCAAAAACAGATAGCGGTAACAACATAAATAAAACGACTGCTTGTTTCATAATCATCTCTCCAAAAAATTTATGGTTTTAATGTGCATTCGAACCATAGCACGTAAGTGTGAGCTTGGCGAATTCCTAAGCCTTCCGAATAAATACAACATCAGGCAAGCCTTCAAAATGCGCATCGCAAGTGATTAAATCTGCGTCGTATGCTAATGCTGTCGCGTACACAATGGCATCAGCAGTGGCGAGTTTGTATTGGCGGTGCAGTTCCGCCGCTTGTAGAGCGATTTTTGTATCAAGAGCTGCTACCACGCAGTTTTGCGTATAAGCGATAACTTGGTCTGCCTCTGCTTCGCCCACTTCACGCGTCAGCCATTTACAAAGCTCCAGTTGCACAATGGTCGGGACAATGCACTCGGTTGTTTTAGGAAAAATCTCAGCAATCGCCTGATTTAGCAGGCTGTTGATTAGCCATTCTATCCAGATTGAAGTATCAACAACGCGCATCAAAATCTATCATCACGGTCTCTAAAATCGGATGAATCTGCACCTGTTGCAATGCCTTTTAACTGTTCAAAGCTCGGTACCGGCATCAATAACATGCCTTTGCCTTTTGGAATAAAAACAAATTGTTGCCCAGATTGCCAATGCTGCTCTTCACGCACAGATTTTGGGATTGAAATTTGATATTTGCTTGAAAGTGTTGCAATCGCAGTCATGTTCATACTCCAGTTTTATCGATACTAACTTGGTAAGAGTGTAGCAGAGGCATGTCTTGCAAGCCAATAGTTGGATTAATTTGCTGGCTCCCAATCTCCAGCTTCGCGAGATGGGAAGCTGGAGCTTCCAAGACTGAGTTACCAAGCTGGAGCTGGGTGCGATTCAAACTGATGCGGTTATGCTGATTCCCAAGCTCCAGCTCTCATCGTTATACACAAGTGTCTGCGAGACACCGTCCATTCTGGCAGGGATGCCGGAATCTAGGCACAGGGATGTGAAAGCTTGAAAACCCACGGTACCTCTAAGCAACTGGCGAGGCTCGAAAGTTACCGTCCATGGCGCTGGATACCGGCATCCATGCCGGTATGACGACTCTTGGACAGAGTTGTGTATAACGACGAGAGATCCAGCTTGGGAACTAGCGAAATCAGGATTTCACATCAGTTTGAA
>CAMAUL010000093.1 GCA_945861405.1 Candidatus Methylobacter oryzae | reverse complement strand
ACGGCTATTACTCAAACGTTCCAACTCCCGTCGTTCTTTTTCTGTACAACTGATCGATATGGCTTTTCGGGACATTAACTCCTCCATATTTTTTGCAAATAACAGAGGAAGTATAGTAAAGGCGATTATTTATGCAATTAAACACTAGTACGTCAGAGGCGACCTTGGAAGCAATGTCTAATATCGTGATGGGTTCACTCATTGCTGTACTCCTTCTTCCCCATCAGATTCAGAATACGCACTGCAACAGGGGTATCTCTTTTGTATCGTTCAACTGTAACGTAAAGAGGCTGATTGTTCTTCTTTACTCCAGAGACAACCATGACTCTACTTTTTAGAAGATTGTCGCTGCTAATCGTCACTTTCACTTCTTGGTCTGGTATTCCCGTCTCCTTGGCAATTCCCTCAATGGTTCTGGATTTGTACTTTTGATTTTCTATTGCCTTCAGAATAAGCTGAACTCTTGATTCGGGATTTTCTTCATTGTCACTCATTGAGGTCTCCTGATAGTTCTAACGTAATATATACAACATCAACTGTCCAATAATCCAGAAGATATGTCGAATAATCATATTTAATTAAAGTTATCTTGTTGTTTTTACTTGGCTGGAGTATAAGCCAAGGCGACATGTCGTGCAAACTAATACGACATCAATTCAACCCAAGAAAATTACTCGACTAAGCCATGTAAGGTACGCACAGCGTACCCTACTCGTTTCCAAGTTCCGGCTGCGAGCCAGCACAAAAACTTTATCCGTGTTTATCAGTGAAATCCGCGTCGCCTAGAGGCGCCTACTTTTGGCATCCGCGTTCCATTTTTTTAGCTGTTGATTGAAAACCAAATTGGAAGATAACTCGGTATAATGGGCAACAATTCCAATTTTTTTAAAGTGATATGAGTAAACAAAGAAAAGCAGTGGCGTTAATTTCCGGCGGACTGGATTCAATGCTGGCGGCGAAAACCATCATGGAGCAGGGCGTCCATGTCGAGGGTATCAACTTCTTTACCGGCTTTTGCGTGGAAGGCCACACCCATGCGATCAAGGCTCAGAATAAAGCCAAACCTAAACGCAACAACTCCTTATGGGTCGCCGAACAGCTGGGTATGAAGCTGCATATTGTCGATGTGATCGACGAATACAAAGACGTGCTGATCAACCCCAAACACGGCTACGGCGCACACATGAACCCTTGCCTGGACTGCAAGATTTTCATGGTGAACAAGGCCAAGCAATGGCTGGTTGAAAACGATTTCGATTTTATCATCACCGGCGAAGTGATCGGCCAGCGACCGATGTCGCAACGCAAGGCGACGATGCCTATCGTGTCCAGAGAATCAGGCGCTGATGATTTATTGTTGCGGCCTTTGTGCGCGAAGAATCTGCCTGCCACCCTGCCGGAACGGGAAGGTTGGGTCGACCGGGATAAGCTGCATGATTTCAGCGGACGTTCACGCAAGCCGCAGATGGCGATGGCCGAGGGTTTCGGCTTTGACGACTACGCCCAGCCGGCGGGCGGTTGCTGTTTTCTGACCGATGCCAGCTACTCGGCCAAACTGGTCGATCTATGGAAAGCGCGTGACGGCGATAAACAATACGATTTGGATGATGTAATGCTGCTGAAAGTCGGCAGGCACATCAGGCCGGGACAAAATTATAAAATCATCGTTGCCAGGGAAGAAGGCGAAGGCCGATTCATGCAAGGCTACAAAAAAGAATTTATCACTCTGCATTGCGCCAGTCATGCAGGGCCTTTGGTGTTGGTGGACGGCTCGCCTTCTGCCGAGGATTTGTTCATGGCCGCAAGAATTACCGCCCGCTACGGACAAGGGCGAGATGCAGAACAAGTCGATGTGAGCATTGCCGATAAGGACGGCTCCGAACGGATTATCCAGGTTAAGCCGTTTGCTGCGGACGAAATTCCGCAACAGTGGTTTATATGAGCCGGGAAATCTTGAATGCCCGCCGCCTGCTGTGTCCGTTGCCGGTCATTCGCACTCAGGACAAAGTTAAGCAGCTCAAAGCGGGCGACCAGCTGGAGGTGATCTGTACCGACCCGGGCGTGATGCAGGACATCCCGGCCTGGTGCCGGATCAATGGGCATAAGGTATTGGAAACCAGTTCCGGCGATCATGAGTACATTATTATCTTGGAAGTGGGCGCATGAGTGCTAGTTCCCAAGCTCCAGCTTGGGAATTCGGTGCGGGAAGCTCCAGCTTCCCGTCTCACGAAGCTGGAGCTTCATCTTCTGGGTTCCCAAGCTGGAACTTGAGAACCAGTGTAATGTCCTGGAAGTGGGCGCGTAATGGCTGAAGTTTCAGATGCCGCAAAAACGGATAAACTAAAAACCAGGGCCAGCTATGTCGGCGCGGCGATTAATGTTTTCCAGACGCTGATTAAAATCGGCTTCGGCATCCTCGGGCAGTCTGCGGCGCTGATTGCCGACGGCATTCATTCGCTATCGGATCTGCTCAGCGACCTGCTGGTGATTATTGCGGTCAGATTGGGCAGCCGCGAGGCCGATCACGAGCACCCCTACGGCCATCGCCGCTTTGAAACCATAGCGACGGTCATACTGGGCACGGGCTTAATCGGTGTCGGCGGCGCTATCGCTTGGTCGGTCATGGAACGTATGGCGCATCCCGAACATTTACCGGTGCCCAATGTGTTGTCATTGGGCATTGCGGCGGTTTCGATTCTGGTCAACGAATGGCTGTACCATTACACCAAGCGCATCGCCAAAACCACCCGCTCCAAACTGCTGCTCGCCAACGCATGGCATCAGCGTAGCGATGCGATTTCATCGCTGGTGGTTTTATTCGGCATAGGCGCGGTGATGCTGGGTTATCCGTTGGCCGATGCGGTGGCCGCGATTGTGGTCGCGTTGATGGTGGCTAAAATCGGCTTGAACTTGGTGCTTGAGAGCATCAAGGAGCTGGTCGATACCTCATTGCCGCCCACTCTGGTGGACGAGATCAGGATGGCCATTCACGCCATTGACGGCGTTGAAGGCATCCATTTATTGCGCACCCGGCAAATGGGCGAGGATGCGCTGATTGATGCGCATATCGTCGTCGATCCCCGGATCACCGTTTCGGAAGGCCACATGATCGGCGACATCGTCAGGGACGATTTGATCCGGCGTTTTGACGACGTGATGGATGTGCTGGTGCATGTCGATCCCGAGGATGACGAAAGCCTGCAAGAGCAATCCAGACCGCTGACGCGAGGGGAAGTGCAACGATTGCTGGATCGCTATCTGGTGGAATTTAAGACGGCTATAGAAGATTTCAGAATCCATTATTTGGACGGGCAGATTGAACTGGAAGTGATTTTACCTTTTGCGATCACTACACAGCCTGGGGAGTTGGAGGCAATAAAAAAACAATGCCAGCTGATGTGCGTGGAAGTTAAAAAGATTGATAATGTGTTTGTGTTTTTTAAGGTTTGAAAAATAGAATACGGATGACACTGATTAGACGGATTTACACGGATTGTTAAGAAGCCAAAATAACTATTTTTTTATCAGTGACTATCCGTCATATCCGCGTCGCCTAGAGGCGCCTACTTTTGGCATCCGTGTTCGATTATGTAACTATGAGGCTTAACTTATGGCAGTAGGGCAGTGCAGTTTTCCCACCATGCATCCAGTAGCAGGCATAACGCTGGGTACAGCGAACGCGGGCATCAAGCAAACCGTCAGGGATGACATTCTGGTCATACAAATGGCCGGGCATTCAACCTGTGCGGCGGTTTTTACCCAGAACGCCTTTTGCGCCGCGCCCGTGCATGTGGCGAAAGCGAATCTGGTTCATGAGCCGCGCTGGTTGCTGATTAATTCCGGCAATGCTAACGCCGGTACCGGCGAGCAGGGCATGAAAGATGCCTCGGCGACCTGCGCCGATCTTGCCGAAGTGGTAGACGGCGCGGCAACCCAGGTGCTGCCTTTTTCGACCGGCGTCATTGGTCAGCCGTTGCCGGTCAACAAAATCAAAGCGGCCTTGCGGGAAGCCGTAAGCAACCTGAATCCCGATAACTGGGACAAAGCCGCTCAGGCGATCATGACCACCGACACCTTTGCCAAAGGCGTGTCCAAGGTTATCGAAATTGACGGTCAAACCATCACCATCAACGGCATTTCCAAAGGCGCGGGTATGATCCAGCCCAATATGGCGACCATGCTGGGCTTTATCGCCACCGACGCGAAAATCGACCAGTCCCTGCTGCAGAACTGTCTGGCGCTGGCTGTTGAGCAATCGTTCAACCGTATCACCGTCGATGGCGACACCTCCACCAATGACGCCTGCGTATTGATGGCGAGCGGTTGCTCACTGGCGCCTGAAATTAAACGGGACAGCGAAAATTACCCAATTTTTGCCGATGCCGTGATGACCGTCTGCAAACAACTGGCGGAAGCCATCGTCAGGGATGGCGAGGGCGCAACCAAGCTAATGCGCATCGTCGTCGATCAGGCTTTGACCGATGAAGAAGCCGTGCGTGTTGGTAAAACCATCGCCCATTCGCCGCTGGTGAAAACCGCCTTTTTCGCCAGCGACCCGAACTGGGGACGGATACTGGCGGCAGTGGGCCGTGCCGGAGTCGAAAATATGGTGCTTGAAAATGTGCAGCTGTATCTGGATGAGGTCTGCATCGTCAGAAACGGTGGCAGAGCCGATGACTACACCGAGGAAGCCGGGCAACGGGTGATGAACCAGCAAGAGATCACAGTGACCGTCAAACTGGGGCGCGGCGATGCAGTACAGGAAGTGTTAACCTGCGATTTGTCATATGAATACGTGAAAATCAATGCGGAATACAGGACTTAAAGGCAGGTGAAAGATACAAGGCGAAAGGTGAAAAATTTCATCGTTCACACACTCCGGCGCTCGTCGATATACACAAGTATTTTAAAGCACGTCATCCCGGCAGGGATTGCCGGGATCCAGAGCACAGGGATGTGAATGCTCGATTTAACTAAGCAACTCCGCGTTGCAAGGCTTGTTGCCAGCTTTGGCTTTGCCATCCATGGCTCCTGGATCCCGGCAATCCCTGCCGGGATGACGGTGTCTCACAGACACTTGTGTATAAAAAGCGGCTGGCTCCGGCGTGAACGCAGTCTCAAACGCTCCAGCGTCCACTAAAACATGAACCCACTCCAAGTCGCCGTAGGCGTAGTAAAAAACCCGGAAGGAAAAATCCTGATTTCCCTGCGCCATGCTGATTTGCACCAAGGTGGCTTGTGGGAATTTCCCGGCGGCAAGATCGAATCATCCGAAACCGCAGAACAAGCGCTGGCCCGCGAACTCAAGGAAGAACTCAATATCACCGTGACATCGGCAACCCCGCTGATTACCGTCAACCACCAGTACTCCGACCGGTTCGTACAGCTAAACGTTTTTTTGGTCGAGCAGTTTTCAGGCGAGGCTAAAAGCTGCGAAGACCAGCCGTTTAAATGGGTGACCCCGACCGAACTGTACCACTATGTATTCCCCGCCGCTAACCAACCCATCATCACCGCCGCCCGCTTGCCGCATTATTACGCGATTCTGGATGACGCAGATGAAGCCTTATTGTTGCCCAACCTGCAAAAAATGTTGAACCGGGGCGTCAAGCTGATCCAGGCCAGATTGAAAAACCTGTCGCCCGCCGCCGTCGCAAAGTTTATCGAACAGGCTTACCCCTTATGCCAACAGCAACAGGCTTTGCTGTTAATGAATTCTGCCGTTGAATGTTCAGTCGAAGTAGACGGCATTCACCTGACCAGCCGCGACTTAATGGCCCTTCGGCCTTGCTCAGGACAGCCCCTTCGGCTACGCTCAGGACACGCCTTGACTGCGCGCCCCAAATGGCTCGCCGCGTCATGTCACAACCTCGAACAACTGCAACATGCGCAAAACATCGGCGTGGATTTTGTGGTACTGGCCCCGGTGCTGGCAACCCAAACCCATCCGGGCGCGACATCGCTAGGCTGGGAGCAATTTGCCGATCTGGTCGCCAAGGTCAACCTGCCTGTCTACGCCCTGGGTGGTATGGCAGAGTCCAGCTTGGCTACAGCGCGTCAAAGCGGAGGCCAGGGGATAGCGGCAATCAGGGCTTTTTTGGATTGAGCGCTGTAGGATATGGTGAGCGGCAGCGAACCGCATCAATCGCGAACGATGAGCTTCGTAAGCTCAGCCCATCCTATGGCATTACTTTGCTTGCTTCGGTTGTAATTTCGGAAATGGCCAAGCGCGGATGGCCTATTTCCCTTGCGGGTCTTGTATTAGTCTATCCCCGGCATTGATCTGAACTAATCGATATTTTCGAGCAGTTGAAAAATGGCAGGCAAAAAAATACCGCTTATCTATCGGGTGCGGTATCCGCTTTAGAAGGAGACTTCGAGACTCCGAAACAAAGCTTATCCGCACTTGTGAAGATTGTCAAATTACCAACTATTGCCTTCTAACGTATTCAAAGGCTTTAAGCTTTTAATTAATTGTCTTTTTTTCTTTGCTCAAGAACTACCCTTACAAAGGGTTGCCCATCGTTCATGCCATCAAGCAAGTTATTTTCAATGTTTTTGCTGGTTATTTCATCAGCTGTATTAATTGCTGATGTTACTGAGCTTATAAAGCTCTTTATTTCTTTATTGCACCTTGATGGAATTGCTTTTTGCAATCGTCATTGCATCTGATTTTCCATCATCTAAATAGTTAGCATTTAATATCGCGCAATCTTCTAAAGCCGCCCCCGTACTTTCATCGTATTTAGGTGCCAATGCCTGTTTTTTCGCAATCTCAGCAAGTTCCTGCTTACGCTTAGATTCTCTTAAGTCTCTTACATCTGCTTCGTAAGTAGGTGATAAAGTGTATTTTGGTTGTGCAGGTTGCATGATCCCGGTGCACCCAGCAAGATAAGCCGTCATCAAACAAATCAGAGCGACCTTAAATATCACATGAAAATAAATCTTCATCACAAGCACCCTTTCATTACAATCAGAATGAAGGAGTATATCAGTCAAACGCTGTAACGCTGTATGGTGGATTCGCCGACAGGCAATCCACCGCAACTTCGATAGGCTGTCATCGGCATTATTGTCAAATTCCTGCTAAACTAGCCAAAAAACACAGGAGCAACCATGTCAACTATTACCTTCGATACCCATGAGTTCATCAAAGAGCTTAAAAACGTAGGCTTCAGCGAAGAGCAAGCCGAAGTCATCACTAATCTGCAAAAAACCACGATCAATACTACGCTGGAACAAGCCAAGCACGATTATCAACTGGATGATTTAGCCACTAAGCGCGATTTAAAGGAGCTGGAGTTTCGACTTGAAGCGCGGATCAAAGACACCGAACTAAAAATAGTTGAAACCAAAGCCGAATTAATCCGCTGGGTGGTCGGTGTCGGCGTGTTGCAAATGACCTTAATAGTGGGTCTTATGTTAAAGCTAACTCACTCAATTTAAGTCCGTAAGGCGTTTTTTGCAAAATTTCATTCCCCAAAATAAAAACATAACTATCTGATATAATTATACTTAAAAAACTAGAAAATAGAGTTGAAAACCTTTGATTATATTGATGCAAGCAGTTGAATAATAAATAAAAAATAAAGGTTCTTTTTGTATGTTATGTTAATATTGGCGTCTTGGATTTTTTATCGCCGCGCTAATGACTCATCCGTCTCCCCCCGCTCAATTAATCGACCGCTTCGGCAGAACTGTTGATTATTTGAGAATCTCGATTACTGACCGCTGTGATTTCCGTTGCCTGTATTGTATGGCTGAAGACATGACGTTCTTGCCGCGTGCGCAGGTTTTGACGTTGGAAGAGATTTATACGCTGGCGCAAGCATTTGCCGAATTGGGGGTGAAAAAAATCAGGATCACCGGCGGTGAGCCTTTGGTCAGAAAAGGTGCGTTGGAGCTGTTGCAAAACATCGGGCGCATTGAAAGCCTGAATGAGCTGGTGATAACGACCAACGGCTCCCAGCTTGAAACCATGGCGGCGTCTTTAAAAGAGGCGGGCGTAAAGCGCATCAATATCAGCCTGGATACGTTGGATGCCGACAAGTTTAAGGCGATAACCCGAACCGGCGATTTGGCGCAGGTGCTTAGAGGCATTCAGGCTGCCAAGGCAGCAGGGTTTGAGCGAATCAAAATCAATGCGGTTATTCTTAAAGATAGAAACCATCAGGAAGTGAATGACCTGGTTCGGTTTGCGGTCGATAACGGCATCGATATCAGTTTTATTGAGGAAATGCCGCTGGGTGTCGTCAGTCAGCATGATCGGGCGGGCGCTTATTATTCCAGCGATTTGATCAAGGCCGATTTGGCTCGGAATTTTGCTTTGGTCGCGACGCCTGAAAAGACCGGCGGGCCGTCGAATTATTTTAATGTGGCAGGCAGTTCAACCCGCGTCGGCTTTATTTCCCCGCACAGCGAAAATTTTTGCAGCGCCTGTAACCGGGTGCGCTTAACCGTTGAAGGGCGGTTGCTGTTATGCCTGGGCAATGAGCATTCGGTCGATTTAAAGCAAGTCATCAGGGCTAATCCGGGCGATATGGCTGTGCTGAAACAGGCCATTGTTGATGCGATGCTGATTAAGCCGGAAAAACACGAATTTAATATTAACGAGCAGCCGGTTATATTGCGCTATATGAATATGACGGGGGGCTGAAAAGCAGGCGAAAGATTCAAGGCTAAAGGCAAAAAGCCGGGTGAGATATTGAGCCTTGAATCTTGAACAAGCGGGACGGGGTTTGCAACCCCGTCCCTAGCGTTTCTGCGACGCCTAATCTAAATAGTTACATTTAAGCAAAGCAAAACGTTTAGGGCGGGGCAACATGCCCCGCCCGGCTTGTGGGTATTCTTAGTCCTTAGCCTTGAACCTTTTATCTTTCACCTTTTACCTGAGATTTTATAAATGTCTTTCGCCCAGCTCGGTTTAGCCGACGAACTCCTTAAAGCCGTAGCCGATCAAGGCTATGTCACGCCTACGCCGGTACAGCAAAAAGCCATTCCCTTGATCCTTGAAGGCAAGGATGTGTTGGCTGGCGCGCAAACCGGCACCGGCAAAACCGCCAGTTTTACCTTGCCGTTATTGCAGCGACTGGCTGAAAATCACGATCCTCATCAAAAGCCGCGCCGGGTTCGTGCGCTGATTTTGGTGCCGACCCGTGAGCTGGCCGCGCAGGTGTATGAGAGCGTCAAAACCTACGGCGCACATTTGCCGTTGCATGTGGAATCGGTGGTCGGCGGTGCGAGTATCGGCATACAGACCCGTCAGTTACGCCGGGGTTGCGACATTGTGGTGGCGACGCCGGGACGCTTGATCGACCATGTGCAGCAGCGCAATATCAATTTGGCCAACGTGGAAGTGCTGGTGCTGGATGAAGCGGATCGTATGCTCGATATGGGGTTTCTGCCTGATATTAAACAGCTGATGGCGCTGCTGCCCAAAAAGCGGCAGAGCCTGTTGTTTTCTGCGACCGTGCCTAATGGGATTAAAGCGCTGGCGGCGCAGTTGTTGAACAATCCGGTTGAAGTCGAAGTCGCCAAGCAAAATGCCACGGCTGAAAATGTCTCGGAACGGGTTTACGGCATCGGTCGTGAATACAAGCGCGAACTGTTGTCCTACCTGATCGGCAGCAATAACTGGAAGCAGGTGCTGGTTTTTGTGCGCACCAAACACGGCGCTGACCGCTTGGAAAAACAGTTGATTGAAGACGGCATCCGAACCGCTGCGCTGCATGGAGACAAAACCCAGGGCGCACGCAACAAGGCGCTGGAACAGTTTAAAACCGGCAAGGTTTCGGTACTGGTTGCGACCGACATTGCTGCGCGCGGTCTGGATATTGACGACCTGCCGCATGTGGTGAATTTCGATGTGCCGCAGGTGCCGGAAGATTATATCCACCGGATTGGCCGTACCGGACGTGCCGGTTCAAGCGGCGAGGCCTTGTCGCTGGTATGTCCCGAAGAAGCCTGGATGCTGGTGGAAATTGAGAAGCTGCTCAAGCGGCAAATTCCGCGAGTGGCCGATACCGGCTATGAGCCTGTTTCGTTGAAGGTGATGGATGCGCCGAGAAAGAACGCAGCCAATAAAACGACCGGCAAAAAAGATATGCGGCATACCAAAAAACCGGCGGTTCGCGGCGCTAAACCAACGGTTCGCGGCGAAAAACAGCCTGACAGCAAGCGGATCGAAGCTAGAGGCAAGGGGCGGTCGGGTTCAAGAGGCAAGGTTTAATTTAAGTTATCTACGCTTACAAAAAGTTCAGCTTCGACTGACATACATCGCGTGCTCCATGTGCCACACTAACGCCGTCGTCAGTTCGCCTAGCGTTTGGGTCGAGTTAAGACGATGTGCAGCGTTGTGTGAGCGGATATATAAGTCAGATGAGATTTGCTCCATTCGTTGTATCTAAGAATGAAAATTTCAAAAACTAATACAACTGGAGAGAAACATGAATAAATTCTATATGGGTATGGCTGCGATTTTGTTGTTGGGAGTTGCAATGGCAGAGGCATCAGCAGCTTCAGTTACATGTGCTATGCAAGCTTCCGGTACTACAGCCACTTGGAAAAACGGGCTCGGTTCTACTGCAACTTTTAAGGTCGATAGTAGCGGAAATGTTATTGGTACATATAAGGACGGAAGTGGCTCAGGGGCAAGCGGCCCTCTTGTCGGTTTTTGTAATCAGAGCGGCATCGCATTCACCGTAGGCTGGACTGGATTAAAAACAATTACCAGTTGGACAGGGACATATGACAGCAGCACTAAAAAGATAACCACGCTATGGTATCTGGTAAATGGTGCAAGTTCTGCATGGAATAACACCAATGCCGGAACGGATACGTTTAAGCAATAAGAATAGGGAGATCAGCTGGGCGAGGTTTATTTCTCGCCCGGTGCAGTCAAATGGCGTGACTTATTCCTGAACCAATATCCAGGGCTTTACTACAACAGCCCACACTTCTTTATCCGTCTCAAACCAGTTGCTAGCCTGCTGATCGGATACCAGGGCAAGCTGATTGTTTTGCATCCATGACGCAACTTGGTCTTTATTGTCGATGGAAAACTGGTAGGCGACATCGACTAAATCCAGATCCGGGGCGACGTATACCGCAGAACCGCTGGCAAAAAAACGTTGCAGTTTTTTCCAGGGAATTTGTGATGTTTCCAGATTTACTTTTTCTTTGGCAATATCATATCCGTTTGATTCGTTCATGGTTTTCTCTTTATTGTCGGTCGGTAATGCATTTTTGAATGGTGTTTCTATCGGGTCAGCTGTTATTCTATAGCGTACGGTTATAAATTACTAAATCAAGAGAGAGTGTCATGTCGTTTTTTGAGTCAATAACAAAGAAATCCAGGTTGAAAACTGCTATCAAGCAAACCACGGAGGCGCGTAACAGCGAAGGCGGCAAGGCCGACCAATTATTTAAAAAAGTCTATCAGGACTACGCAGAGGTTGTTTCTAACGAGCCGGTGATTGCCGAGGCTTTATATAACTGGGGCTTTGCTTTGTTGCATCAGGCGCGAACCAAACCGGGCGATGAGGCATCCAGGCTATATCAGGATGCCATTGCTAAATTCTCTTTTTGCCTGACTGTCGAACCTGCCTATCTGGGTGCGGCAATCGATGGCGGCGTGGCTTATATGGAATTGGCGCGGGTTAACGGGGTTAGTTCAACAGATAGCTTGTATGGCCGGGCCCAAAATTATTTTGAAAAAGCCAATGCAATTCAGGCCGGTTCGGCTTCTTATAATCTGGCTTGTATCTATGGTTTGCGTGGCGAGAAAGAAGCTTGCCTGAATGCGCTGGAAATCTCTAAAGGGAAGGGCAGTTTACCGGCTTCTGCCGATATTCTTGCAGACCCGGATATGAGTGGCGTTATCTATCAGGACTGGTTTATCGCTTTTATGGAGTCTTTAAATCAAGAGCCGGAGCCGGTTGCTGAAATTAAAGAAGCGCTTGTCGAACATGCCGCGCCGACTGAAACAGCCGAGGTTGTGGAAGAGGCTGTGGTCGCCGCCGAACCTGAAGCGGTTGTTGATGCGCCGGTAATTGAAAAGGCTGAAGTGATTGAAGATGTTTCTGTGGGAAATGCAGTTGCCGCTGAATCTGAAGTTGTTGCTGATGCATCGGTAGCTGAAAAGGTTGAAGTTGATGCCGTGATTAACGATGATGTGGCTGTTATTGTTAACGACTCCGAAGCCGATGTTGAGCATAAAGCGCTAGCCGATGAAGAGACTTCTTTCAGTGAAAAAATCGAAGTTGCGGCTGAGGCTGGCGGCACAGTGGCGCAATGGAAGATGTAACGTTAACTATGGGTTAACAGGATAACACGCCGTTAATAAAGCCTGCATTTTGGCTAAGCCCAGTTTCCGGGTTAATTCAATATTGTGTTGCGGGATGCTTTCCGGGTCAGGGTGGTCGGCTACAGCCCGATCTATGCTGGTTTCCCGCAGTAGATGTAGCGTCGGGTAGGGTGAGCGGTTGGTGTAGTTGGCGGCATCATCCAAATCGCTGCCTTGGAAGCAGTAGTTAGGATGGAAGCTTGCCAGTTGGTAAGTGCCTTCATAGCCTTGTTCGCTCAACAGCGATTCGGCTATTTCAACAAAATCCAGATAATCATCAAATTCTGCAAACGCATCGGGAAAAATCAACAGCGTGGTTTCAATGCTGGTTTCGGTGTCCAAACGGTCGCATTCGAGCATCAGGTGCAGCAGGCATTGTTCGATTTCTGTGTCGTGATAGACGCTGAAATAAATGCTGCCTCGATCCTGTTCGCGCTTTGCGAACGGGCAGATGCTGTACTCAATGATGAAGGATTTTAGCCAAGTTTGTGTTGCGGCTTTAATGTCGTGGTCTGGAAGGATCTTATGGGTCATGGTTGTTGCCGGTTAAAACAAAAAAGCCCCGGTGTAATGGGGCTTTTTTGGGTTAAGCAAGTTACATTGCTTTATTTATGACTGATGCCTGCCACGATTCTTTGTTCTCTTGCTTCGCTGGCTTTTTCGATTTTTGAGAAAACCCGAAGTATGTCAGTGGAGGATAAAATACCGACCAGTTTGTTGTCTTTATCGACGACAGGCAATGCGCCGATTTTATGTTCGGCCATTATTGCAGCCGCTTCCGAGGCGTAAGTGTCGCGGGTAACGGTAATGACACCCCGGTGCATGATATGTTGCACTTTTTTCGGGATGACATGCAGTTCTGTAGTGCCGGTGCCGGTTGCCGCTTCAATTGCGTTGGAGTTGCTCTTGGGGCCCAAGGCTTTATATAGATCGCGGTCGGATACAATCCCGATAACTTTGCCTTTTTCAACGACGGGTAAGTGACGAATTCTTTCGTAATGAATTAAGAAAAAGACACGATCAATCAAATCGTGTTGCTCGACTGTAAATACTTTTGAAGTCATTAAATCTTCAACACGCATTATTAT
>CAMAUL010000092.1 GCA_945861405.1 Candidatus Methylobacter oryzae | reverse complement strand
TATGCCGGAATCCAGTCACATGGATGTGAAGCCATGGACTAGCATCGAGCCTAAATCATGCAGCAATGGTATCGGCAAGTTACCGTCCATGGCGCTGGATACCGGCATCCCTGCCGGTATGACGATGCTGGCTGAAGCATCTAGCTAATTAGGAAAACTCAAGCTTGGGAATTCGGTTTTGATTTATGTTTATACGCCAATGAAGTATAATTATTTTATGTATACAATTATTGAAACCGCCATCTTTGAAAAATAGCCGCTGCTGTCTGGCATGATGATGAGCGGGAGGCGTTTAAAGGCTGGATTGCTGAATATCCTGATGCGGGCGATGTGATTCCCAAAACAGGCGGGTGCCGCAAGGTGCGCTGGTCGTTAGATGGCAAGGGTAAGCGCGGCGGGTCGCGAGTGATTTATTTTAACCGCCTAAATAGCGGCGTCATTGTGCTGTTAATCGTTTACACCAAAGCTAAGTTTGATAATTTACCTGCGGCGTTTTTAAAACAATTGAAAGAAGAGGCTGAACATGGATAACGAAATGGCGGAATTTTGCGACGATTTACTACAGTCAGTGCGTGAGATGAATGCGGGAATATGGTCACGTAAAACAGAATATATTCAACAGCCCGATGGCCTGATCCGTTGCCGCGTCACGCTGGCCGACGGCACGATTGAAAAAGATGAGGTTTTGTCGGCGATTGTCTCAACGCGGATGAAAGCCAAGTTAACACAAAGCCAGTTTGCCAAACTGCTGGGGCTTTCGGTGCGAACGTTGCAGGAGTGGGAGCAAGGCCGTAAACAGCCCTCCGGCGCAGCAAAAACATTGCTCAGGATTGCCGAGCGTCAGCCAGAGGTGCTGAAGGCGTTGGCTGATGATCTGATGGCGGCCTAATTTTTGGTGTCAATTGTTGGGTTATGGCTAACGCCTAACCCAACCTACGATACTAACTTTTTGCGGCACTCGTTGCCGGAATGTGCGGATTTTTCGTTCGTTTGATGTCCGCTTGCGCTGACAGTACGATGTGTTACACTGTATTGCCCTGTAACACCATTGAGGCTCGACAATGACAACTTTAACCTTACGTATAGCCGACGATCTGAAAGAACAACTGGACGCCTTGGCCGAATCTACCGGAAGAACTAAATCCTTCCTGGCGGTCGAAGCCATCAAGACCTATCTTCAGCAAGAAGCCTGGCAGGTCGCGGAAATTCGCCAAGCGCTAGCTGAAGCCGATGCCGACGACTTCGCCAAAGAACAGGAAGTGGAACAGGTGCGGGGCAAATGGCAAGGCAATGCGGGTTAAGTGGCTGCGCAAAGCCCTAACCAGTCTCGACGAAGCGGCGGAATACATTGCCAAAGACAACCCTGAAGCCGCTCGTCTTCTTGTAGCGGAAGTCTTCCGGCAAACCGATCTTCTGGCCGGTTATTCTGAAATGGGGCGACCGGGACGTGTGCTTGGAACCCGTGAACTCATTATGTCCGACTATCCTTACATCATCCCGTACCGTGTCCGTCGTGGCGCGGTGGAAATTTTGCGGGTGTTCCATAGCGCCCGCCGTTGGCCAGTGTCAGTGTAGACGAAAAGGTACGCAATGCGTGCCACGCAACTACGAACATTTTGTGATATGCTCGTGGGCTTTTATGCCGTCTGCCCTAGCCACAGGGCCATGAGGGCGGCCCTGTTGTTTACGCCGAATTTGCGATAAATGGATGTGACCCATTGATGGGTGGTGTGATAGCTGCGCTCCAGTTGTTCGGCGATCAGTCTCTCGGAAATGCCGGTCAGCAGCAGGTGCAGCACCCGCCGTTCGGCTGGCGTCAGCGGCGTTACGGCCACCAGCAGGCCGTGGGAAAGCAGCAGCTGCCGATGGAACCACTTGAGGCTGCGTAGGACATAGGCGATTTCATCGCGCTCGGCTTCGGTGAAAGGCGGCTGGTTCGGGCCGCGCAATATGCCGAACCAGGATTCGGTATCCTGATTTACCGGAGAAGCGACCCAGACGCTATCCTCCGTTCCAATACCCTGGTAATAGATCCGGTAGTAAGGCGATTCGAACCATTCAGGGCCTACCAAGTCCCGCAAGCGGTTGGCGCGAAAAACGCCTGCACCGTCCAGGTTACGGACGGTGGTCTCGTCAATATTCCCCAGTTCCAGCTTGTCCGCCAGTTCCCGTGCGGCGGCATCCAACGGCGAAGGGTGCAGGTGACTGATGACGCGTGGTCGCCAGCCCTTCGCCGGGTCGTCGGGAAAATAGGTATCCAGGCGTACGGCCCCTATCCAGGTGATATTCCATGCCCCCGCCAACGCGCGCAAGCCTTCCATGAGGTGAGTCAGGGCTTGGTCGGAACGACCGACATCGAAATCGGCCAGTTCGTCCCATAGGTCGTGGATGGAGTCTATGTCGCCGCTTTTTATCATTGTTGTCTGTTTGTCATAGGTAGCTGACATAAGCCCGATAGCCTGCAAAAACCGACAGCATCAGGAACAGGGTGCCGCTGATCTTGTGCAGCAACACTAACGGGACTTTTTGCAAGATGGTGCGACCGGCGATGATGCCCAGCGCGGATGTCGAAGCCAGCGCGGCTGTCGAGCCGAACCATACCGCAATGGGCGCTACGGTGCTGCTTAAGCCGACCACGGCCAGTTGGGTTTTGTCGCCGAATTCAGCCGCGGTAATCAATACAAAAGTGGTGAAGAAAATGCCGTGGCCGCTTTTTTCCTTAACTTCCACATTGTCATCTTCGGCTTCTACGCGTAGGGAATGGATGCCGAATGCGGCAAACAGGACGGCGACGATAGTTGCGACGATATAGCCCGGCAGCCAGTTGGCAATGGCGACGCCGAAAACAACGGCGAGGGTGTTTAAAAAGGCAAAGGCCGCGATAGCGCCCAGCAAAACCGGCATGGCCCTGTGTCGGGATGCCAGCGTCATACATACCAGCTGGCTTTTGTCGCCGATTTCAGCCGCCGCAATCAGCGCAAAACTGGTTGCTGCGGTGGCGGATAGTTCCGGATAGTTGCCGGTGCTCAGCAACGATAAAAACTGCTGGAAAGAGCTTTGAAGGTTTTCGAAAATAGCGGTTGCATTCAGTGATGTTAGAAAATGTTGTAAATAGCTTTGAAGATGATCCATTTTGTTTCCTGAACGCGGTAAGGTGTAATCGTAGGGCGGATTAGCGCTAGCGTATTGCGCCCTACTGAGTCTTAACCGAGCATATTATCCAAAGTCATCATAATGATGAAGCCGATCATCAAGGCAAAGGTCGCATAGCGAGAACGGCCGTCGGAATGGGTCTCGGGGATGATTTCTTCGCTGATCACAAAGAGCATCGCGCCTGCGGCAAAGCCCATCGCTATCGGCAGGATGGGTTGAAAGACGGTGACCATGGTGATGCCGAGCAGGCCGCCCACCGGCTCCACCAGGCCTGTCAGTGTGGCGATGCCCACGGCCCGCCATTTGTTGTAGCCTAGCCCGACCAGGGGCAGGGCGACGGCCAAGCCTTCTGGGATGTTTTGCAGGGCTATCGCAATAGCCAGAACCACGCCGTTTTTCATTTCCCCGGAACCGAAACTGACGCCGACCGACATGCCTTCAGGAAAGTTGTGGATGGTGATGGCGATGATAAATAGCCAGATTTTGTTCAGGGAGTTCAGCCTGACATCCGCTATTGAATCGAGGTGGACATGCGGAAGCTGGCGGTCGGCAAAATGCAGAAACAGCGCGCCGACCAACATACCCAGGGAGACGATATAAATGCCATTGCCTGGCCAGAGTTGATTGCCGTAAGCCATGCCGGGAACCAGCAGGGAAAATGCGGTTGCAGCCAGCATGACGCCTGCGGCGGCACCAAGCATGCTGTTGAACAGGTTTTTGGAGATGTTCTTGAAAAACAGCGCGGGCAGGGCGCCAAGTCCGGTCGCAAGGCCTGCCAGGATGCTGGCAAGGAAACCGATAACAACTATCCCGCCAAAAATCAGGTATAAACTGCCGAAAATTACCAGCTGGGATAGCAGGAACAACCCGATCACGGTCGCCCAACGTTTTAGCGGCGGCATGTATTGTATGGTCAGATAAAACTGACTGGATTTTATCGCGGTTACTTGGTCTTCAAAATAGCGCTGCAATTTTGTTATAGTCTTTGTTGTTAAAGCCATAAGATTCACCTGCGTCAGCTTGTTTTGGAATGTGCGTGAGGCATTATAACTAAATACCCATAACTTGGGAGTGTTTGTGGCGGATTAGCTCATGTCATGCTGCTACGCAGCTTCTATGGCATTTTTTATGGGGACTTTTTATTCGTCAGTGGCGTTTTCAAGTGGAGGATCAATGTGAATCATTAAACAGCCGCCATGACTTGATGAAACAAGGATGATGTCGCCGTATTCAGGGTGTTTGACACACTTGGCAGCAAGCATATCAGCGTAGACAATCCTTTCAATTTCATCGTAAATACTTTCAGATATTTCGGCGTATTGTTGGACGGTGAGAGGCGTTATTTTTGCATCTTTCAATGAAAGATCAGAAGTGGGTTGTGTTATTTTACTGTTGCTCATGTCATTTTCCTTTATTGATTAAATTCCAAGTTCACACACATAAAATTAAGCAATCTTAGGTAATCTCTATTGTATTTAGGTGATCATTTCCATTTGTGTGTAAGTCGTCACATAATAAGCGTTACTTATAGCTAAGTAGCGGAAGATAAAGGTCTTCACTTGTAAGTATTCTTGGCGGCGTCCCCCAATATTTATGTAATCGTCGGTAATTTTTCTGTCTCCAAATATTCATCTCTGCGCTGGATTTCCAGCGACATAGGAATATTTCCTTTTGTCGGTCGCTGTCTAGTGCCTGAGTAATGGTTTGGCTATGATGGCGGTATTATTTATTTGGAGTGAAGAATGAAAAAACTTACATGCACAATACTCGGGCTAAGCCTGACGGCGACCGGCGCCGTGTTGGCCAAAGATAAGCCGCTGGATCTGGGTATCATCGACGTGGTCGGCGTTACGCCGTTGCAGGGTAGCGGGGTTGCCGCTTCTAGAATACCGGCCAATATCCAAACCGTTTCTTCCGAACAACTGGAAAAAGCCCAAAGCGTCACGCTGGCGGATTACATCAACCGCTATCTGGGCAGCGTGCATATTAACGAGGCGCAAAATAACCCGTTGCAGCCGGATATTTCCTATCGCGGCTTTGTCGCTTCGCCGCTGCTCGGATTGCCGCAAGGGTTATCGACCTATGTCAACGGCGTCCGCTTTAACGAAGCGTTTGGCGACACGGTTAACTGGGATTTGATTCCTGAAGGGGCGATTGATTCAATGGCTTTATATCCGGGCTCCAACCCGGTTTACGGCCTCAACAGTTTGGGTGGGGCGTTGTCGGTCAAGACCAAAACCGGCTTTTCCGCGCCCAAGCATGAGCTGGAAGCATACGGCGGCTCCTGGGGCAGGCATTCGGAGGAATTAAGCAGCGGCTGGAATAACGGCACCTGGGGTTATTTTTTAGACCTGCATCACTTTGAGGAAGACGGCTGGCGGGATTTTTCACCGACCAAGGCCGATCAGGCCTTCGGCACCTTGAGCTGGCGCGGCGATAAAGGTTCCTTGGATCTGACCTTGGGCGGCAATGATAATAATATGCGGGGTAACGGCGCCGCGCCTATCCAGTTGCAGCAACAAAACAGGGCGGCGGTGTTTACCCATCCAGACCAAACCACCACGCGCATGTTTTTTTCCGAATTGGCAGGCAGTTACGATTTGGCCGATGACATTGAAGTCAGCGGTAATGCCTATTTCCGGCAGAACCGGATTAGGACTTTTAATGGTGATAACAGCGATTATGATGCCTGTCAACTCCCTGGCAACGCCGGAAATTTGTGTGAAAATCCCGGCCCCGATGAGCAGGAAGTCGAGGACATTAACGGTAATGAAGTGCTTGCCGACGATGCGGTCGAAGGCGCAACCAACAACACCAGTCAAACCAATATGCGCAGTCGTGGCGGCACCTTGCAGACGGCGTTTGCCCAGGACTTGTTTAAGCACGAAAATAACCTCACCGTCGGCACCAGTTACGATTATGCCGAGACGCATTTCGGATCGGACACCGAGTTGGGTTCGTTGACCAATACCCGAGGCACTACACAAAGCGGGATTCTTGTCGATGAATCCCGAGTCCGCTTGCATACCGACACCTCAACGACGGGCGTGTTCCTGACCGACAGCTTTTCCATTACCGATGATTTGACCGCGACCGTAGCAGGCCGGTACAACTATATCCATGTCAACATGGATGACCAGTACATCAAAAATGCGGCAAGAACCCTGAACGGCTCACACACCTTCGACCGGCTTAACCCGTCTGCCGGATTGACTTATCAAATCCGGGACAACCTGAATGTGTACGGCAGCTACAGCGAGTCTGCCCGTGCGCCGACGCCGATGGAATTAAGCTGCGCTAACCCTCAGGCTCCGTGTAAATTGCCTAACTCGTTCGTATCCGATCCGCCGCTGGAGCAGGTGATTGCCAAAACCTGGGAAGGCGGTTTCAGGGGGGATTTGGATGAACTGCTGGGCAAGGGCGATTTGAAATGGAATCTGGGCTATTTCAATACCATCAATCACGACGACATTATTTTTCGCCGCGCCGCCGCCAGCGGTATTATCAGTCAGGGCTATTTCAGCAACGTGGGCAAAACCCGTCGCTACGGCATAGAAGCGGGGACGACGGTTAACTATCCGCAGCTGTTCAGCAAGATAGACGATTGGCATTTTTCGACCAACTATACCTATTTGAATGCCCGGTTCATGGATGGCTTCGACATACGCAATCCGCTGGATACAACCCAGGCGATGGCGGTCACCAGAGGCAACAGGATCCCCGGTATCCCCGAGCATATCTATAAGGCCGCTATCGGTGTCGACTTGTGGCAGCGTGTGTCGTTAGGGATAGACGGCACCTACAGCGGCAACAAGTATTTCAGGGGCGACGAGGCTAATTCCACCGCGCCGCTGGTCGGTTACTGGGTGTTTAACGCCAAGGCGGAATACAAGGTTACCAAGAACTTTGCGCTATTCGGCAGGGTCGATAATATTTTCGACAAGAACTACAACTCGTTCGGTGTTTACGGGCAGGCCAATGAAGTCTTGCCGGGATTCGACGATGGCCGTTTTGTGTCGCCCGGCGCGCCCAGGGCGGGATGGGTTGGGGTCAGATTGACCATGTAGGGGCGAATTTATTCGCCTTTTATTGCACGGGTTTCGTGGGAACGATGAAATGGGAGTGCAAGCTCTGCTTGCGTTAGCAGGCGAAGCCTGCACTCCACTCCATGTGCTTGAAATTTGATCTTAACTTAACGGCATTGGGTAAGTAAGGGACGTTGCAATCGGCTTTTAAAAAAATCCGCGCAAATTCGTTTAATCTGCATCACCTGCTTTTGGCATTCTTACAGGCAATAAAAAGCCCGCATATAGCGGGCGTGTTGAGTGCTGTTATTATTGTTATTGAGTTGTGGTTTGTACAACTTGACCCAAGCAGTGTCACTTATTTTATTATTATTATCAGCTAGTCTAAAAGACTAAATTCCCCCTCTTAGTCGGTAATTAAACCGGGCTCATTCCGTTAAGCCGGGATGAATTCTATTCAAATGCCCCCCCCTTGTCTACCTAAAAATGGGGATTGTCATAAAAAAAATAAGCCAATCATAAAAATGTAATAAATACAGCTAATTGCGGAGTTTTAGCTGTATCTTAAGGGTAAGGTGACAGGCAGGCAGTGCCTGCCGTTCAGGCAAGGTTCAGGCTTTTACCGGTTGCGATTAGCTTCTTCCTGACTGACAAAAAAGTTTAGCCGGTCATTAAGGATGGCGGATAGCTGGAAATTAAGGCCTTTTGATTTTTGAGCCAGCTTGATTTGCAGGATCGCATCCCTGGTTTGTCCGGTCGCGTAGTAATATTCCGCAAGATAGCGGTGAGATTCGGCGGGTTGGTTCAAGTCGCTATACACTTGCGCCAGTAGTTGCGAATAAATCGGCAGGCGTTTTGTTTTAGGCCTTAACAGCAGTAAGTTTTTCCGCGCCTGCTCGGCGTTGCCCGCTTTGAGCAGGGTGGTAATGTACTCGAGCTTAATCGCTTCATTATCCGGGAATTGCTCGGTCAGTTTTTTATATCGGGCCAGTGCTAAGCTGTAATTTTTGGAATCCAGCGCGGTGCGGGCAAGTGCAGTGATGTATTGCGGTTGGTTGGGGTATTCTTTGCTCAGTTGTTGAAAAATGGCTTCCGCCTCATTGAATTTTAGCGTGTTAAGCGCGCACAACCCAAGTCCGTAGCGGGCAACGGTGCGTTGTTCGGTCGTGCCTTGAGTCGAGTGGGATTGAAAATATTTAAGCGTGTCGGCTTCGTTAGTGCCGGTTAACACGCGGATTTTTGCTTTGGTTAACTGGTAGCCGAGTGAGTCGGGATATTGTTTGTAGGGATAGGTTTCGGCGCGGCCTCGGGTGTCCGAGATACGCGAGGCGGTCACCGGGTGGGTTCTTAAAAATTCGGGAATATTTTGTCCATAATAACGGCTGGATTGTTGCAGGCGCTCGAAAAAAGTGGGCATGCTACGCGGGTCGTATTGGGAGCTAGCCAAGGTTTGCATGCCGACGCGGTCGGCTTCGGCTTCGTTTTCGCGGGTAAAATCAATCTGGAACTGGATGTTGCCGGCTTGGATCGCGACGATAGCGGCTTGGCCCAGCGCGGGCGATTGGGTGCCCAATAAAATAGCGGCCAGGGTTGCGGCGGCGGTAGGGATCGATAGGCGGCTGGAGGCTTCATAAGCGCGGTACAAATGGCGCTGGGTAACGTGGGCGATTTCGTGCGCCATCACCGAGGCTAATTCGCTTTCGGCTTCGGTGATTAGGATGAGTCCTGAATTTACGCCGATATAGCCGCCGGGTCCTGCAAACGCGTTAATGTTGTTTTCCATCACCACAAAGAAATGGAACGGGTTGCTTGGCGTATCGCTGTTGATGACCAGTTTTTCGCCGATAGTCTGGATGTATTGCTGGATTTCGGCGTCCTGATTGATGGAAATTTGCGAGTGCAGGCTGCGGAAAAAAGCTTCGCCGAATTCTTTTTCTTCGGCGGGCGTAATCAAGGCACCGGAAGAGTCGCCCATATCGGGCAATTCGATTTTGGTAATCTCGACGGCTTGTTGCGGGGCAGGGAACAGAGCAAGGCTTAGTGCCAGGGTAATGGCAGAGGGTTTGAATTTCATACGATGAGACTGAATAAAATTGACCTGGGTTTTAATCGAGTGGGTAGTGGCTCTGGATTATATACCTGTTGGAATAGGATCTTGAGTTTTATCTGGCGGATAGGCTGTTGAGACTGTGAAAGTATTGTCAAAATCGGGCTGAAAAAATTATTTACCACGAAGGACACGAAGAAAAATAATCCCATTAATTCAATACATTAAAAACTTTGTGCTCTCTGTGTTCTTCGTGGTTATTCTTTAATTTTTTCTAAAAACGAATTCTTTCACAGTCTCTGTTGGCTAAGACTATTGTTCCAGATATTCTTCAGCTTCGCAAAGGGGGAGGCAAATACACTGATTGCGGCCTTTTACTTTGGCTTGATAAAGCGCCGTGTCAGCTTTGTTTAACAGGTTGTCGTTATTTTCCGGTATGCCGGTGCAAACGCCGACGCTAATGGTAACCTGTTTGAACGGTTGGGATTTTATATGCGGCATGGCCAGATTGAAAACGGCGCTTTTAAGTTTTTCGGCAAACTGTTCGGCGACTTCTTGGGGTAAATTGGGCATTACCAGAACGAATTCTTCTCCACCATAGCGGGCAACGATGTCGGTGGCGCGTGACAGTTGCGATTTTAATGCGTCTGCAACTCGTTTTATGACGTCATCGCCAGCTACATGCCCGTAATGATCGTTATAGGATTTAAAATAATCAATGTCGATCATGAAAATGGATAAAGGGTATTTTTGCCTTTTGGCATCAGCCACGGCCATTTCGTAATGCGCGTCGAAGAATCGGCGATTGCAGATGTCAGTCAGGCCGTCCGTTGTCGCTTCTTTTTTCAGGATTTCCGAATGGGCGCGCAGCATTTTTTCACGTTTGATTGAGGTGCTGGAATCCGTTACCTGAATCAGGCAGCATGATTCATTCTGTTGCGACTGAATGGGCGTAATGGTGATCGATTGATACATCCGGGTTGGCTGCTGATCTGCTCCGGATATGTTATGCAGTGGCAATGGTGAGCGGTGCAACGCCGTGGACAAAACCACTGGTAGCCTGTAGGTCAGGGTGTTTTTGATTGCGGTCAGGAATGAGGGTGACACCGGCTCTGAGAACACCTGATCAAGCGGCTTGTTAAGGGCATCGGTTTCTTTAATGCCGCTATGTTTGGCGATCCAGTCATTCCAGAGCAGCACTTTGCCATCGGCATCGACAGCGCATACTCCGAGGTTAAGCGTATTGAATATATCATTCATGTCGAAAGGCTTAAGTGATATTTCACTCATGAGATTTTGCCTAGAAATTGGTCGACATGGGTAATAAGATTATCCAAAGACGCAGAACTTAACAGGAACACGAGATTGCCGGCCGTATGTCGTTTTTCGATGGCGAGATCGATGTGTAATACCATAACATAGGGTTGGTTGGAATTCGCCTTGAGTCGCTGTAATATTTCGTCGGCTGATGCCACGGTGTAATCGGGTAAAGAACTTTCCAGGGTAAAATTGAGTATGTCGGCCATCGCGGACAGGCAAGCGTTCAAAATGATGTTGCCCAATTCACACATGGCTTCGTGCTCAAATTCGGCAAGTTCTTCAAGGCTCATTTGCGATCCCATCATATCGCTAACGATTTTTAATGCTTGCTCTTCGGTAAATAAAAGCACGGCCTCGGCATTAAATGGCCCGCTAAAGTGCTGACTTACCGCACCAAATCGCCCGCTGTTTAGTGATAGTGTTGTCGAATTTATGTCTTTTGAGTTAATGACTTGCACAAAGGGCACGGAAATACGTACTTCGTCACCGACAATCTCGCTCAGGCTTAATGCTGCGCGGCCTGCGCCGATGCTAAATACCTCTGCCAGAGCATCAAGATGAAGTTCGCTAAGGTTGTTCATTTGGAATCTGCAAAATAGTTCAGCGTCAGGGCAATTGACTTTTCTGTGACTGGTTTTGCAACCAATATGGTTCCAAGCGAACGGGCGCGGTTTTGCTGTGTTTCTTGAATGTTTGCCGAGAAAATAACGATTTTTATTGAAGGATGTTTGGATAGTATCTGCTCTGCTGCATCGGTTCCTGGGATGCCTGGCATGTTAATGTCCATGGTGCAGTAGTCTGGAAGGTCACTATCAGCGTGTGCAATGGCATCTTCGCCGCAGACTGCTTCAGTGATTATCCATTCCGGGTATTGGGCAAGGACATGTGTGCGGATTAACATTCTTGATACTTTGCTATCATCGACGATCAAAAGCTTTTTTATTGAACTGTCCACAGGCATGATTGATTATTGCTTGATTTGAAATGATAATATTCTACATGAAAAGATAGAAGTCGCGAAGCTATTCTATAGTTTCGGTTGTGGGATATAAGCTTCTAGTCTTAAGTGGGAAGGGTATGATTTTGTAACATGATGTTGCAATTGATTGAAGCTCGGTAGGATGGGTAGAGGCGATAGCCGAAACCCATCATAATCAATCGCCGATGCGATGGATTTCGCGTTGCTCTACCCATCCTACCAAGCTGTTGCAAATCTGGATTGGGTTAGAAGTTGACGTTTCCTTGCACCCAGATTTTTTGAGTATCGGTAGAGTATCTGTCCGCATCGTAATTAGCATATTTGGCTAGCAACGAATAATGTTTGCCGAATTTTTTGACTGCCTGAAAATCCCATTCTTTACCATAATGAAGGTTTCCGGTGTCGTCGCTAAAATCGTGATAAATACCCGATAATACAAGACTATCGTTTTCCATAAACTTTGCGCTCAAGGTGCCGAACACATCGCGGATACCGTCATTAGGCGTGACCAGGAATAAATCCGCCCAGCCCTGGAACGCGTGGTTGGTGCCCAGCGGGGTATTAAAGGTTTTGTTTAGACCGGAACCGTTAAGCTGCTCCATAGCGCCTTGAAAGCTGAAGTTATAGGCGGTAAAGCCGCCCATTACGTTAAAACGATTGGCTTCGTAATTAACGGGGCTGTGCAAATAATCTTTTTGAATACTCCATTCGGCCGTGTACAGAAGGCTGTAATGGTCATAGAATTTTTTCGGTTTATCGCTGTTAATAAAGCGCAGGCCGTAAGTTTGGCTCGATTTATTGTAATTCGCCTGCTCGGTATAATCCAGCCAATAACCATAGCCAATCAAGTTGCCATACTCGCCGAGGTTATAGTTGGCATTGAGTATCGGCGCATTGATGTTCTCAGTCGTGGCGGTGAAGGTTTGCACATTGCCTATATAGCCGACATTAACGGTCAGGCCTTTAAGCGATTGATTGGTGATTAAAATCGAATCGAATGTTGTTTCCAGTTGCCTCCAGCCTACGTTGCCGATAAAGCGGTCATCATCTAACTTGATGCGCTGCCGCCCGCCTTTGATAACGGTATCGGGAACGCCAGCATAACTGATCCACATCTGGTTAAGTTCATTGTAGTCGGGGTCTGCGACGGTTGAATATTCGGAATGAGCGCCTCGTGTATTGTTGTAATCCGATTGCAACACATGGGTGCCTTCGTATTCAACATAACCTTGCAGGCCGTGAAATACCGGCGACAGCAAACCTAAGCGGGTGCGTATGGTGTTGGCATTGGCGGTTTTTGGCTGAGCTGCGGCAGGCAGGCCATTGAGTGTTGGAGTTGTGACCACATCCTGATTAACGTTTTCATAACGGTAATTGGTGTCGATCTTGACTGCGCCGCCATTACCGAACTTAAGCGCATCTTCAACCGATTGGGTTGTGTCGGCAAAAGCATGGTTGCTGGCTGCGGCTAGTGATAGCAATGCTAACGATAAGGCACCGGATGTTGATATTTTTTGTTGCTGCGGCATGAAGCCCCCTTTTAATAGATAGAAATATTGTTTCAGTATAGCACTATTTGTTATCTTTCATATAGATATGGAGGTACTTAAAGAAATAAGTAGAAGTTGCATTTTGGGGTGTTAAACGTCATCTGTTTTATGTTAATGTATGGACTGATAATAATAAAACGATAAGGATGAAATACCGTGTCAGACTTTAATTCCTCCCAACAAAAACATGCGCTTACTGCGAGTACGGTGGCATTTACCGCCTGCTTTGCGGTGTGGACTATCTTTTCCATCATCGGCTTACAAATCCAAAAAGACCTGCATTTAAGCGAAACCGAGTTCGGCTTGCTGGTCGGCACGCCGATACTTTCAGGGTCGTTAATCCGGCTGATGCTGGGCATCTGGAGCGACCAGTACGGTGGGCGTATCGTTTATGTGCTGGTGATGGTGACGGCGGCTATCGCTACC
>CAMAUL010000091.1 GCA_945861405.1 Candidatus Methylobacter oryzae | reverse complement strand
TAGCTGTCAAGTTACCGTCCATGGCGCTGGATACCGGCATCCATGCCGGTATGACGACTCTTGGACAGGGTTGTGTATAACGACGAGAGCTCCAACTTGGGAACCCAGTCTTGGAAGCTCCAGCTTCCTGTCCCGCGAAGCTGGAGCTTGGGAACTAGCGAAATCAGGATTTCACATCAGTTTGAATCGCACCCGATTTATAACCGCCTATTATCGCATCCTATAGGCCACGGTCAAGAAATCGAATCAGGGTGAGGGTATCAATGCGTACTCATAATGGGCGTTTTTTCTTGGCGGGCATTGATATTGAACCTCTGCCGGGGTTTGCTCAAGCCCAAAAATAGCCGATCATCCCAGACAAAAAACTGGGCAGTGGCCGCCAGAAATGTCCGGCTAGTCAGAGCTCTATTTTATTCGGTTCCTGGCAGGCTAACCCGATGTTCCAGCCATTCCTGCAAAAAGTCCATAAAACCTCTGACTTTGGCCGACAAGTATTTTCGATGCGGATAGACGGCATGGACATCCAGGGGCGGCGAAGTGTAATTTTCCAGCACGACTTTCAGTTTACCTTTTTCAATATCCCTGCCCACAATGTAAGTCGGCAGCATGACCAGCCCCAAGCCGTTAATTGCGGCAATGCGTATCGGGTCTGCAACATTGGCCTGCATCCGCCCTGAAACCGTTATTCCGGTGTATCCGGCTTCGCCTTTGAACAGCCACTTGTTCCTCGGCGCGATAGCCCAATTAACCAGGCAGCTATGATTTTCCAGATCTTCCGGCGTCTGGGGAATACCATATTGCTCAAAATAGTCCGGCGACCCGCAAACAACCAACGACGAACTGGCTAATTTCCGCGCAAACATACTGGTATCATCCAACGAACCCAAAGAAATAGCGAGATCAATCCCCTCATCGATCAAATCGCCGGGACTGCTCTGTAAAATCATCTCAACGGTTAAATCGGGATGTATTTTCAGGAATGCAGACACTGCGTGAGCAATATGGGTCGCACCGATAACCGGCGGTGCGCTGATGCGTAAAATCCCTCGGGGTTCGGTCTGTAAATGCGTTACCGCCGCTTCCATCTCCTCAACTTCAAGCAGCACTTGCTGGCAGCGTTCCAGGTAGGACGCGCCCACGTCGGTCAGGCTTAAGCTGCGTGTGGTGCGGTTGAACAATCGAGTCCCCAGCACATTCTCAAGATGCATAATGTGTTTGGTTGCCATGGCTCTGGAAATATCCAGGTCACGCGCTCCGCCAGCAAAGCTTCCGGCCTTTGCCACGCGCACGAAAACGGTCATGCTTGTTAACTTATCCATTAACCAACCTCCTATCTTCTTTCCACAATACGTCTTCAATTTCACACTGCGGCACAAAACCGGCAACAGCATCGGTCAGAATATTCCTAACCCGCTCAAATTCATCGTCTTTTGTTGCCTGTTCCAAGGCCGTCAGCAATTTTTCCAGTTCGGCCCAGGGAATAACATGTTCCTGGGCGCGCATAATCCTTGCGTGCTCGGTTTTTGAAACATTATCGCCAATCAACAGCTCTTCATACAGTTTTTCTCCAGGTCTTAAACCGGTAAAACTGATTTCTATATCGCCGTCGGGATGCGCTGAGTCTTTGATTTCCAACCCGCTCAAATGGATCATACGCTTGGCTAAATCAACAATGCGAATAGGTTCGCCCATGTCCAGCACAAACACGTCGCCGCCTAGGCCTATGGCTCCGGCCTGTATAACCAACTGCGAAGCTTCAGGTATAGTCATAAAATAGCGGATGATTCTTTCGTCGGTAACCGTTACCGGCCCGCCTCTTGCAATTTGCTCTTTAAATAGCGGCACAACCGATCCTGAGGAACCTAATACATTACCAAACCGCACCATCGTAAAACGGGTGGGATGATTAATTCCATCTAAACTCAGCGCCTGTAAAATCAATTCAGCAAAACGCTTGGTCGCACCCATGGTATTGGTGGGTCTGACGGCTTTATCCGTTGAAATGAGCACAAAGGTTTCAACACCCGCGTTTATCGCTGCCTGTGCCGTGTGTAAGGTTCCAAAGACATTATTCCAGATTGCTTCGCCCGGATTCCTTTCGACCATCGGCACATGTTTATAAGCCGCCGCATGGTAGATCGTTTGCACCCTGAATGTTGCGCATATTTTTTCGCAGCGCTTGGCGTTCGTTACCGAGCCCAATACAGGAATAAGTTTAATTTCTCCCGCATTTTTTATATCGCCAGGGATGGTGTGTATGCCGCCAGCCAGTCGGGAACTGACGCGGCGTTTGCTTAACAAATGCTGCAACTCTTTTTCTATCGCATAGAGTGCAAACTCGCTGATTTCAAAAATAATCAACGAATCCGGTTGCAGTTGGATAATTTGCCGACACAGCTCGGAACCGATAGACCCTCCCGCACCGGTTACCATTACCACTTTGCCCGCAATATTGGCATGGAGTAATGATTGATCCGGCTGCACAGAGTCACGACCCAACAGATCGGCAATATCGACCTCCTGTAACGCATCAACGGTGACTTTGCCTTGGGCAATATCCGATAAGCCGGGCATGGACATGACATGAATAGCAAAAGGTTCCAACAAACGGATAATTTCGCTTTTGCGCGCCCGATTAGCTGAGGGCATGGCCAACAGGACATCTGAAACCTGGTGTCTTTCTATCAAGTGCCCCAAAGAGCTGAGCGGATAAATCCTGAGGCCGTTAACCTTTTGTTTATGCAACAGCACGTCGTCGTCAATGAAAGCGACTGGCCTGAATTCACGCCCATAGCCTAAAGCAGAAGCCAGCTGCACTCCGGCATTTCCCGCTCCGTAAATCACCACATTTTTTTTGCTGTGAATTTTTACTCCCCGACCGCCTACGAGGTTTAAATAAACCTCTCCCAGCCACCAACGTGCAAAAAAACGACTGCTGCCAACCAGCAGCATCATATTCAGCCAGTTGAGCGGCAATACCGTCCGGGGAACGCCCTTGATTCCTGACTCATACAAGACAAAAGCAAAAACCAGCGCATACAGCGTCGTCGCCTGAATAATAGTCCATAACGCCCTGATCTCTATGTAACGAATAATCGCCCGGTACAGGCCCATCCTGACAAAAATGGGTACTGCGATTACCGGTGCCACAGCAAACAGATACCACTCAGTGCCTTTAGGGATGTACAGCTCTCCCCAGCGTAAAGAAAAAGCCGCCCACAGAGCGAACATTGCAAAAAATATATCAGCACTAATCAGAATAAAGGCCTTCCTTTGTCGTGGAAGGCTGATAAACCAAGTGCGCGTTTGTGATCTCATGAATTAATCCTGCTTATTTTCCACAGCTTCTATTAATTGTGTGTAGCGTTAACGCTTGTTGTTAATATTAAGCTGTTTAACACCATGGCAGATTTACGGGCCTGTCGATTTTAGTTCCGACACAGCCAAAAGAAGTAAATCTATCATGCGAATGCAAAAACGAATTTACATTCAAGAGGAATTATACAGAATTCTGCACTGCCCTTTTAATGAAATAGGCTCGATATTTCAAATCGGGAACATTGCAGAAAAAGTTGAAGCTTTGGATTATGAGTATAAGCTGCAATGTTGCAATCGCCATCCAGCGTAAATTTTAAAAATGAAACCTGAACCCGATAAAAACATTTTAATCTTTTTGCTGACCGCTATCGGGTTGATTGTTTTTCCGCATGTACACCATATCCCGGTAGCCGTATTCGGCTTTTTTTGCCTGTTATTGGGCTGGCGATTTGTCGGTATCTGGAAACAAAACTGGCTACCGGAAACCCCGATTATTTTTTTATTGGTCGCCTTCGGAACCGCGCTGCTGTATACCCAGCATCAAGGCCTGTTAGGACGCGATGCCGGAACCAATCTGTTTATTATCGCTCTGGGGCTTAAATTGTTGGAGATTAAAAACGAGCGCGACCTTTACCTGATTACTTACCTGGCTTTTATCGTCGCCGCCTCCCAATTTTTATACGAACAAAGCATACTGATGGCGGCTTATATCCTGCTGGTTTGCTGTGCGCTGTTGGCGATACTGGTTTATATCAACAGCGGCAAGGCGCAAATATTAGCGTCATTTAAAACAGCGGTTATTATCACCGGCCAGGCCCTACCGATTGCAGTGGCGTTGTTTGTTTTATTTCCCCGGGTTGAAGCGCCCCGATGGATGCTGTTTAACGATCCGCATCAGGCCAGATCAGGATTGAGCGACAGCATGGAACCCGGCTCCATAAGCGATCTAAGCAAGTCTGACGAGCTGGTATTTCGAGTCAAATTTGCAGGCGCAATTCCCCCGCCCGGTCAACGCTATTGGCGCGGCCCGGTTTTGTCATATACCGACGGCAAACGCTGGACTCAAACGGTTATCCAAAAACCCTTGCGTAGACCTGTCGTTACCGGCACACCCTATCAATACACGCTGCTGATGGAGCCGCAGGATAAAAACTGGGTTTTTGCGCTGGACATGCCTATGCAATTTGCCGCAACTTTGATCCGTAACAGCAGCTATCAGCTCATTACCTCAGAAATCCCCGATAAACGCGCCGAATATCAAGTGACTTCCTATCCCGATTACAACACCGGCTTGATTGACCCTGGCGAATACAAAGCTGCAACGCAACTGCCCGGTGAGCCGTCGGATAAAATCAACCAGCTGGTTGGCCAACTGCACGGCTTTGACAGCGCCCCCGACAATTTCATTAGCCAGTTGTTAAACCATTTCAGGATAGAAGACTTTCATTACAGCTTGACCCCGCCGGTCATGGAAGACAACCCAATAGAAAGTTTTCTGTTTAAAACCCGATACGGATTTTGCAGCCATTACGCCTCTGCCTTCGTGTACTTAATGCGCGTCGCCCATATTCCGGCACGCGTCGTGACCGGCTATCAAGGTGGGGAACTGAACAAAGTCGGCGGCTTTTTGGAGATAAGACAAGCCGATGCCCACGCCTGGGCCGAAGTCTGGCTAAAGGATAGGGGCTGGGTCAGGGTAGATCCCACAGCCGCCATAGCGCCGGAAAGAGTCGAGCGGGAAATTAACGTGGAATGGCAAGCTGCCTACGGCATTGCAACGGTAAATAGTCCGGCCTACAGCTGGCTAAAGCAGGCGCACCAACTGTGGAACAGCGTCGATTACAACTGGCAACGCTGGGTCATCAATTACGACAACAAGAGCCAGTCCAGTTTTCTGTCGGCATTCGGCATCAACGATCTCAAAACCATGGTTTACTGGATGATCGCCGTCATAACATCGATAACAGCCGTGCTTGGCTGGTTTCTGCTGTATCAAAAACAAAATGCCGCCGATAAAGTGTTGCTGATCTATAACCGGTTTTGTAAAAAGCTTGCCAAGCACGGGCTGTTTAGAGGTGCGGGGGAAGGGGTTAAAGATTTTGCAGAAAGAGTCAAAATAAAACTGCCCGGGCAGGCAGCGGACATAGATCAAATCACCGCAGTATTCATCAAGCTGCGTTACGGGCGGACTGCAATGGGAGAGGATTTGCAACAACTCAAGACGCTGGTTGGTTTATTTGGAGTCTGATTGGGCATGCTCAATCGAGGATATGATTGGAAGAAAAGTAACCTGACCCCTTTATAGTAAAAAAGCGAGCTTTTTTGGACTTAAGCGATTTGTCCCAACGGCTTATGGCTCCTGTAATTTGGTTCCATTTTTCATCATTGCCGCCAAAAGCATCAATCGGCGTTTTTTGGCCTTTAAAGCGGTTTTCGCTGGTATAGCACACGACTTTATTCATGAAGGAGTCATCGAGCGATTCGCTGTAAGGCAAGATGTGGTCTACTTCAATATTGGCGCTGAATAACTCGGACAGGCTGATAGTCTTGCCGCTGTATGCGCAACATTCGCGTTGGTCTTGCCATAATCGATATTTAAGTTTGTCAGTTTTGCCGGGGTACTTTGATAAGGCGAGGTGCGGATTTCTCTGACCCATTTCCTGATATTTACAGGTGGCTTCGTCGTTGGCTTTGGTATTTTTGCTTTGCTGTTTGATAAAGTCCTGGTAGCGTTTGGTATTCATTTCCAGATCACGCGCCATTTCAACCCGAATGGCGTCGGGCTTGCCGTATTCTGCAATAACTGCATTGATGAGCCGCCGCAATTCGTGCAGGGCTTTTTGTACGATAGGGTTGGGGATTTCCGGCGGGATGCCTAACTTGTCGGTGGCAATTATTTTTGTGACTTCATAACCATAGCCAGCGTTAACCCGTGCATCGGAATAAATCTGGCCTTGTTGCAAAAAGGGCAGTATTTTATTGATGGCTTTTGTGGAGTGATTGCTATGCCCCGGCTCAAACTCCAGTAAACAAAGTTGTACCGCTGTATTTGCGCTTAATCCCCAGTGATTGACCAGCCTGTTTTTAAGCACCGACTTTTTATTGATGGTGAGCAGGTCTTCAACTAGATTAAGTTGCTTGGTCTCATCAAATGAATCCCATTCGGGCAATTGTTTGCGGATTTCACAGGCGGTTATATTGCCCTTTAGTTTTTTACTGCCGTTTTCCAGGTTGAATTCTATGGTTTTGTCAAAGCCCAAGGCTTTTCTTATACCTGTAAAGCTGACATAGGCAGTGGTTTCAAACAACGATACCAGCTTTTGTTTGGCATGGTCATCAAGAGATACAGATTTTTCTGTGTAATAGTCGAAATATTGCAGGTTGTTAATGTCTTGCAGGTAACGGAATCTCTGGCTTTCCAATCGGGCAATCTTGGCGCGTTTTCGGGTAGACTCCAACGAACATTTTCCTATGCGGTCGGCGTTTAGTTTTAACGGCCTTTGCTTAAAAATGATCTCTACCAGTTGCTCTTTTACGTCGTCAGTTAAAATAGCATGATGTTGTTTTTGTTGCTCCCAGATTAAGTTCAGCTCGTCGCGGTACATTTGGCGGTCTGTGCGCAAATGACCGCCATCTCTGGAGCGATTGCGTTTGCAGTCATGATGGTCTAATGAAGCGAGGTACTCTCCAAGTGTGCGGAAACCCAATTCAGCGATAGTGACTTTTAATTTACTAATGTCTGCTTTAAAGGCGGTTTCTTCTTTAGTGCTTTCTGTACTGTTGTCATCTTCACCTTCAAGTTCGGCTAAAACGTCTAACACATCAGGGTCATCGGCCATATCACCTAACAAGGTTTTTCTGTTGCTTAAAAAACCACGCCGCTGGACTAGATGCAACAGTACGCGGCCCAGTTCAAACGCTGTCAGGGTACTATCAAGCGCTTTGGCGCGTAAAGGATAAGGATCGCCCAGTTCGTTGAGGATGATTTCCGGTGTTGGGTTGGCGGTAAGTTCTTGCGGTAAGAGGTTTAGCTTTATCAGGTAATTGAGCATCCTTAATTTACGTCTTGTCCGGCGTTGGGTAATTCGCCTTGATAATCTGGCATTTCTGCGTTTAACGTTTTTGGGTGTGGGTGTTTTTTCTTCTACAGCTTTGCTAAAAATCCGGCTGCCAATATTTATGATTTTATCCGGCTTACCATCGTTTCCTTCCAGTAATGCCCAGCCAATTGAATTGCTGCCTAAGTCCAGTCCTAAAATTTTCTTGCCCATTTTCGCCTTTATGTGTAGTCTAGTGTCCATAGTGTAACCAACTATAGCCTATCTGACTTTTCATACCAATGGAATTGTTTTCCGTAGGCAACGCTTTCAAGCGACCATAGCCCTCGCAAAGTTAAAACTTAAGGGGGCTTTTATTGCCTCCAAGATTTTTTTCAATTCCATCCTCCATGTGCATCCGGGACGCGCTATGTCCTGTAATGCTACTCAACCCGTTCCACATCAAACACCGTGCCGCGTACTGCGATGACTTTTACTTTGGTGGACATATCGCAATCTTCGCCGTGAACTTTCCAGATGGAATCGTCTACCTTGATTTTGCCTTCGCCGTTTTCTATCGGTTTATACAGGCTAAAGACCCTGCCGATGTACTGATCGCCGCGCTTATTCAGCAACGGATGGTCTGTTGCTATCGGGTGTTTTTTGCCGTAAAGCTTCCAGCCGGTGATGGCGGCAACCGACAGCACCGAAAAAATCAGAACTTGCAAATCGATGCCGATTGCAGGAATCAGCAACAGCAGGCCGCCGGTTACAAACGCCGATGCTGCCATCCATAAGAAGAAAAAACCGGGAGCCAGCAGTTCTACCACTAACAGAACGAGCGCCAATACCCACCAGTTCCAGAAAACAATCGTTAACCCAGCCATGTCAGACTTTTTTGGTCATGGCTTCTTTGGCCAGTTCGCCAATGCCGCCGAGCGCGCCAATCACGCTAGACGAATCCAGCGGCATGAAAACCAGTTTGCTGTTGCCTGACGCGCCAATTTCTTTTAACGCCTCAATGTATTTTTGCGCGACGAAATAGTTGATGGCTTGGACATCGCCTTTGCCGATAGCTTCCGATACCATCAGCGTCGCCCTGGCTTCGGCCTGAGCCAAGCGTTCGCGGGCGTCGGCATCGCGGTAAGAGGCTTCTTTGCGGCCTTCGGCTTCCAGAATAGCCGCCTGCTGCGCGCCTTCCGCGCGTAAAATTTCGGATTGCCGTAAGCCTTCGGCTTCCAAAATGGAGGCGCGTTTTAACCGCTCGGCTTTCATTTGTCTGCCCATCGCTTCGACTAGGTCTTTGGGCGGGGCGATGTCTTTTATTTCAATGCGGGTGACTTTAATGCCCCAGGGTGTGGTCGCGTCGTCTACCACGGACAGCAACCGCGCATTGATGTCGTCCCGGCGCGACAACAGTTCGTCCAGATCCATCGAGCCCATGACGGTACGGATATTGGTCATCACCAGATTTAAAATGGCCCAACTCAGCTGGCTGACTTCATAAGCGGCTTTGGCGGCATCCATGACCTGGTAGAAAATCACCCCGTCCACGGTGACCATCGCGTTATCTTTGGTGATGACTTCCTGCGACGGCACGTCCATCACCTGTTCCATCATCACCATCTTTTTGCCGATGCGATCAATAATCGGCAAGATAATATTTAAGCCGGGGTTCAAAGTAGTGGTATATTTCCCGAAGCGCTCTACCGTGTATTCCATGCCCTGAGGAACCGACTTGACGCTCATAAATACTATCAAGACGGCAAAAACCAATAATACTAAAACAAAACCACCCATAGAACCTCCTGATTTTTTGACACGGGATGTGTCGAACTTCAAGCGACTGAAAAAGCCGTGCTGAACTATTCAGACCCTGATAAAGTAAAACCGTTAAAATAACATTGCGCGTGTTGTAAACAACCGCGCAACTAATAATAATATAAATTTAGTTTACGGGTAATTATAATGCTGATAACCGCCGCTTTTCATACAGGGATCTGGACTCTGCTCTTTTTAATTGTCGGAATGATTAAGCCCCAATGGCCGTTATTCTTTTTGAAAAAACCGGACAGGTTTTTGGTTCTGATTATATCGACTGTCTTGTTTATGGTCACCTTTACGCTGTTTGGCGAAGGCAATCGGCAAAAAGCCGCCGAGGAAAAAGCGGCCAAAGAAGTTGTATCCAAAATCGTAAATCCGGCTTCGGCACCTGTTCCTGTTACGGCCCCTGTTCCGGTACCTGAAATTCCCGCGACTAAACCTACTACGTCGAAGCAATAATACCGGGGCGGCAACCTGATAACGCTAGCCAAAGCGCTTGCCGCGCAGGCGCTGGGTTTGGCGCTTGCCATCGCCTTGGCCTGGATGTTGCCTTTAGTATTTCACGGCGCATGGCGTTTGGCGCTGGCGCAAGGCGTTGCTGCGGCTTTGTGGAGCGGCGTTTTGCGCCAGCCGTACTGGTGGGCTCCTATCCATTTGCTGTTTCTGCCTGCGGCCATCGCCCTGCTTACCTTGCAGCTGCCTTCCTGGCTGTATCTGCTGGTCGTGCTGCTGCTGGCGCTGGTGTTCTGGGGGACGGTCAAGGGCGATGTGCCGTTGTTTTTGTCTTCTCCCGCCGTGGCGGATGCGCTGGCAGCCATTGTTGATCGGGAAAATGCCGGAACGTTTGCCGATCTGGGCGCGGGAGTCGGCTCGGTGGCAGTGCCGCTGGCGCAGCGTCTAGCTATAAAAGTCGATGCTTGGGAATATGCCCCGCTGCCGTGGCTGATCACCGCTTGGCGTTGCCGCAAACTGCCGAATGCGGACGTAAAGCGGGACAGCTTATGGGGCTGCGATCTTGGCAGCTATGATGTGGTGTTCGCTTTTCTGTCACCGGTGGTGATGGAAAAACTGGGAGGGAAAGTCAGGCGTGAAATGCATCCCGGAAGTTTGTTTGTCTCCTCATCCTTCCCTGTGCCGGATTGGCAGCCAGAATCGGTGGTACAGATTGAAGACCGACGCGGGGTTAAGCTATTTTGCTACCGTGTCGTAACTACTCAGCAGAAAAAATAGAACGCTGATGACGCTGATTGCTTATGATTTAATAAGATTTTTCCTGATTTGATAAAGTGTTGCGTTTTTATTACGAAGTTCAAGAACAAGCCTCAACTCATAAAATTCTGCGTTCATCATAATCAATCAGCGTCATCTGCGTTCCATTGCATTAGTACTAAATAGCTATGTTTTTAGATACTTCCACCAAAACCAGCTGTGCACATGCAAATAATTGCGTATCGGCGTTTTGACCAGCAGCAACAATAAACCTATCGAATACAGACACCAGACCGCCGCCCATTCGTTGGGATTGCTGGTCGTCATCCAAGCCAGTAGCGGCCCGGTGACAATATGGTAAGTGGTCATTTTCCAGGAGCCGTAGAATATAGGCATGATAAATGCCGCGACAACATACATATTGAACAGCACCAGATTAGCCGTGGCCGGTATTTCCCAAGCGATATGCCAGTCGCCGGACGTAGAGCAGATCCGCCTGCCGCAAAACGGCACGTTGAACGATTCGGCATACAGGATAAACCGGGTTTTAACCTCGTAACAGAACGGCGCCCATTCGAACGGATACAGACGTATCAACAAGCAGACAGTAGTCACCAGACAGATAAAATAAACCGAAGCGGAAATCTTGTCCCTGACTTTTTCGGGGATAAAATACATCGATACCGCGTTGACAAAAAACGGCTGGAAAGCGATATGGATATAGCCCAGCAAAGTTGCCACCTGATTACCGGGATTGGAGCAATCGTCAATCACCGTATAGGTATAAGCCTGCAACGCTTCCATCAACGAGAAGAAGCCCAAGGCATAACAAAGCGGAGCCGGTTCTTTTTTATAATAAAAATAAGCGGTGCTCGATAATCCGATAGTCGCTAATACAGTTGAGGCTTCCCCGCTCCAGCACATAGGTTTTCCGTTGGTTTGTTGGCTATGAACGCTTTATCCAGACAAAGGTAAAGTTATTGGTAACTTTTCAGATTACCCACTTTAAACCCCCGCAATAAATCCTACCGCCTCAATCCCGGCAATCGCACAACGTTCGTCCTGATCGGAAATATCGCCGCTGATGCCGACCGCGCCGATGACAGTGTTTTTGGTGTCGCGAATCAACACGCCGCCCGGCACCGGCATGATTTTCCCCTCTGCCATGTTTAGCAGCGCATTCATAAAATTGGGCCGCTCTTCCGCCACGCTGGCCAAGCTGCGCGACGATATGCCCATGCTGACCGCGCCCCAAGCTTTTGCGGTGGCAATCTGCTCTCTAATCATGGTCGCGCCGTCTTCCCGCTGCATGGCTTTTAAATGTCCTGATGCATCCAAAACCACTACGGTAATTGGCGCCATGTTTAACTTGCGGGCCTTGTTGGTCGCGGTATTGATAATGATGTTGGCTTTTTCGAGTGTTAGTGTTTTCATTCAGGGTTCTCTTCTTGTTGAAGGTATTATTTTAACAGCGGCAGCAGCTGCGGCCATACTTTTTCTGCAATGAACGGCTGGCCTTTGGCATTGGGATGCAGATCGTCCGCTTGCATCATGTCCTTGCTCAGGGCGTCATTTCCTATGATAAAGGGCACATACGGGACGCGCAGCTCCTTTGCCAGCTGAGGGTAAATATTGTAGAACATTGATGTGGCGTTTGCCGGTGTGGGCGGGATTTTCATGCTCAGCAGCAAGACTTTGGCACCGGCCCGCTGCGCACGATGGGCGAGTTCGGCAAGATTGCTTTTGATCAACATCGGCGGAAAACTGCGCAAACTGTCATTTACGCCCAGCTCGATAATCACGACATCCGGTTTATGCAAGGTCAAGGCATGGTCTATCCGCGCCAAACCTCCGCCCGTTGTATCGCCGCTGATGCTTTCGTTATGGATAATATGGCCTACAGCTTTTTCATCCAATTTCTGCTGCAATAAGGTCACCCAGCCTAGCGCGGTATCAATTCCGTAACCGGCGCTGATGCTGTCTCCCAACACTACAATGGATTTGGCCGTAGCGGTCATCGACATTAACGAAATAATCACGGCAAATAAAAAACGGGTCATTATGCAAACTCAATCATATAAATTATATTCGCCGCTCCTGCTACCGGCAGGTTTGCGGCATATCTGTGCAAATCGGTTGCTACATCCGATAAATTATTGCATATCCTGTCAGCCATGGATTAAATTTTGAATGCGATGAGGCTCGTCGTGGCGCTGTTAATCCTAGGTGTTTTAACTTATTGAAGTTCAGTCGAATAAATCTAGAATGACAGGTGTTATTTACACATCCGCCAACAGCCAGCTTTTTTCTTCTGCAAGACTTGGGTTTTGCACATACAATTGACTCTCAACTCAATCAACCAATAAAGGTGATCCGATGAAACATGTATGTAAATCAACTGCCGCTCTGTTACTGCTGCTCCCTATCAGCATGATAAGCTCTGCCGCAGAGCCACAAAAAGCTCCTGAGCCGATGAAAGAAATGGGTATGCATCAGGGCATGGGCATGATGGGCGGCATGACCGAAGAACAAAAAACTGAAAAGATGCGCGGCATGCAAGAACACATGCTTCAGATGCATGACCTATCAAACCAGATTTTGTCAGAGAAAGATGGAGCCAAAAAAGACGCGTTAAAAAAACAACAATTGGAGCTGATGAAAGCGCATCATTCTCAAATGATGGAACATCGCCAAGAAAAGATGCAGGAACATAAAAAGTAGAGTTACGAATACGGGGAGCTTTAACCCGGAACTGCCTATTCGCTCGTCTCCAGGTTTCCTACCCGAAGGCGAGTGGATACAGCCAAAAAATGAAGGGAAACGATTATGGGCATGTTACAGGAATTTAAAGAATTTGCGGTCAAGGGCAATGCCGTTGACATGGCCGTGGGCATCATAGTCGGCGCGGCTTTCGGCAAGATTATTTCATCCCTTGTTGCCGATGTAGTTATGCCGCCGATAGGCGTGTTAATTGACGGCGTGGATTTTACCAAGCTGGCTTTTACCCTAAAAGAAGCTGCCGGGGACGCGCCTGCTGTAACCCTAAATTACGGTAACTTTATTCAAGCTCTGGTTGATTTTACGATAATTGCTTTTGTTATTTTTATCGCGGTAAAGTTCATCAATAGCCTTAAGAAAAAAGAAGCCCCTGCGCGCTTAGAGCCTTCCAGGGAAGAGCTGTTATTGACCGAAATCCGGGATTTGCTCAAGGAAAAACTTGATTAGCTAGATGCTTCAGCTAGCACCGTCATTCCGGCATGGATGCCGGAATCCAGAGCCATGGATGGTAACTTGTTGATACCGTGCCGCATGATTTAG
>CAMAUL010000090.1 GCA_945861405.1 Candidatus Methylobacter oryzae | reverse complement strand
GCCGAAACGCATTTTCCTCGGCGCAAGGTTGGCGATGACCAAGGTCAATTTGCCTTCCAGGTCTTCCGGGCTGTAGGCGGATTTAATCCCGGCAAAGATGTTGCGGGTTTCATCGCCGATATCCACGGTCAGCTGTAACAACTTGTCCGCGCCTTCAACATGCTCGGCCTTGATGATCCGGGCTATGCGCAAATCCAGTTTGGCGAAATCATCAAACTCGATGGTGTCGGCTATCGGTTCGCATTTTTTGGCTTGCACAGGCTCGGCGGTTTTTTCCAGGTTTTCTTTGGACGCTTCGACTATCGCCGCGATTTTGTCGGCTTCGACCCGCGTCATCAGCGGTTTAAATTCGTTGATCGCATGATTTAACAAAGGCTTCGCATCAACCGGCCAGGCTTGCGCTTCGATGTTTAAAAAGCTTTCCGCATTGCCCGCCAACACCGGCAGCACCGGCTTCAAGTAAACGGCCAGCAGCCGGAACAGGTTGAGCCCCATGGTGCAGACTTCGTGCAGTTCTGTGTCCCTGCCTTCTTCCTTGGCGATTAGCCAGGGTTTTTTCTCGTCGATATACTGGTTGGCTTTGTCGGCCAGCGCCATGATTTCGCGCATGGCTTTGCCGAATTCGCGGCTCTCGTAAAGCTCGGCGATGTGCTCGTTGGCGGCGACGAATTCATGGAACAAGGCCTGTTCCGAACAGTGTTCGGACAACTTATTGTCAAAGCGTTTGGCGATAAAGCCGCTGCACCGGCTGGCGATATTGACTACTTTGCCGACCAGATCGGAATTAACCCGCTGGCTAAAATCGTCGAAATTCAAGTCCAGGTCATCGACCCCGGCGCTGAGCTTGGCGGCGAAGTAATAGCGCAGGTATTCGGGATTCAAATGATCCAGATAGGTTCTGGCTTTGATGAAGGTGCCGCGCGACTTGGACATTTTTTCGCCGTTCACGGTTAAAAAGCCGTGCGCGAAAATCGCGCTGGGCGTCCGAAAATGCGCGCCGCTGAGCATTGCTGGCCAGAACAAGGCGTGAAAATAGATGATGTCTTTGCCGATGAAATGGTACAGCTCGGCATCGCTGTTCTTTGACCAGAATTCGTTAAAGTCCAAGCCCTGCTTATCACACAGGTTTTTGAAGCTGGCCATGTAACCTATCGGCGCATCCAGCCAGACATAAAAATATTTGCCCGGCGCATCGGGGATTTCAAAGCCGAAATAAGGTGCATCGCGGCTTATGTCCCATTGCTGCAAACCGCCATCCAGCCATTCGGCCAATTTGTTGCTGACTTCGGGTTGCAAGTGACCGGCGTGGGTCCACTCGCGCAACATGTCGCTAAAGTTCGCCAGATCGAAGAAATAATGCACGGAATCTTTATCTACGGGCTTTGCGCCTGAAATCGCCGAAACCGCGTTTTTTAATTCGGTCGCCGCATAGGTTGTACCGCACACTTCGCAGCCGTCGCCGTATTGGTCGGCCGCGCCGCATTTGGGACATTCGCCTTTGATAAACCGGTCGGACAAGAACATGTTCTTAACCGGATCGAAAGCCTGGGTAATACTGCGCGAGCTGATGTGTCCGGCGTCGCGCAAACGTTCGTAAATCAGCGACGACAGGGCTTTGTTTTCTTCGGAATGGGTGCTGTGGTAATTATCGAATGCCACGCTGAATTCGGTAAAGTCTGCCAGATGCTCTTTGCCGACCTGGGCGATCAGTTGTTCCGGGGTGATGCCTTCGCGATCCGCCCTGAGCATGATCGGCGTGCCGTGGGTGTCGTCCGCGCAAACGTAATAGCACAGGTTGCCGCGTTGTTTCTGGAAACGCACCCAAATATCGGTCTGGATATATTCAACCAGATGGCCGAGATGTATCGGGCCGTTGGCGTAAGGCAAGGCGCTGGTGACGAGTATTTTTCTATCTGACATAGTGAAAGCTCTAGCAATTCGAAGGCAAAATTAGCCGGTTATTATGGCATAAAATAAACGTAACTATTCAGCTATCAGAGACAAGGGAACGCAGATGACGCAGATGATTATGATGAGCGCGGATAACCTCAAAATAGCGAACAGCTGATTTCCCCTATCATAGCGAAAAAAATCTTATTTAATCATAAACATCAGCGTCATCAGCGTGCTATTTTTCCAGCCGTAAATGGACGCAAATAGCGATTATCAGCCAGCTAATGTAACGTCCCTAACTTTTCTTTAGCTTTGGCGACTTTTGCCAAAATAGCTTCAGGTTTGGCTGTCCAATGGTAAGGTTTAGGGTTGGCATTGCGGTGCTCCAAGTATTGCATAATAGCAGTTTTGAGTTCATCGACACTCCGAAACACACCACGACGTATTTGTTCTTCGGTAATGTCTCGAAAGAAACGTTCTACCAGATTTACCCACGATGCTGATGTCGGTGTGAAGTGCATATGGAAACGCGGATGTTTGTTCAGCCAGTCTTTGACGTTGGGATGTTTGTGGGTCGCGTAATTGTCGACAATCAAATGTACGGCCAAGGTTTTATCTGTCCGTCTGTCGAGTATCTTCAGAAACTTGATAAATTCATCGTTCCGATGTTTAGGTAGACATTCACCGATCACCGTGCCTTCGTGAACATTGAGTGCCGCAAACAAAGTTGTAGTTCCATGGCGCTTATAATCATGCGTCATTGTTCCCGCTTTTCCGGGTTTCATGGGTAAACCTGGCTGAGTTCGATCTAAGGCTTGTATTTGGCTTTTTTCATCCACTGAAAAAACAATGGCCTTTTCCGGCGGCTCCAGATAGAGTCCGATAACATCCTTCAGCTTTTCCGCAAACAGCGGATCCGTCGACACCTTGAAGCCCTTGACTTGGTGCGGCTTAAGTTTGTGTTCGCGCCAGACTCGATTTACCGACATTCTGGAAACTCCAACTTGCTTCGCCAAGGTACGGCAACTCCAGTGGGTAGCCGCAACTGGCTTTCCGGTCAGCGTCAATGTCAGTATTTCTTGAACTTTAGCCGACTCCAATCGAGGCGTTCCCGGCGCTCGGCTTTTACCTTTCTCCAGCCCAGCCAAGCCGAGTTCCACATAGCGGTTGCGCCAGAGATTTAGAGTCGGATTGCTCAGTTGTAGCTTATCCATTATTTCTGCTGTCGGCAGCCTTGCTGCTGTCATTAATATAATTTTGGCGCGCTGCTTTTGTTTGGTTCCAGTTGCTCTGCTTTTAACCCAGCGCTCCAAGGTTAATTTATCTTCATCGGTCAGTGATAGCTTCATTGGTGTTTTCATAGGCACCAATTTTATCATATCTAAATATTTGTTGGGGACGTTACACTAATAAGTGCAATAGCGGGTTGAAATCGGTAAAATAGCCTATATCTTGAGTTTAATGCTTGGTTATTAATCAGGCGCATTTATTTACAATTAGGGAGCATGGGCATGGCTAGCATCGTAAAAGCTGACGTGGAAGATCTTTTGCAAACATTCATCGACCCCAACAATGGAGCCGATCTGGTTTCGGCAAAATCGGTTAAAGCCATCGCGATTGATGGTAACAACGTCAGCGTTAAACTGGAGCTGGGCTATCCCGCCAAAAGTTACATACCCGAACTCCAAGCTGCCGTTGAAGCGCATCTGAAGACGCTTCCCGGCATTGGTAATGTCAGCGTTGAAGTCGGCGTAAAAATCGTTTCCCATGCTGTGCAACAGGCATTAAAGCCGCTGCCCAACGTCAAAAACATTATCGCCGTCGCATCCGGCAAAGGCGGCGTCGGCAAATCGACGACGGCGGTCAATCTCGCGCTGGCGCTGGCCGCTGAGGGCGCTAATGTCGGCATTCTGGATGCGGATATTTACGGCCCGAGCATTCCGATGATGCTGGGGCTTTCCGGCTACCCGGAAAGCAAAGACAACAAAACCATGATGCCTAAAGTCGCTTATGGCATACAAACCAATTCTATCGGCTATCTGGTAGAAGCCGACCAGCCGATGATCTGGCGCGGCCCGATGGTCACCACGGCCTTGCAGCAGTTGCTAAAAGACACCAACTGGGACAATCTGGATTATCTGGTCATCGATCTGCCGCCCGGCACCGGCGATATTCAGCTTACCTTGTCCCAGCAGATTCCGGTCAGCGGCGCGGTTATCGTCACCACGCCACAGGATATTGCTTTGATTGATGCCCAGCGCGGTTTGGGGATGTTTGAGAAAGTCAACGTGCCAGTGCTGGGGCTGGTTGAAAATATGAGCATGCATATTTGCAGCAACTGCGGGCATGAGGAAGCCATATTCGGCGAAGGCGGCGGGCTGGCGATGGCCGAGCGCAACCGGATTGAGTTCCTTGGTTCCTTGCCTTTGGACATTAATATCCGGCAATTTGCCGATTCCGGCAAACCGACTGTAGTTGCCGACCCGGAGGGGCGGCCTGCGCAAATCTACAAGCAAATCGCCCGTAAGACAGCGGCGCGATTGGCGTTGAAGGCTAAGGATTTCACTACGAAGTTTCCCAAGATTGTCGTGCAGAGCACCTGATTGTATCGATCTCGCAAAAACCTACTTAGTCATTGAATACAATGGAACGCTGATGACGCAGATGGTTATGATAATCGCGGATAACATTAAAATGGCGATCAACTGATTTTCCAGAATAATTCAAAAAATCTTATCCAATCATAAATATCAGCGTCATCAGCGTTCTATTTTTCTAACTGCTGAGCAGTTACGTTCTATGTTAAAATTTGGTTTTTTAAAATCAATTCAGGTAGTAATACTCCATGAGCATTAAGTCGGACAAGTGGATACGCCGCATGGCGGAACAACAGGGCATGATCGAGCCGTTTGAAAGCGGCCAAGTCAGGGATTCAGGGCACGGCAGGGTCATTTCCTACGGCACCTCCAGTTACGGCTACGATGTGCGGTGCTCGGACGAATTCAAGATTTTCACTAACATCAATTCCGCTATCGTCGACCCCAAAGACTTCGACTCCAACAGCTTTGTCGATGTCAAATCCGATGTCTGCATTATTCCGCCGAACTCGTTTGCCTTGGCCAGAACGGTTGAATTCTTCCGCATTCCCCGCGATGTGTTGACGATATGTCTGGGCAAATCGACCTATGCGCGATGCGGCATTATTGTGAACGTAACGCCTTTGGAACCCGAATGGGAAGGCCATGTGACGCTGGAGTTTTCCAACACCACGACGCTGCCTGCAAAAATTTATGCTAATGAAGGCGTGGCGCAAATGCTGTTTTTCGGCGCTGACGAAGTTTGCGAGACCTCTTACAAAGACCGGGGCGGCAAGTATCAGGGACAAACCGGCGTTACCTTGCCCAAGGCGTAAGCAGGTTTAATAATTCACCACGAAGAGTCAAATACAATAGAACGCAGATGACGCTGATATTTATGATAAAAGTAAGATTTTTCTTAAGTTATCTGTGTTTATCATATTCATCTGCGTCATCTGCGTTCCATTTTTCTAAGTGTTGAGTACTTGCTTATAATTTATTGAATTGTTAACGGCGCAGGCAAATTGATCGGCGGCAGCTGCACAAAAAATCCTTTTTCTTTCAAGCTTGCCAGCACTTTCTCTGCGTCTTCCTTGGCCAGTTTGCGTTCGGGCGTCAGCTCCAAATCCATCACAAATTCCATCTTGCCGAAGCTATTGAACAGTGCTTCCGGCACCTTCGAAAAATCGTCTTTTTTGTCGACATACAAATAAAGATGTTCTTTTTTCAGGCTTTTATAAATAAAACACAGCATATTGTCAGTCGCAGTTATCAATCAAAACGGCTATTTTAACCATTTTTGATTAGAATGGCCTTTTCTTAACGGCATGAATAATGGAAATGGATAAACATCCTTTCAATCCCGACGATTTTTTTAAAAAGGCTTGTTCCTTTGAAGCGGCGCTGATTCCGGTCTCGGTGGTGTTGGGCTGGATCGCGGGCATCAACCCTTTCCAGAACCTGCATTTTTCAGAATCGGCCATCGCTTACGGCGTAATCGGGACTATGCCTTTGTTTTTGCTGTTTTTGACGATGGATCACATACAGGCCGAACCGGTGATCAAGATTAAAAAACTGCTGCATGAGACTTTAGGCCCCAGCCTGCACCGTTACCACTGGACTGATTTGTTGATACTGGCGGCGATAGCCGGGCTTTCGGAAGAACTGCTGTTTCGCGGCGTTATCCAGCCTTGGATAGAATCGTCCTGGGGAATGAGCGCAGGCTTGGTCGGCTGCAATATTATTTTCGGCTTGGCCCATGCCATAACGCCGCTATATGCGGTGCTGGCGACTTTCGTGGGGATTTATTTAAGCTTATCTCTGGATTACGGCGGCGACAGGAATTTATTAGTCCCGGTAGTCATTCACGGTTTGTACGATTTCCTGGCCTTTGTCGCCATGATGCGCGCTTACCGGGCAAACCGCTTGACCGATTCAGAATAAACCTAAGTTAACCCTCTTGACAAAAGAGCCGCCGCCCCCACATCTTTACTGAAAACAAATAATCGTTTTCAAGTTTGTTATTAAATTAAATCATTAATTTTTAGGAGACAAGAAATGGCTATTGTACGTTACGAACCTTGGGGTTTACTGAATCAACTACAAAGAGAACTGTCGCTTTCACGAGACGAGAAAGCGGGCGAAGGTTCGATTGCTACCGCCGAATGGGCGCCAGCGGTTGATATAAAAGAAGAAGCCGACAAATTTGTTATCCACGCCGACATTCCAGGCGTCAAGCCGGAAAATATCGAAGTCAGCATGGAGGCAGGCGTGTTGACCGTAAAAGGCGAGAAAGAAACCGAATCCAAAACCGAAAAAGAAGGCTATAAACGAGTCGAACGGACATCCGGTTCTTTTTACCGCCGCTTCAGCCTGCCCGATTCTGCCGATGGTGATGCGATCAATGCCAAATGCAAACTCGGCGTACTGGAGATCGTCATTCCCAAGCGCGAGGCCATCAAACCAAAGCGCATCAATGTGGCATCAGAGGAATAATTTCAAGTCCTCGTTACGGTCATTAATCACGATTTTGTAAAAGCAGGACAACCTGAGTGGCAGGCATACCCTAAAAGGCAATCCAATAGGAGAATAAAATGCCAATGACCACTTTTACTGTTTTTTTAAAGCGCCTATTGCTATGTTTAGCCATTCTGGTTGTTCATTATATTTTCGTGTTTGCTCCTATATCGGAGTGCTTTTTACTCTATGTTATTTTTTTCAAGCCGAAATGGTTTGAGGCTTTTTAAACTTGAAGGATTGACGGCAAGTCTGCGTACTGGCTTAATATTAAAGCTCGCCATTGCGCACTCGCCTGGATTTTCCAGGCTAATTAAAATGTAATCGGACGGACTCAGCATGCAGTATAAAGATTACTACAAGATCATGGGGCTAACCAGAAACGCCACGCAGGACAAGGTCAAGCGCGCCTATCGTAAACTGGCGCGCAAATATCATCCCGATGTCAGCAAAGAACGGGATGCCGAGGCAAAATTCAAAGAACTGGGCGAGGCTTACGAAGTGCTTCAGTATCCTGAAAAAAGAGCCGCTTACGATAGACTTGATCCCACATGGGAAGCCAGTGAGAATTTCACGCCACCACCAAACTGGAATGAAGGCTTCGAGTTTAAAGGCCCCGGTTTTACCGGTGGAGATGCCAGTTCTTTTAGTGATTTTTTGGGACAATTGTTTGGACGCACCGGATCCCATCCAGTTAATCGGGAGCAGCACGGCTTCCATGCGAGAGGTAAGGACATCCATACGAAAGTTTATATTGACCTGGAAGACAGCGTTCAGGGCACGACACGCAATATTTCCCTAAGCGCGCCAGAAATAGATGCGCAAGGCTATGTACAGGTTAAGCGCCGGAGCCTGAACATCAAAATCCCCAAAGGCATTAAACCCGGACAGCACATCCGGCTGTCCGGCCAAGGCGCCCCCGGCTCAGGCGGCGATGAAGCCGGTGATCTACTGCTTGAAATAGCCTTTAACAACCACCCGCTGTACCGGGTTTCCGAAACCGATATTTATATGGACCTGCCCGTTACGCCCTGGGAGGCGAAGTTAGGCGCTAAAATCAAAGTGCCTACGCCGGAAGGGAGCGTTGACCTGAAAATACCGCCCCATTCCCGGCAAGGCAGCAAACTGCGTTTAAAAGGCCATGGACTGCCAACAAAAATACCGGGGGATTTTTTCGTGGTACTCAAAATTGTCCTGCCGCCTGCACACACCGAGGAAGCCAAAGCGCTCTACCAGAAAATGCAGCACGAATTTGATTTTAACCCGCGCCTATCTCTGGGGGTATAACACCGATGAATTCAGATGACTTATTGCCGGTGCATACCGGAACAGTGAGAGAAGATGACAGCCTGACTTTGGAGCAACTGTGCCAAGCTTGCGGCCCGGAAATTTGCGCGGCTTGTCACATAAAATCATTTAATAACAGCCTGACTTTGGGGCAACTGTGCCAGACTTGCAGCATCCGTGCAGACTGGATTGTCAGTCTGGTTGAAGAAAGCATTATCGAACCGCAAGGGGATGAAATGCATTTGTGGCGTTTTTCAGGCGCAAGCCTGATGCGGGTGCGTTCTGCGCTAAGGCTACAGCGTGATCTGGGCGTTAATCTGGCCGGTATCGCGCTGACGCTGGACTTGATGGAAGAGTTGGAAAATCTGCGCACCCAGTTGAAAATAATGGGGCGTGACTGAGAACGTCGGATTTACAGGTGGTCAATAGGCATCGAGTTCGTGGCACAACCTGTTCCTTGATACCTGAAGCACCCAAATTTGACGTTGCCAAGTGGCGATTTTTGAAAAAAAATCAGCTTGTCTGGTAATGGTGGCTGGAATGCGATTTGTTCAGCGCTTCCCTGGGTCTGAGCGTAAACGCATTGGCTAATGCGCTTCGCGTTCCTGCTACCCGACTGCACGAAATTGTCAAAGAACGCCGCTCCATTACACCTGATACTGCACTGCGCTTGGCGCGTTATTTCGGCGGCGATGCCCAATCCTGGCTGAGTAGTTTGCAAACCGCTTACGACTTGCGCGTGGCGGAGCAACAAGCGTTGTCCGCTATTGAGAAGGAAGTTTTGCCGCGCGAAGCGGCTTAAGCTTTTCTAACCACTAAGCAGGGATTACGAATCATCAACCTGATCGGCCAGCGCGGTCAGTTTCTTGACCAATTCCGACATTTGCTGCGGATTGTCCGCCCGCACCGTAGCATGAGCCACTTTACGGCCTTTGCGCGGGGATTTATCGTACAGATGCAAATGCGCGTGGGGAATTGCTAGTAGTTCTTCAGCCTTAGGAAGTCCGCCGATGAAATTGACCATGGCCGCGTTGCCTACCGGCGCTGTCGAGCCTAACGGCAAATCCAAAAGCGCCCGCAGGTGATTTTCAAACTGGCTGGTTTCTGCGCCTTCTATCGTCCAGTGGCCGGAGTTATGCACCCGCGGCGCGAACTCGTTGACAAGCAGCTGGCCGTCTATTTCAAATAATTCCAAGGCCAGTACGCCGACATAATCCAGCGCTTCCAGTAAGCGGGAAACATGGGTTTCGGCCTGTTGTTGCATCGGGTCGTCGGCGCGGCATTCGGAAACGCGCAGGATGCCGCCGCGATGCAGGTTTTCCGATAACGGGTAGAAAACAACCGCCCCTGAAACATTGCGCACGGCGATGATGGACACTTCCCGGTTAAATGGGACGAAGGCTTCAACGACTGCCGGGACGCCTTGCAACAGCTCCCAAGCGCCTTTTAAATCATCTGCCGATTTGAGCAGCGACTGGCCTTTGCCGTCGTAGCCTTGAGTGCGGCTTTTCAAAATAGCGGGGTAGCCGATGGTGGTCATGGCTTGTTGCAGACTTTCAAGGCTATCAACCGCCGCATAATCCGGCGTAGGGATGCCGATGTCATGGAAAAAGCTTTTTTCGACTAATCGATCCTGGGCAACGGCCAGTGCCTTCGGGGAGGGATGCACTTGAGTGTGAGAAGCCAGAAACTCGGCGACTTCAGCCGGAACATTCTCAAACTCGTAAGTGACCACATCGGCGCGTTCCGCCAGCTGCGCCAGCAATTTCGGATCGTTGTAGTCGCCGATCAAGGCCTCGCCCAGTCTGTTGGCGCAGGCATCGGCGGAAGGGTCGAGAAAGATAAAATCGAGCCCTAAAGGTATGCCCGCCAACGCTATCATTCTGGCAAGCTGGCCTGCGCCTAATACCCCAACTATCATAAATCGTCCTCGGCAACTGCTCCCTGCGTTGCTCTACCTCCTGCATCCATGCAGTCGTCGGCTCTTGGATCTGAGTTTGCAAGTACCGACTCGGTTTGCTCACGTCTGAAATCGTTTAATGCGCTCTTATATTGAACATGTTTGTTGCTGATGATGGCCGCTGCCAGCAAGGCCGCGTTGATTGCGCCCGCTTTGCCTATCGCCAGTGTGCCGACCGGAATACCGGCAGGCATTTGCACGATGGATAGTAGGGAGTCCATGCCGTTTAGCGCTTTGGACTGCACCGGAACGCCCAGCACAGGCACGGCGGTTTTCGCCGCCGTCATGCCCGGCAAATGCGCCGCTCCGCCTGCTCCGGCGATGATCACTTCCAGGCCTTTGCTTTCTGCCGTTTCGGCATAGTCGAACAGTTTATCCGGGGTGCGGTGTGCCGAGACCACTTCAACTTCGTGCGGGATACCGAGTTGCGTCAGCGTTTCCGCTGCAAAACGCATGGTTTCCCAGTCGGACGTCGAGCCCATGATGATGCCAACCAGTGCGGTCATGTGTTACTCCTAATTAAGCAGGTAATCATAAAATTTTTCATGTAGGCCGGAATAAGTCTGTTTGAGCGGGAGCGAAAATAGACGTTTCCGGCGTATCGCATAGCAAGCCGGAAACGCTTCCCCGGCGCTACGCTCTAGGGAAGTCTTATTCCGACCTACGTTTCTATATCAAAAAAATCAAAGCCGCGTAGTATCGCATAAATGCTGGAGCATTCATCCCTATATACAAGTATTTTAAGATACGTCATTCCGGCAAGGATTGCCGGAATCCAGGACACAGGGATGTGAATGCCTGATTTAACTAAGCGGCTCTGCTTTTGCAAGACTTATTGCCTGCTTCGGCATTGCCATCCATGGCTACTGGATCCCGGCAATCCCTGCCGGGACGACGTGGTTAATAAGCACTTGCGTACCCTACTAACTCAAACCTATACCTGACTCTCGTTATTATCGCTACTATCAAGCCCCGCCTGTTCGGTGATGCTTTTAGGAAAGGTCTTTTTGACTTTAACCCCCAGATCGACAAAGCTGCTGGCTTGGCGGATCAGGTTGCCGCTGCCTTGGGTTAATTTATTCATCACGCCGTCATAAGTGGTGTTGACGGTGCTTAACTGCTTGCCCAGTTTATCCAGATCATCGACAAAGCCCCGGATTTTGTCGTAAACCAGCCCCGCCTTATCGGCAATAGCTCGGGCATTTTCGTTTTGGCGTTCGTAGCGCCAGATATTTTCGATGGTGCGCAACGTGGCTAATAAAGTGGTCGGGGTGACCACGATGATTTTATGCTCGAAGGCATCGGTAAATAGGCGTTCATCGGCTTGAAATGCGGCGATGAAGGCGGCTTCAATCGGCATGAACAGCAGCACGAAATCCAGCGACCTTAGGCCTTTTAAGCCGGAATAATCCTTGTTGCTTAAGCCCTTGATATGCTCCCGCACTGCTTCGGTATGCTGCTTTAAGGCCAGCACCCGTTCCTGGTCGTCTTCGGTTGAGCAATAGCGCTCGTAAGCCAGCAACGACACCTTGGAATCGATTACCACATCCTTGTCTTCGGGCAGGCGGACGATCACATCGGGCTTGAACAGCCGGTTATCCTCATCCCGGAATGCGCCTTGGGTTTCGTACTCGATGCCTTTGCGCAATCCCGATTTTTCCAGCACTGTTTCCAGTATCATTTCGCCCCAGTTGCCCTGGGTTTTCTTGTCGCCTTTTAAAGCACGGGTCAGGTTAAGCGCGTCCTGATTCATTTGTGCGGTATCGCGCCGCAACGAGACTATCTCCTCACGCAGAGAAATACGATCCTTGTTCTCGTTGTCGTAAACTGTTTCTATGCGCTGCTTGAACTCGCCAAGCTGTTCCCTGAGCGGCGTGACGATATGATCCAGGCTGGTTTTGTGGTGTTCGGTGAATTGTTTGCTGCGGTCGTCGAAAATCTTACCGGCCAGATTTTCAAACTGGGTGTTCAGGCGCAGCTCCGCATCCAGCAATAGCTTTAATTTTTCTGCGGTATTTTTCGCCTGCTCATCCATGCGGGTTTGCAATTGCGCATTCTCGGTTTTGGTCTCGATAAACAGCTGCTGCAACTGCTTGAATTCGGCTTCGCGGCTTTGCAGCTGTTTTAGTTTTTCTTCCGAAACAGCAAGATCGGTCGAGAGTTGCCGGATCAGGGTTTTATCCTTGCCGTTCATCAAACGCATGGCGAATGCGCCAAGCAAGAAACCGATTAAGACCCATACCAGCGGGGGCATGTTATTGATGAAATTCATGCTGGTTAAACTTACAAACGCTTGAATATCGCTTCTGCAATATCCAGGGTTTTATCCAAATCTTCATCACTGTGCGCGGCCGATACAAAACCGGCCTCAAACGCAGACGGAGCTAGATAAACCCCCTGCTCCAGCATCGCATGGAAAAAGCGCTTGAACAGGGCTTGATCGCATTGCATGACTTGGGCAAAGCGGGTCACTTGCGGCTCTAAACTGAAAAACAGGCCGAACATGCCGCCGACGCTGTTGCTGGTCATCGCGATACCGGCCTGAGCGGCACGTTCTTTCAGGCCTGAAGTCAATTTTTCTGTTTTTTCGGTCAACGCCTGATAAAAACCGGGCTGGGCTATCAATTCCAGAGTTTTTAAACCGGCGGCCATCGCGACCGGATTGCCGGACAATGTCCCTGCCTGATAGACAGGGCCAAGCGGGGCAAGGTGTTCCATGATCTTGCGCGAGCCGCCAAAAGCGCCGACCGGCATGCCGCCGCCGATGATTTTACCTAGTGTGGTTAAATCGGGATTAATGTTATAAAGCCCTTGCGCGCCGGTTAAGCCCACCCTGAAACCGGTCATCACTTCATCGAAAATCAGTACGCTATTATATTGGTCGCAGACTTGGCGCAAGCTTTCCAGAAAACCGGGTTCAGGCGGAATGCAGTTCATGTTGCCTGCGACCGGTTCGACGATGATGCAGGCGATTTGCTCGCCCAATTCGGCAAATAGCGCTTTGACCGAGCCGCTATCGTTGTAGGTCAAAGTGATGGTGTTTTCGGCAACTGAGGCCGGTACGCCGGGAGAGCTGGGTACGCCAAACGTCAACGCGCCGGAACCGGCCTTGACCAATAAGGCGTCGGAATGGCCGTGATAGCAGCCCTCGAATTTAACGATTTTATCCCGACCGGTGTAGCCTCTGGCCAAGCGGATCGCGCTCATGGTCGCCTCGGTGCCGGAACTGACCATCCTGACCATGTCGATAGACGGCATCAGTTCGCAAACCCGTTGGGCCATCTGCGTTTCGATTTCGGTCGGCGCGCCAAAGCTGAGGCCTTTTTCCGCCGCCTGCTTGACTGCTGCGATGACTTCCGGGTGGGTATGGCCTAAAATCATCGGCCCCCAGGAGCCGACATAATCGATATAACTGTTGCCGGAACTGTCGTAAATATAAGCGCCCAGGGCATGGTCGATAAAAACCGGTGTGCCGCCTACGCCGCTGAAAGATCGTACCGGCGAGTTGACGCCGCCTGGAATGACCAGTTTTGCCTCGGAAAATAACGCGCTTGCTTCAGTCATGATTTCTTCAATATCGCTAGGGATGGTGTGTATGCCGTCGGTCTGCCGGGAGCCGGTGCGGCGAAGGTTAAATTCAATAGCGTAAAGGATAAGATAACTTTGCCAGGATTGAAAGTTTATCGTGGAAAGTCGGTAGTTGCATCCTCTGAATTACAGTTGCTTATCTACAGCCCACTTTCATCTTTCCACTTTTCAAATAACTGCCGCATCATTGCTCAAAAAAATGGCGATACCCCGATAATCAGTCTATTATTCAATATTCACATATATAGTAAGTAAATAATCAAATAATAAGTTTATGTCAACTCCATTGTCGCAACATGACTTAAAGCGTAATTTTTTTTGTTCGCTAGGAGACTGTCGGATTTTGCAGTGCAAAAAGTGTTAAAATAGCCCCACCGAAACACGGAATCAAAAACAAAAATGGCTACCCAATTCATCCTGATTGATCGGGATACCCCCTACATCTTGCCGCCGTGTGTTCAGGATTATTTG
>CAMAUL010000089.1 GCA_945861405.1 Candidatus Methylobacter oryzae | reverse complement strand
GGTAATGTATTTTTTGCTGATGGTTTGTTCGGCCTCCACCACCAGATTGGCAGGATTCCAGTTTGCATTATTGGGTGCAACAATTCCCCTGACTTCTTCAATATCCATCCGTTCGGCAATACGCTTTTTAGTCTCGGGAAGAGCATCTTCGGCAAGGCTCGCCATCTCATATTCCAGCGCGGGAAAATCCAGGCGATTCACCGGGACGGAACTATCGCCCAGCAGCGTCAAAGCCTTTGTCGTCAATAGATTATAGGGTACGAATTCGGGCAACAGATGGTATTTCCCGGTCAGCTCATCCCATACTTGAGGCGCGCGTTTTGCCAAATCCGTTTGCTGATAACGCAACGGTGTATCGCCGCACAGCAGCAGGAAATAGGTGTTTTTAATGTAAAACAAAGCGCATTCTTTAAACTGTTCGTTCAGGGTTTTAATGATAATATCAAAACCCTTGTCGCCAATACGCGAGTCTACCCATGTCGCATAAATGCCGTCAGGTCGTAATCGTGGTTTGATGGCGCGAAAAAAATCTTCGGTATAGAGCTTGGATGAACTGAAATATAACGGCGATGTGACGGTATTTAGAATCAGCGAATAGGTTTTCGTCGTCGAACGAATAAAATGGATAGCGTCATCGACGATGAAATTAACGCGCGGATTGTGTTCTATATCGAAATTCCATTCCTTGAGCCGGTATAAATTGGCGCGTACCAGAGGATTTATTTCCACCGCATCGGTCGCATCGAAACTTAAACCAACCACCGATGCGGTGGAACCGCTGCCTAAGCCCAACACCAGAGCTTGATCGGTACGCGGCGCAAACATCGAAGACATCAGCCCTACGAGTTTTTCGTGATAGGCATTCAGCGGAAAACTGATATAGCCGTTAATGAAAAAGAACTTTTTGCCATCTATTTCGTTAATCGCAAAAATATCCTGATTTCCTCTAAAACTTTCCATTTTTTTGATGGTTGATAAATTCTCATCCATTTTCTTAACGGAATGAAAAGAGGTATAGCTGAGGTAGAGCAGATTTTCATTCCACAGCCATTGATGCAGCCCAATAAAAGTCAGCATAAGCGCGGTAACGTGGGCAGAGCGGCGCAGCCACTGACGTTCATAAACAATCCATGCCAACAGCGACAAACCGACTATAACCAGCCATTGCACGCCAAAATCAAGATAGGGATGCAACACGAACACCATGACCAAAAAACCTGCGCTGTTCGCCAAGGCGGAAATAAACAGTAAATACCCTGAATCCTTGGCGACCTGCGCTTCGTTTTGCAATAAAGCGGGAACTGTCGCGCCAAATGTTGTAGCCGGAATACCCATCAGCACCGTCAGCACAAACATTTTCAACATGACGACACAGGCATGATAATTCGTTGCCGCATCGTATAAGAACGCATAAAAACGCAGTATCGGCGACAGCATTAAAAACAATATTGTCAAGCCGACGACGTTAGCTGTCATCAACGCAGAAAAACCAATGTTAAAGCGCTTAACCAGAAAAGAACCGGTCGCGATGCCGAACAAAATCACGGCTAAAACCAGGGCGAAGTTTTCCCGAAACGGTCCGAACATCAGTTCGGACAGCTTTAGCATATACAGCTGAAAAATAGCCGAGGCAACGCTGGCAATAATCAGCGCCGAGCGTAATCGAAGGCCAAAATGACTGGCAGTTTGCGTGGATGGAACAAACGCATAGCGCGGTAACGGCAGACCGAAGCGCAAACAGCCCGCGATAAAAAAATTCACCAGCGCGAACGTCCATAAGGTGTGATTAATACCTATCCAACGAATTAAAATAAATTCCAGGCCCAAAGCTGTTAATGCCGCGCCGACGTTATAAATACCGTAAACGCGGGCAAATTGCGCGGCACCGCTGGTTTGCGCAAGAGTTGCGGAAAACAGTGGAACGCTACAGCCCACCAGAAAGGCCGGAATAATCAGCAGCACCGAACAAACCAGAATTTTGCCGACCAACCCTTGGCTAAGCAGGTTTTGTGTATAAATAAAGGTTTCCAGCGCGTCGTAACTTAAAGCGAACAGAACGCCGAATAAACCAATGCCGAACTCGATTAGCCATAGCCATGTACTCAAGCGATGCGCATAGACCGAGCCCAAGCCCGCGCCCAAAAGAAAGGTGATTAATATTGAAGCGGAGACGGCGAATTGATCGCCCAGCAGGTTTCCCAGCAGGCGGCCATATAGTATTTCATAGGAAATGCCCGCAAAACCCGACAGTAACAGTAAGGTGGAGGGGATGAAAGTGAGCGTGGCGTTACGTCTAGAATCTGTCGCGGGGGAATAATCGTTCATAATATGCTGGCAAAAATTGTTTTAGGTGCATGCATAATATCAGAGCAATGTGGATATTAAAGCGTGTGAATGATAAAAAACCTTACTTTTTGTCATTTCTTAGCTGTAGCATATGATTCGTCATCAAATTCACACGAGTTCCCATGCCCATAGCAATCGATATACAGCAGCTACACGCACAAATGCGCCAGTGGCGGCAGCATCTGCACCGGTTTCCTGAGACCGCTTTCGAGGAAACGCAAACGGCTCAATTCATTGCCGACAAGTTGGCAAGTTTCGGCCTGGAAGTTCATCAGGGGTTGGGCAAAACCGGCGTTGTCGCTACGCTGACTGCCGGGAACGGTGACAAGAAAATAGCATTGCGCGCCGATATGGATGCCTTGTTCATTCAGGAGCAAAACACCTTTGCCCACAAATCCTGCCACGACGGCAAAATGCATGCCTGCGGCCATGACGGCCATTCGGCGATGCTGCTGGGCGCGGCTTGTTATTTAGCTGAGCATCGCAATTTTAACGGCACGGTGTATTTTATTTTTCAGCCTGCCGAAGAAGGTCGAGCCGGTGCCAAGCAGATGATTGATGACGGCTTGTTTGAACAATTCCCGGCCGACTGCGTTTTCGGCCTGCATAATGTTCCCGATATTCCGCCGGGGCATTTTGCGGTTAAATCCGGCGCGATGATGGCGTCATTCGATTGCTTTGAGATCATTATCACCGGGCAGGCGACCCATGCCGCCATGCCGCATTTGGGCAATGACGCGATAGTCGTAGCGGCCCAGCTGATTACCGCGTTGCAGACGATTGTCAGTAGAACTCTCAACCCTGCTGATCCGGCGGTGGTCAGCATTACCCAGATCCATGCGGGGAATACCTGGAATGCGCTGCCGGAATCGGTTGTGTTACGAGGCACTTTCCGTTGCTTTAGCAGCGCGGTTCAAAAAACCATCGCCGATAAAATCACCCGGCTGGTCAATGCTGTCTGCGAGGGTTTTGAAGTCAGCGCAGAAATCAAATTCAACCCGGAAAATCCGGGTTATCCGGTGACTTTTAATGCGGAGGCCGAAACGGAACTGGCGCTGCAAGCGGCGATAGCCGTGGCCGGAGAAGATGGAGTTGATCGGCAACCGACACCCGGAATGGGTTCGGAAGACTTTGCCTTCATGTTGCAGGAAAAACCCGGCTGTTATATGTGGATAGGTAACGGGTCTTCAGAAAACAGTTGCCTGCTGCATAATCCGCATTATGATTTTAACGATCAGATATTGCCGGTCGGTGCGGCTTACTGGGTGACGCTGGTTGAAACAGTGTTAAGAGGATAGAACACAGGAGTGCAAGCTTCGCTTGCGTTGGCAGGCGAAGCCTGCACTCCGGCTGTCAGTAGCGCCCATAATTGCATAGCTAGTATTTTTTCGACTCAAACAGCATATGCGCCATTTTTTTTGCTTTGGTTTTTAAATAACCGACATTGTCGTCGTGAGCCGCGGCCTCGACCGGTATGCGGCCCGTCACGTTAATGCCGAGTTTTTTCAACTCTTCTATTTTATTGGGGTTGTTGGTAATCAATTCGATGGACTTGATGTCCAGGTTTTCCAGCATTAACGCGGCGATGCTGTATTCTCTTTCATCGGCAAGATGACCCAGGTGGATATTGGCATCGACGGTATCCATGCCCTGATCCTGCAAGTTATAAGCCTGGAGTTTTTTCAACAGGCCGATGCCGCGCCCTTCCTGACGCAGATAAATCAATACGCCGAAACCGGCTTTGTCGATCATTTGCAGCGCCATATCCAGCTGCTCGCCGCAATCGCAACGCCTTGAACCTAAGACGTCCCCGGTAAAACACTCGGAATGAATCCGCACCGGCACGTTTTCCTTGCCCGCAACATCGCCTTTAACGAGGGCGACATGCTCCTTGTCATCAATGGTATTGCTGTAGTAATGCAGGATAAATTCGCCGTGTTTGGTCGGGATCGGCGTCTGTACCAGATTTTCTAATTGTGGCTTCACGTAAATAACTAATCCAAAAATTCATTCTATTTTACCCAATTCAAGGGTAAGCCCGTTAAAAAGTTTCGTAACTATTCAGCACATAGAGAAATGGAACACTGATGACACGGATTAGACGGATAAACACTGATTAAAAGCGCATAACAAACTTGTATTCGGCTTTTTAAAATCCGTTTAAATCCGTCTAATCCGTGTCATCAGTGTTCTATTATTGAGTTCTGAGTGGTTACCAAATATCCGCTATTTCCTGGCTTCAATCAGCTTGATAATATGGCTGCTGCGTTTATCGACATGTACCGACGTGAAAGCGCAGGCTTTAACGTTTTTAACGGTGTTCCTGTTAATGTTGGCCCCGACCAGCCTGACCACGACCGGGTTAATCAGGCTCATGATCGCGGCAAGGACGGGATTTGAACTGACCACATGCTCCAGCAATAAGACCTGCCCGCCCGGTTTGCACACCCGGTAAACTTCCTTCAAACCCTTTACCGCCGACGGCACCGAACAAAAGACAAACGAACAAATCACCGTATCGAAACTGTTATCGGCAAAGCATAATGATTGAATATCCATCAGTTCCAGGTCGACATTGATGTTTTTCCGGTCACGTTTTTGCGCCGCATACTTTAGCATTTGCTCGCTAAAATCAACCGCCGTTATCCTGGCATCCTTGGGATAATAGTCGAAATTCTTGCCCGTCCCCACGCCGACCTCAAGGACATGATGGCCCTCGACCTTGGCCCATAGTTTTTTTCGCCAGCTTTTAAAAAACAATCCTTCCATGACCGCTTCCATGCCCTCGAAATATGGGGCGATACGGTCGTACCGTTTTCTGATAGTGGCGCTGTTTGGCTTCATGATGGCTTCAGGTAGTTAATCGGGAGCTGCATAGTACAGCGTGAGCTTGATTGTCATCCGTGTTCTATTTTTAAAGTCGGCATGCTGAGCAGTTACCAATTGATTGATCAGGGATATTGTACTGGCACTGGCTCCAATTTCCAGATGTCCCGGTTATAGTCGCCGATGGTTCTGTCTGTGGAAAACTTACCGCTGTTTGCGCAATTTAATATGCTCATCCGCGTCCAGTGATCTTTGTCCTGATAGGCGGCTTCCACGCGTTTTTGCGCGTCGATATAGCTGCGAAAATCTGCAATCGTCATCCACGGGTCAAACCTGCTTTTAACGGATGCGATCAGGTCGTCGAAAATCCCCGGCTCAAACTGATTAAAATGCCCGCTTTCCAGAAGATTCATCACCCGCTGCAAATCCTCATCCTGATCAATGATCGCGGCAGGATCGTAATGCTCCCGCCTTGCTTCGATCTGTTCTTCGGTCAGGCCGAACAGGAAAAAGTTTTCATCGCCGACTTCTTCCCTTATTTCAATATTAGCGCCATCCAGTGTGCCGATAGTCAATGCGCCGTTCATCATCAGCTTCATGTTGCCGGTGCCGGAGGCCTCTTTGCCTGCGGTGGAAATCTGCTCGGAAAGATCGGCTGCGGGGCAAATAATTTCCATCCCTGAAACCCGATAATCGGGCAGGAAAAACAGGGTCAGCTTACCGTCGGCATCGGGATCTGTGTTAATGACATGGGCAACATTATTAATCAGTTTAATGGTCTTTTTTGCCATCGCGTAACCGGGGGCGGCCTTGCCGCCGATCAGCACGCAACGCGCAACCCAGTTGCTGGTATCGCCACGCTTGATGCGGTCGTAAAGATGAATAACATGCAGCACATTTAAAATCTGCCGCTTGTATTCATGGATGCGTTTCACCTGTATATCGAACAATGCATCGGGATTTAAATGGATGTCCAGGTATCGCTTTTTGTGCTTAATCAGGCGCTGCTTGGCGTGTTGTTTTATTGCGCGCCAGCGATTTCTAAATGCGACATTTTCGGCAAAAGGCTCGAGTTTTTTTAACTCATTCAGATGGGTTACCCAACCGTCGCCGATGGTTTCGGTGATTAACGCGGCCAATTCATGATTGCACGAGGCCAGCCAGCGGCGCGGGGTTACGCCGTTGGTTTTGTTGTTGAATTTATGTGGCCATAATTCATAAAAATCGCGGAACAAGCCTTGTTGCAGCAATTGGGAGTGCAGTCGGGCCACGCCGTTGACCGAAAAGCTGCCGACTATTGCAAGATAAGCCATGCGCACCTGCTGTTCTTCGCCTTCCTCGATGATCGACATCCGGCTCAACCGGGCTTTGTCGCCGGGCCAATGCGCGGCAACTTCCGACATAAAACAGGCGTTGATTTCGAAGATAATCTCCATCAATCTCGGCAACAACCTTTGCATCAGTTTGACCGACCATTTTTCCAGCGCTTCCGGCAGCAGGGTATGGTTGGTATAAGCCATGGTTTGACGGGTGATGCCCCAGGCTGCTGCCCACGACAGGCCATGCACATCCATTAACAGGCGCATCAGTTCGGCGATGGCGATGCTCGGATGGGTATCGTTTAGTTGGAAACAGCTTTTTTTAGCGAAGTTGGTAAAATCAGTTCCATGCTGCCTGACCCAATGGGAAAGGACATCCTGCAAGCTGGCGGAAGCCAGGAAATACTGCTGGCGCAGCCTCAATTCCTTGCCGTTTTCGTTGGCGTCATTGGGATACAGCACCATGGTGATGTGCTCGGCAGTGACCTTTGCGGCCACCGATTCGGCATAGTCGCCTGCGTTGAACTCATCCAAGTTAAATTCCTCAGTCGCCACGGCTTTCCATAAGCGCAAGGTATTGACGGTGTTGTTTTGGTAGCCGGGTATCGGCGTATCATAAGGGACGGCCAACACATCGTTGGTGCTGATCCAGCATACCCGCTGGTGGCCTTGTTCGTCGGTCTGTATTTCGGTGTGACCGCCAAGTTTGACGCGTAGCGAATATTCCAGACGTTCCACTTCCCAGACATTGCCGTGGCGCAGCCAATGGTCGGGCTTTTCGACCTGTTCGCCATTGACGATGGTTTGGGTGAACATGCCGTATTCGTAACGCAGGCCGTAACCTACGGCGGGCAATTGCAGCGTCGCGCAGCTGTCGATAAAACACGCTGCCAAACGCCCCAGACCGCCATTGCCCAAACCGGCATCAAGTTCCCGGTCTATCAGCTCCTCGATTTCAATGCCCAAGTCGTGCATAGCTTGAGTCGCTTCATCGGTTATGCCGAGATTAAGCATCGCATTGCTCAAAGTCCTGCCCATCAAAAACTCCATGGACAAATAAAACACCTGCCTGCTATCCGTTTTGATATAGGTTTTGTAAGTGGTTTTCCAGCGCTCCATCAACCGGTCGCGAATCGACAGTGACAAGGCCTCGCAAGCATAAAACGGCGATGATCGGAAATTTTCATCCCGTCCCAGCAGGTGAACGTAATAGCGTTTAAAGTCGTCAACAAAATCCTCTTTTTTTATTCCCAATATAGCAACATCGGTAATTGAGGGTTTAGGCTTGCTCGTAACAAATCGTTTATTAGGCATGGTTTACTCCAAGAGCTTGATGCGAATAAAGTGTTTTTATTAATGGAACGCAGATGACGCGGATAATTATGATTGAATAAGATTTTTTGAATTATCCTAGAAAACGCAGTTGAAGCGAGTGGAAGCCGCTAACCCATTTGGATTATCCGTGTTCATCATAATCATCTGCGTCATCAGCGTTCTATTTTTTTGCAACAACGCGAGCCAGAATTTCCTGCCATAAGGCATCGTAAGCAACTGTAGATGGGCTTTTTTTGATATAGCCCCCCAACGGCATGCGCTCCAAGCCCATGCGTTCAATATCGCTGGCATAAGGAATGGCTGTTGTTAAAATTCCAGGGTGACTCTTAATCAGGTTGTCCATGATGTCGCGGTGCATTTTTTTGCGCCGGTCGGCCATCGAGAAAAACGGAATCAACGCCAGTTTATTCAAGCTGTTATCTTCGATGAACTTTTCCAGCTGTTCGAGCGTTCTTAACGATAACGTGGTGGGAATGATTGGCGACAACAAGCTATCGGCGGCCTCAAAAACGGCTTCGGATAATAACGAAATGTTCGGTGGACAATCCAGGAAAATGAAATCGTACTCTTCTGCCAACGGCTTTAAGAGCTTTTTAAGTTGACGGGTTGGGTTTTTTTTGGCGTCCAGAACCAAATCCAGATTTCTGAAAGAGAAATCGGCCGGTAATAAATCCAGGTTTTCAAAGTCGGTGCCTTTAATTAGATCATCCAGTTCGCGTTTTCCGGCGACGAGTTCTTTGCTACCGCCTTTGATCTTGGGCTTGATGCGAAAATAATAACTGCTGGCTCCTTGCGGATCGAGATCCCAAACCAGAGTGCGATGACCGTTGCGGGCGGCTGTGTGTGCCAGATTGACCGCGCTTGAGGTTTTGCCAACACCGCCCTTGATGCTGTAGACAGCTAATACATTCATTGTCTAGTCTCGTGTTTATCCGATAAAGTTGAAACACGATAACATAACCGCTGCTATTGCTGCTATTGGCAAGACTACTCAATTTGCGTAGCGAGAGGAAAAGCAACTCACCACTTGCTACTTACCACTCCCAACTTCCCCTGCAAGCCGTACGCCATTGCGATTGCCTTGCTTGACGAGATACAACGCATCATCGGCCCGTTTCATCAATTCTTTCCAGCTTGGCTTAGCTCCCATAGAGCCTGCCACACCGATACTGACGGTAACCGGATGGCGCAATACGTGTCCCTGAGGCTGGTTTTCTTCAATAGAGCGGCGGATGCGCTCAGCCAGTGACAGGGCTGTGCTGCCGTCGGTGTTAATGGCGATGACCAGAAATTCTTCGCCGCCCAACCGACAGACAATGTCGCCGGTGCGGGCGGTTTCCCGCATCAGGTTGGCGGCATGAACCAGCACTTGGTCGCCGACATCATGACCCAGCGTATCGTTGACCGATTTAAAATAATCCAAATCCATCATTAAAATGCTCAAGGGCTGGTTGGCACGTAGAGCGGCCGCAGCCTCCTGTTCCAGGCGGTGTAATGCATAGCGTCGATTAGGTAAGCCGGTTAGTACATCCGTATTCGCCATAGATTTAAGACGGCGGTTAGCTGCCGCCAGCTCGACCGTATAACGCTGGATGTCCTGGCTCTCTTTTTCCAGTTCATGTTGCAGCGTAATGATGCGTTGACCGGCCCGCAAGCGTGCCAACAGCACACGTAAGCTGACCGGCTTGGTCACATAATCGTCGATCCCGGCATCGAAGGCTTCAACCAGGGCATCCTCGTCTTCCGTTGAGGTGAGCATAATCAGGTAGATGTTTTTGCCAAAAGCCGAGGCGCGTAACGCCTTACAAAGGGCTAAGCCATCCATCGGTTTCATGCGCCAATCGGTAATCACCAATTGCGGTTTGTGCTCAATGACATGCTTTAGTGCGGATTCGCCGTCTCGACATACCGAGACCTTATTTCCCTCCGCTATAAGCTGCTTGGATAAACGCGCCATCATCATCGGGTCGTCATCGACCAGCAACAGTTCCAAACCGGACAGAGCCGGTTCTACGGCAGCAGTCTTTGATGGCAAGGGCTGGCGCACATCCGTTTTTACGTCAACTAATGTTCCCCACTCCTGCCACAGCTTGATTATGTCATCTATAAAGATAAGCAGAGCCGACTCGTCCAGCGCATGAAGGCTGGCCTCAGCTATTAAATCCGGCAACAGCGCAACTCGATCAACTTCATCAGTCACGCAATAGTTTCCAATCAACCGGGCGAAAATCAGTTGTCTGGCAAACTGGTCAATTCGATTAATCCCTGCCACTTGGGACTCAAAGCTCATTTTCAGGGCGTCCAAAAATACTGCCGGAAATCCCCAGTCAGCCAGCAATAATAGACTCAAGGCGTTATGATCGATGGCGAAACGCTCACGCTCCAGAGCAAGAAGCGGCTTGCCCTCTGCCGCACCTAGGCATTCGCCATAAATCTCCGACCAAGCGGTCGCCAGAGCAAGGCTGCCGATGTTGCCCAACAGCCCCAGGGTAAACGATTCTTCGGGTACCACGGTGCGTTCTCTGGCAGTGATCGCCGAGATGGACATTGATGTCGCCAGGGATCGCGACCAGTAGGCTTCGTAATCAAATCCTGAACAATGTCCCTTACTGTTGTTGCCAATCAGGGAAAGACTTAGCGCAAAGTTACGCACTGCCTGCATACCCATCATCATGACTGCCGATTGAATATCGGCGATAGGGCGTCTAGCCCCAAAGGCGGCCGAATTGGCAAAACGCAGGATACGCCCGCTTAGAGCGGGATCGATCTTAACCAGCTGGCTTACCTGCTGTACGGTGGCATCGTTTTGTTGCACGAGTTCCATAATAGCCAGCGCCGTTCCCGAAGGTGAAGGCAGGCGGTCGGCAGCTTTTAGTTCATTAAGGTTGAATTCAGTGTTCATTGATAGTGTTCTTTTCTTAATAGTAGCTTTTCGACTAAATCCGTCGTAGCTTGGCTTAAGTCATCGGTCATCAACTGAAAATCAGCTTCTGCGCCGTTGTCTACAGGATGTAGGTAAGGGGCGTGAGCAGGAGCGGAAGCTTCGCCTACAGGACGTAGGCGAGGGGCGTGAGCAGGAGCGGAAGCTTTGCGGGCAGCGTGTTCCAGGTTTACCGCAAGGCCGATTACCTGTTCGGCGCAAAAATGTCCAGCCATGCCTTTAATGGCGTGGGCTGCATCGGCCAATGCCAAAAGATCGCTTCTAGACAAGGCGGCAGCCAACTCTACCACAGACAAAGGAGCCTCTTCGAGAAATAAATCTATCATCTCGGCCAGTAAATCCTGGTCGTCATCCAACCGCTTGAGCGCGGCTGATTCGTCCCAACAGGCTCCCCCGCCTTCGGCTTCTCCCTTTGTCAAAGGGGGGGAGCTTGCGAGGGGGCCGAGGGGGATTTCACTTTCAAGCACATTATCCTCAAGCATCGGCGCGGTAGAGGGCTCACCCAGCCAGCGTCTCAAAATCACTGCCAAATCGGCCCGACTGGCGGGCTTGCTAAGATAATCGTCCATGCCTGCGGACAGGCATTTTTCGCGCTCTCCTGCCGAGGCATGCGCGGTCAGCGCGGTGACAGGAGTACGTGACTGACTGCCTGTGACTATTTCCCGTTCGCGCAAAGCACGCGTGGCTTCGTAACCGTCCATGACCGGCATTTGGCAATCCATAAACACCAGATCATAGGCTTGTTGTTCCAGCATATCCAGCGCCACTTGACCATTATTGGCCAGATCAGGTTTAAGCTGAAATTTGGCAAGCTGGGACAGTATCACTTTTTGGTTAACCTTATTATCTTCGACCACCAGCACCTGCTTGCCGCTGTAATTAAGCGCCGCCTCTTTGGTTACGGCAGCTGGAGCCACTTTCTGATCGGGAAACCGCAATGCAGCGATAATAGCATCAAAAAGCTGTGATTGCCGCACCGGTTTTAACAGGCTTTGTGCAAATCCGGACGCGATTCTTTCGGCCTCCAAGCCTATCGTGCCTGACGATAAAAGAATGCGCGGTATGCCTGCAATGGCCGGTTTTTCGATGATGGCCTGAGCCAGAGCAAATCCGTCCATGTCCGGCATTTGCATATCCGACAGCAGTAAATCATAGGGTTCGTTCCGCAGCATGGCGGCTTCGAGTTCAACGAGCGCCTCAGGGCCGTTGTCTGCTTCGCTTAAAGCAAAACCCCAGTTGCTTAGGTAGTGGGTCAAAATCATACGGTTGGTGGCGTTATCATCGACTATCAAGGCGCGCTTGCCGACAAAGTCCGCTTGCGGTGCAGGAATCTCGTTATCTGCTTGTGTCAAGGGCAACGTGAACCAAAAGTTTGCACCCCGTCCCAGTGCGCTTTCAACGCCGATATTGCCGTCCATCAGCGCCACCAGATCCTTGCTGATGGATAGACCAAGTCCGGTACCACCATAACGCCGGGAGGTGGAATTGTCCGCCTGGGAGAAAGCCTGGAACAGCCGCGCTTGCGTTTCTGCGCTAATGCCGATGCCGGTATCCACTACCTCAAAGCGTAATGTGGGAGCGGCTTTAGCCGCGCTTGTCGAGACTAAAGTCTCTCCTACAGGCGACGCCGAGACCTTTACCGAGACTTCACCCTGTTCGGTAAATTTAACGGCATTGCCAATCAGGTTGGTGAGCACTTGACGGATGCGCGTGGGGTCGCCCTGCCAACGTAACGGCAGGTTCGGCGGCAAAAAGCAGTTTAATTCCAGGCCCTTGCTATGGGCGCGGCTGGACAGCAGCGTGCAAACCTCTTCCACCAAATCAGGCAGATTAAATTCGATCTGTTCCAGCTCGATCTTACCGGCTTCCAGTTTGGAAAAATCCAGAATATCGTTGATGATGGTTAATAAGGATTCTGCCGAGTTTGCCGCAATTTCAATCAGATCCCATTGCTCACGGGACAGCTGGGTATCCTGTAAAAGATCGAGCATGCCCAATACGCCGTTCATCGGGGTGCGAATTTCATGACTCATATTGGCCAGGAACTCAGTCTTGGTATGTGCGACCTGCAAGGCGGCATCACGCGCCGCAGCCATCGAGGCATTGGCCTGATTCTGTAGCAACGCGAGTGCAATCATTTCGCCGACCTGCTCGAGCATCGCAATGCGGGACTCGCTTTGGATGGGGTAAGCGTCGGTAAAAATCATCAATACGCCAAGAGTTTGCTCGCCGGATGCGATGGGCACGATGTAATGGCCGTGGGATGGCTGGTTGTCGCAGCTACAGTCATCGGCAACAGTCAGCTTCCTTGACACGGCGACTTGCCCGCACAGGCCATCGCCAAAAGCAATGCGCTGCTCCATCCAGTCGAAATTACCAACGACGACAAATTTCTCCAGAACATCATCATCCTGCGCCCGCAACAACACACAGCCCTTGTGCGGCTGATCCAAGTCCTTAAGACCGAATAAAATATCCAGAACCTGCACAAAACGTTGTTCCAGCGACAGGGGCTGATGCAGCACTTCGGCGATAGCAAGACGACCGGCGTTATCGTCGGTTTCAATTTGCAAGGCCGCTTCCTGCTCGACCTCTTTGCTGACGTCATGCTGAATCTGCACATAGCCTGACAATGTGCCGTTTGCCATTAGAATCGGCGTAATATTGGTCTTGGCCCAGTATTCCAGTGTTTCCTCAGGGGAGGAGGCTTTGCCACGGCGGCGACCCCGCAGTCGACCCGACCAGGCTTCGCTGCAACGGAGCCGACTTTGCATCTCGGCAATTGCTCCTTGCATTGCTCTACCTCCTGCATCCATGCAGTTGTCGGACAGGGCTTGCTGGTCGGCGGTAGGACTATCCAGCACACAGGGATTTTGCCCCAACAACGCTTCTTCAGTCCAGCCGGTAAACAGGCACAGCGCCGGGTTGGCGTATTGAATGAGCCCTTCTGCATTGGTAATCAGTATCATCTCGTTGCTGGCGTCCAGCGCACGTTTAAGCGCGGTCAGCTTTAGTTCATTGGCTTTTCGGGTGGTCGTATCCCGGCGTATCGAAATATATTGCTTGGGCTTGCCTGCTTTATCCAGCACCGGCGCGATAGTGCTATCCACCCAGTACAATCCTCCGTCTTTGCGGCGATTGCAAAACTCGCCTCGCCATACCTGCCCCCCGGCGATGGTATGCCACATGTTGCGGATGTAATCCTGATCGTGATGGCCGGAGTTGACGAGACGGTGATCCTGTCCGATGAGTTCATTTTGCGTATAACCGGAGACTTTGCAGAACATGTCGTTAGCGTAGACGATGCGCCCCTGGACATCGGCGATACTGACCAGAACATGATTTTCCAGTGCGCTTAGCAATTCTCTATTGGACGACCTTCTTTCCTGATCGATCTGCAAGGTCAATGGCCGTACCGCCAAAAACCATAACAATGTTGAGCTGAGTATAGTCAGCAGCGCGACGTTAAAAACGGCATTCTGCAATGGCGACAACTCAAGTCCCCATTGATGAGTCGCATCAAGCAGCAATATGACCAGCGTTTCGGAAACACTAATAATTGCAATGATGATGCCTAGGAGGCTGTCGGATTAATAGAGCGAACCACCCCGCTTAATCACGTTTAAAATTTAAAAAAATGGTTTGTTGGGATTTTTAATGCCCTTGGTTCTGATTTATCACCCCATCAAGGCTCTTTTCCTCCCTATTAGCCTCTCAATAC
>CAMAUL010000088.1 GCA_945861405.1 Candidatus Methylobacter oryzae | reverse complement strand
TATTGACGCGGCTTTCAAGCCAATTTCCCCATTATTCCTTGTCCTGTTTCTCCCCCCTCCCTACTCAAGGCTCGCAATTCACCAGCGATGCCTTTACCGGAGTGTTGCTCAAGAATAGCATCACGATCAGTATGGATGGGCGAGGCCGGGCACTGGATAATATTTTTGTCGAGCGGCTGTGGCGAACGATGAAATATGAAGAAGTTTATTTAACCATAGGGCAGTATATCCATGTCTACCATAACCTTTGATACGCATAAATTCATACGAAAATTACGATCTGCCGGTTTTGAGGAAAAGCAGGCCGAGGCGGTAGCAGAAGCTTTCCAAGAAGCTCAGGCTGAATCTCTACCTGTTACTCGCGATTACCTAGATGCCCGATTGCTTGAGTTGGAAAACAGGCTGGTAAAATGGGGAATTGGGTTAGCATTGGGGCAATTCGCCCTGATCGCCGCATTGATAAAACTGCTTTAGCCGGTCGGGCATGTTGTTTTAATCCCGACATTTTCATGTTTTCGGCAAGAGTACCTGATTGCCTACCGCCCTCCGGCAGAAGATCAGATTGGGGATGCCTTGCTGGTGGAGTTCTTGGTGATCGATTTTTACAAAGTCGGCGTACACGAAAACTTCTACGATGAACTAAAGCGTTACGTAAAAGAAGAGGAATAGCCATGAGACATGCCGTTACTGCCGAAGAACTGTTTACTACCGTAAGAAGCATGCCTGCTACGGAACGAGCGCGCTTTTTTGCATTGCTTGGGGCTAACGCTTTCCAAGAAGACTATTCGCACGAACAAGTATTTGGTGACCTGGCAGATGATGAATTCACCGCCAGCGAAGCCGCCGAGTACCTTGAGGTGTCTCTAGCAACTTTCCGGCGATATGTTCAAAGCGGGAAAATCACTTCAAGTCATGTTGTCGGTCGCAATCAATTTTTCGCAACCAAAGACTTGAAATTGTTTAAACGTTCGTTGCTTGATGTGAAAGGCAGGACTAACTAAGCTACTCAGAAACGAAAAACAGTTTTTAATGAGTTCTCCATATTTTTAGTTGAGGGAATAACTACGCATTAGGCAGTTTGCCGCCTGATACGTTTAGGGGCTTATTTAAAACCGTCCTGCTTGAACTTCTCCAGCCGTTTTTTGAAGCCTTTTCTGTCAAACAGGTAGTATAAAAACACCAGTAAAAACGGCCAAAGCATAAAGGCCAGTAGTTTAAATGCAGTTCCAATATCCATCGTTATTCCCTCGTTATGATTTATATTTTTGCTTACTCGAACTTTATCATAGTTTGAATTTTCGCTTTATAAATCATCCAAATCAAGTTTTGGACTCCATGTTTTCGTAGCAGGTAGTTTGTCGTTGGAGTGCAAGCTTCGCTTCGCTTCTGTGGACTATATGTCGCTGTGTTGCAGGCGAAGCCTGCACTCGGTCTTTAGCTCAACATTTCCAATGCCAGTTGCGCCATGTTTTTGGAGCCGCCGCCCTGTCCAAGCTGGCGTTTTACTTGGTTCAGGTTTTGGCGCATTTGTTCGGCATAGGCTTTGTCGGTCAGGATTCGTAGCACTTCGGCCGACAGGTTTTCGGCTGTGGCTTCATGCTGGATCAGTTCTTTGATGATGCGTTTGCCGTATACGATATTAGGCAGGCCTATAAAAGGTATGTTTACCAGCCATCTGCCCAACCAGTAGGTTAGCGTTGATAGCTTGTAGGCGATGACCATCGGCACGGTTAATAAGGCGATTTCCAAGGTTGCGGTGCCGGAGGCTGTCATTACTGCATCACAGCATTGAATCACGTCATAAGGCTGGTTTTTGATTACCGTAATGTTAAGCGGCGACTGGCGGATGTAGTCTTCAATCAACGCATCGCTGATGGAGTCGGCTTGAGGTAAGATGAACTGGCATTCGGGCAAGTTGGCCTGCACTTTTTCGGCGGCGGCCAACATGACCGGCAACATGCGCTTGATCTCGTTAGTGCGACTGCCGGGCAACAAGCCGACTATCGGGTGGTTTTTATCCAGCCCGAATAAAGTTAAATCCTCATCTTTGCTGCGCTGGGCATGGACTTTATCCACCGAAGGATGCCCGACGTAGCGCACCGGCACTTTTTCGGCATCATAATAGGCCGTCTCGAACGGGAAGATCACCGCCATCATGTCGATGACTTTCCCGTAGGCCACAACCCGGCCCGGTCGCCATGCCCAGACCTGGGGGCTGACGTAAAACAACACTTTAATGCCCTGCTGTTTGGCGTAACGCGCCAGTTTAAAGTTGAATTCCTTGTAGTCTACGCAAACCAATAAGTCGGGGCGTTCTTTCGCTACCAGCTGCTGCATCAGTTTTAACGCACGGCGGATTTCAGCATAATGCTTGATGACTTCAACCACGCCGATGACGCCGATATTGGCCGAATCATAGCGAATATCGATACCGGCCTGAGCCATTTTTGTGCCGCCCATGCCTAGGCCTTTAATGTCCGGTTGCTGTTTTTTCAGCTCCAGAAACATATTGGCGGCGTGCTGGTCGCCGGATGATTCTCCGGCGCTGAATAGGATTTTTAAGGGTTTGTGTTGGGGCATGGAGGAAAGATCAAGCTTAGGTGAAGTACGCAAAGGAGTGCAAGCTTTGCTTGCGCAGGCAGGCGAAGCCTGCACTCCGGCAGTTTTAACTACGCCGTCAAAACATCCCGAATAACCGCCACAATCTCCTTGATCGTATCGTCCTCAAGGAACGGGCAAATCGGCAACGACATACAGTTGGCCGCGACAAATTCCGTCACCGGCAAGCTGACGGCAGCATATTCGTCTTTAAACACATTCTGCCTATGCAATGGCACGGGATAATATACGGCACAGGCGATTTGTTTTTCCTGCAAGGCTTTCATCACTTCGTCGCGTCGGTTGCATAACACCGTGTACTGGTGATAAACGTGCTCGCCCAGACCGTCTTCAAACGGCGTGGTCAGCGGCAAGTCGGCCATCAATTCAGAATAAAGACGCCCGACATGTTGGCGGCCTTTATTGTATTGGTCGATGCGTTTCAATTTGGGTCGTAATATCACCGCCTGCATTTCGTCAAGGCGGCTGTTATAGCCGATCACATCATGATAATAGCGGACATCCGAGCCATGGTTGTGCAGCATTTTAAGTTTTAGGGCCGTCTCGTCGGAGTTGGTGACGACCAGGCCGCCATCGCCGAATGCGCCCAGGTTCTTGCTCGGGAAAAAGCTGTATCCGGCCGAATCGCCGATAGCGCCGGTTTGCTTGCCGTTGATGGTCGCGCCGAACGACTGGCAGCAATCCTCGATCAGTTTCAGCTTATGTCGATCGCATAGCTGTTTAATTGCTGACATGTCCGCCGGTTGGCCGAACAAATGCACCGGCATCACCGCTTTGGTTTTTGGGGTGATAGCCTTGGCTATGGCTTCCGGCGAGATATTAAAGGTCTTCGGATCAATATCGACGAAAACCGGAATAGCGCCGACATATTTGATGGCTTCCGCCGTCGCAATAAAGGTGAAGGCGGTGGTAATCACCTCATCGCCAGCGCCGATGCCTTCGGCGATCAAGGCCAGATGCAGCGCGTCGGTTCCTGATGCCACCGCAACAGCGTGTTTAACGCCCAGATAATCAGCTGCTTCTTTTTCAAAGGCTTGGACATTAGGGCCTAATATAAACGAACAGTTTTCGATTGTTTCAGCCAGACCACGCTCAATCTCGTCCTTAATTTCAACGTATTGAGCCTTCAGGTTTACCATGGGTATCATGTTTTATTGCCTTTGAGTTTATCAATTATTGGGTGCAATCATGTAGGGTACGCTGTGCGTACCATATAATTAAAATGTCGACCGCCGAAAAGGTACGCACAGCGTACCCTACCTATTTATCGCCTAGCAACCGGGTAATGGCTATCGCTGTTTCCAACGCTCGTCTTCCCGCTACGCCGGAAACCAGCGGGTTATCGCCGGTATGGATGCAGTTGACGAAATGCTTGATTTCTTCCAGTAGCGCATCGCCGCTTTCAAAAACCGACTCTTCCGTTTCTATCTCGGGAATGCCGGGGAACATTTCCCCTTTACCGGTACGATGTTTGGTCAAGACCCGGTTCTGGAAATCCACCGAGACGTAAGAACACGGCCTGAACATGCGCATTTTGCGCTCCAGCTTCATGCTGATCCGGCTGGCCGTCACATTAGCCACGCAACCGTTTTTAAACTTCAACCGGGCATTGGCAATGTCGGTGCCTTGCGTTAAAACGGCAGTGCCGCTGGCATCGATGCGTTCCACCTCGGAATCGACCAAAGCCAAAATAATATCGATGTCGTGGATCATTAAATCCAGCACCACGCTGACATCATTGGCGCGCGGATTAAACGGCGCTAAGCGGTGGGATTCGATAAACAGCGGCTTTTCTTCCTTATCCAGGCCCAATACCGCCGGGTTGAATCGCTCCAAATGGCCCACCTGCAAAATCAGATTCTTTTCCTTGGCGATGGCGATCAACTCATCGGCTTCGGCAACGGTCACGGTGATCGGTTTTTCAACCAGTACATGGGTACCGGCATTGAGAAAATCCTTTGACACCTGATGATGCAAAGTCGTCGGCACCACGATGCTGACCGCATCGACTTCGCCTAACAAAGATTGATAGTCGGCCAGCGCTGCTGCCCCATGCTTTTCGGCGACATCTTTAGCTGCCGTCTCATTAATATCGACCACGGCAACCAGCTCGCAATCGGGCAGTGATGCATATTTTTCCGCGTGAAACTTGCCCAGATAACCGGTGCCGATAACAGCGCATTTTAGTTTTTTCATGTGATCCAATACATTCAGTTTACTTGCGCCCCAGCGGTAGGGGCGAACTTATACACCGCTATTGTAAACCATCGGTATGTATTCAGAAAATTTTGTCCCCGGCAGTCGCCGTGACTGAATATTGACGTTTGACTTAAATAAATGCTTAAAGATTTTTGCTCAGCATTTCTCATAATCTTCTATAAAAAGTCATTAGACTCGATGTGCCGCATAAAAATGGGACTCTAGCCACAGGAGATAATGTCATGATTGACGATGATGTCCAGCTAATCAAAAAAGCCGCTAGTTTAATTCTAAAGGATGAAATCAAGCATCTTCAGCTTATACCTTCGGTCGCCCTGAAATTATTAAAGCTAACCAATGACGATAACGCCAGAATTGAGAGTCTATCCCGGATCATAGAAACAGAGCCGGTGCTGGCTGCAAAAATTTTAAAGCAAGTTAATTCGGCTATATACGCCTTGCCCAATAAAACAACTTCCATTAAACGCGCAGTTAATATGCTAGGATTTTCTGCCGTACGTCAGCTTGCGCTAAACCTGCTGTTTTATAACAATCTGATACAACAAGACTCAACTCAAGCGTTTGACTTGGTGTGTTTCTGGCAACACTGCCTTTATGTAGCGTCATTAAGCAAGAGAATAGCGATTGCACTTAAGTATCCAGACCCGGATCTGGTTTATACGGGAGGACTTTTGCACGATATAGGCAAGGTCGTTATGGAAAACTATGGGCGCGTGACTTACAGCGATTTTATTGAATCCATAGATAGAAGCGGGTATTCAACCATTGAAGAAGAGCGGCGCTTTTTCGGGATAACGCATACCGAGATGGGGCATGTTTTTTGCCTGGAATGGCAATTACCGGTATCAATCACCGCAATCGTTGCTTACCATCATAGCCAGCCGACTGATGTATCGCCCTATGCTAAATTTAACACGGAAATCGCTATCGTTTCCTTTGCAAACTACATAGCCTGGATACAGGGTATTGGGTCGGCGGCAGCCCACGATAGCCATCCTACATTACAGAGTGTTGTACTTGAAACTATTGATATTGAGCAATTGAATCTTGAAGTTTTACTGCAACAGGTCGATCAGGATATGAAAAGCACCCGGGAATTTTATGACATCCAGCTGCCCGGTTTAACCACGCTACGGGCTACGCTGGTCAAAACAACCATTAACTTAAGCCAGATAAGCGCCGATAAACCTTTCCTAGCTGCCTATACCCCTAAAAAACCGTCATCCTGTTTAACCGTACCCCATCGCAGTCTTAACCCTGATGAATTTATACCCCGCACTCTGGAGGCAATACAGGACGAATTTTCTTTTGACCGCAGCATTATGTTCACTACCGATCCTAAACGTCGTAGCCTGATCGCGTCATACTGGTGGCCGGAATCAATATTGCCGACCAAGCTGCAATCCTTCGAGATCAATATTGGCGGCATTTCCGGGTTGTTATTAAAATGTCTGCGCGAAAAAAAAGCGGTTATCATCAATACCAAAGTAGAACACGACAACCCCATATTTCAACGTTTAAAGACCACGGAGTTTATCGCTATCCCCGTACTACATCACAGTCAGCTGATCGGTGTGCTTTATGCTGACAATTCATTGTCGAAAAAACCTCTGCGTAAACAATTGCCGCGAGAAATTACGCCCATTGCCTATGAATTGGGAGTTGCCATGTTTAATGCCAAGCAATATGGCTTGGAGAAAAAACACGCGCAGATCGATCATTTAACGCAGCTTTTCAATAAACGAATGGTCAACAATTTCCTAACTGATACTTTTCAAGAGGATGAGTCCAAGCTGGCGAATACAGCCATTGGATTTGTCGATATAGACAAGTTCAAACTGTTTAACGACACCTGCGGACATCAGGCTGGAGATGATGCGTTAAAGATTGTTGCCGATATTTTACGCAGCTTAACCCGCCCTGGTGATTTCATCGGTCGTTATGGAGGAGAAGAGTTTTTATTTATCCTAAAGAATACCGATGAAGCCGGTGCCTACGGTTATGCCGAACGCATAAGGTTGGAAATTGAGCGTCGCGGCAAAATTATGAGCGGACGGTTTCATGGTCATCTGTTGACGGTTAGCATCGGCGTATCTCTGTATAGTCGGCGCTATGCTCATTACACCGATATGATCGAAGTTGCCGATCAAGCTATGTACAGGGCAAAAAAAGAAGGCCGGAACCGGATTGTGTTGTTGTCGGGCGGTGAAGCTGACAAAAAACAAACCATATCCATCACCGCTTCAGGTTGATGACAATAGCGGCGCCGTCCAGCGATTTTCGTTTATCGGCTTCCGGTTCTTGAGACATTATCATCTGTCCATCTAAATCCAAAGATCGAGCCTGATTTTTATGATCGGCGGTGAACATATTTGCTGATTCTACCTGGGCTATCCTGTTTTGTTCAATCCTTAGCCAAGCATTTTCAGATGCTTTAACTTTAAACGGTACGGTAAGATCTAATGATTTTTGAAGCTCGGCATCTTTTGCTATTGAAAGCTTGTTTTTTGCTTTGTGTAGTTTTGATTTAACAAGGCTTTTTGGACTGCCCAACTGAGCGTTTTTTACGTTAATCGATGCTGCCCGTTTTTCAGTTAAAAGACCATCATGGACACCCGACTGTTTAAACCCGCTCAGCAAAACAAATGACACCGTCGCAAAGCCTAATATAAGCAGACGATAACTGTTCATTTTCATTTTGTCCTCCTCCGATTAAAAACAAAATCTTTATGTTATCCATTCTAGACCAACTCACTGAAATTGGAATGTTGTGCAATATCATTTTTTGCTCAACGCGGCAACTGCCTGTCCAAGCGTCGCTCAGTTTCCAGCACCAGCTGCGTCGTCTGCAACACGGTGTCGGGATTCAGACTCATCGAATCGATGCCTATTTCCACCAGGAATTCCGCCATTTCAGGGTAGTCCGACGGTGCCTGGCCGCAAAGTCCGCAATGTTTGCCGTTGCGCCGCGCACCGTCAACGGCAAGGCGGATCATTTCCTTGACGCCGGGATCGCGTTCGTCAAAATCTTCGGCAATGATTGCGGAATCGCGATCTACCCCCAAGGTCAGCTGGGTTAAGTCATTGGAGCCGATAGAAAAGCCGTCGAAATACTCGGAAAAGGCGTCGATCTGAATCACGTTGTTGGGTATCTCGCACATCACGTAAATTTCCAAGCCTTGTTCTCCGCGCTTTAGTCCCAGTTGCGCCATGTAGGTTAGCACTTTCCGGGCTTCCTCCACGCGGCGGCAAAATGGGATCATCAAGATGACATTGGACAAGCCCATCTCGTCGCGCACCCGTTTCATCGCCCTGCATTCCAGCGCAAAACCTTCTGCATAAGCGGGATGGATGTACCTCGATGCGCCGCGGAAACCGATCATCGGGTTGGCTTCATCGAATTCAAACCAGCGCCCGCCCAGCAAAGTGGCGTATTCGTTGGTTTTAAAATCCGACATGCGCACGACGACGGGCTTGGGGTAAAACGCGGCGGCAATGGTGCCGACGCCTTCCGACAGTTTCTGGACAAAAAAATCCTCGGCGCTGGCGTAATTGCGCGTCAACTGCGCCAGCTGTTCACGCTCGCCGACATCCTGCACCCGTTCCGGATGTATCAGCGCCATGGGATGTGCCTTGATGTATTCGGTAATGATAAATTCCATCCGGGCCAGCCCCACGCCGTCGTTGGGTAGGAAGCTGGTTTTGAAGGCCAGTTCGGGGTTGCCGATATTGAGCATGATTTTTGTTTTTGGGCGTTGCAGGCCAGACAAGTCGGTGCTGTTAATGTCGAAGTCGAGCAGGCCGGAATAGACTTTGCCGACATCGCCCTCGGCGCAGGATACGGTGACCGGGCTGTCGTGCTTGATCAAGGCCGTGGCATTATCGCAGCCGACCACGGCGGGGACGCCCAGTTCGCGGGAGACTATCGCCGCGTGGCAGGTACGCCCGCCGCGATTGGTGATGATCGCCGATGCTATTTTCATGACCGGTTCCCAGTCCGGAGTGGTCATATCGGCGACCAGCACATCGCCCGCTTTAAACGTGTTCAGCTGCTCAAGTTTTTCGATAATCCGCGCGTTGCCGCTGGCAATCTTGCTCCCCACCGCATGGCCTGTGACCACCGGCTCGGCCCGTTGTTTAAGGCGGTATTGCTCCAGAACCATGCCGCGTAATTGGGAAACCACAGTTTCCGGCCGCGCCTGAACAATATACAGTGTGCCGTCCAGGCCGTCTTTGGCCCACTCGATGTCCATCGGCTTACTGTGATAGTGCTTTTCTATTTTTATCGCGTAATCGGCAAGAGTCAGGACATCCGCATCGTTAAGGCAATAGCGGTTGCGTTCATCGGCCGAGGTCGCAATATTGCGGGTCGGCTCGCGGGTGCGCCCATCGCTGTAAACCATTTTGATTTTCTTCGCGCCCAAAGTGCGTCTTAATACTGCCCGATGCCCCTGCTCAAAAGTGGGCTTGTGCACGTAAAATTCGTCGGGGTCTACCGCGCCTTGCACGACATTTTCGCCCAGCCCGTACGCACCGGTAATAAACACCACATCCCTGAATCCCGATTCGGTATCCAGCGAAAACATCACGCCGCTGGCATCGAGATCCGAGCGCACCATTTTCATAATGCCTATCGATAAGGCTAACTTGAAATGGTCGAAGCCCTGGTCGATGCGGTAATGAATGGCACGGTCAGTGAACAGGCTGGCAAAACAGCGCTTGCAGGCGTCCAGCAGCGCCTGATCGCCGCGTATATTAAGGTAGGTATCCTGTTGCCCGGCAAAACTCGCGGTCGGCAGATCCTCGGCGGTGGCGGAACTGCGCACCGCAACGCTTAGCTCATCGCCATACTGCTTTTTCAATTGATTGAAGGCCCCGATAATTTGCAGCTCAAGGTCAGCAGGGAAGGGCGCGGCGTAGATTATTTCCCGCGCTTTACGGGCGCGGCTGGCAAGATCGGCGACATCGTCGTGATGCAAATCATCCAAAGCCTGATGCAGCGCCTCCCAGCCCTGCGCTTGATCCAGCACATAGCGGTAAGCTTCGGCGGTCACCGCAAAGCCGTTGGGTATCTGGATGCCCTGGGGCGATAACTCCCTGTACATCTCGCCTAACGAGGCATTCTTGCCGCCTACCAGAGGCACGTCGTTTATCGTTAATTCATTAAACCAACGGATATAGTTTGCTTGCTCGGACATCATAGCTCCTTAAACGAATCTGATTGGCAAGATACTTCAGCCAGGGCTAAAAACTTCGTCATTCCGGCAGGGATGCCGGAATCCAGAGCCATGGATGGTAACTTGTTAAATATTTTGTGCTCGACTTAGGCGCAATGCCAAGTCATGCATTCACATCCATGTGACTGGATACTGGCATAACCCACAAGGATGTGGGGAATGCAGATATTGCATAAGACCATGGATGGTCTGTAGTAGAGCAACGCAGGAGCAGTTGCCGAGGAGCAAATATCTGTCCATGCCAGTATGACGGTGCTAACTGGGGTTCATGTGGGTGAATAATTCTATTATCCAGTCGCCAGATTTAACCAACTTTTTATTTTATTCAATCGCTTGGAAAAAATAACCCCAGTCATTATCTGTGACAAAATGCCGCATTATCATTTTGTCTTTACGTTGATAGCATACCAATATGCGCTCTTACTTACCTGCCCTTGGTGAGGGGGAGCTTAAAATCAATTTAGGCTCCCTTTTTTTTGAGTTTTTTGTTGACTTCCGCATTCAAATTTAACAATCAAGCACCTGCAATCTTTTCCACAATTGCTGTGGATAACTCTGTGTACAAGAGCTAAATCTCAGCATCCAGACGCGATAAAGCCTACCTCTTCATTAGATTGTAGTATTTTTGTACATAATATTTTAATTAATAATATCAATAACTTGAATTTGTAATTTATTAATGACAAGGGTTGATTCAAGGTTGACATTATCAGTTATTGCAGAAAAATCAATCTGTGCATAAACAATGCCTGCTAAGTTTATGAATGAGCTAATCTTTAACCGATTGCACGTTTTTTTACCGATTTTTCTGTGGCCTTAATGACTACCTGTCAAGACAAAAAAATCGTAACCGCTCACACTTTTTTAAGTTGCAAAGCTTCCGCTGCTCGGCAACTGCTCCTGCGTCGCCTAAAGCGCCTACTGTTGGTGCTCTACCTCCTGCCTCCATGCAGTCGTACTCACGCCCGAACCACACGGATGTGGTGAATGCAGATATAGCAGGAGCCTTATCTGCCTTATGTAGGCAAAGCCGACTTTAACGATGCGACAAAAGCAAGCTGTAGACTCCAGAAAGTTTGGATGCCGGAGTTCAAAGCTTGCTTTGAACCTTATGGGAGCGTTTTTGTTTCGGCAATACGCCAAAATAGTACACCGCAAGAAACACAACACCGACGCCGAAAAATACCTTGGCAAAAGGCCTGAAGCTGTCGTTAAAAAAGAACTCTCCGATCATCCACACCGCATTGCCGCAGATCCAGCTGCTGACCGCTAAATTATGAAACAGATTGGCGGTGTTATTTCGTCCCAGCCAAGTGATATGAAAAGCAGCAGCAACCGTCGGCACGATCATGATCATCCCGCCTAGCTTAAATTCCAGCAACCAACAGGTATCTTTCAGCAGCCATAATACGATGTGGAAATTCTCATATTCGCGTAATTTTGTCACGATCATACGGCAAACCTTATTCCGCCCAGTTTTTCGTTCTTTCCACGGCTTTAAGCCAATATCGTTTTAACGACTCAACTTCCAGAGGCGGCATGTTTTCGTGGAATGACCGGTCAACCTGCCATTTCTGCTTGAGTTCGTCGATAGTCCATAATCCGACGGCGATACCGGCAAGGTAAGCTGCGCCCAGCGCCGTGGTTTCAAGGTTGGTAGGTCGGACAACTTCAACAGCCGAAATGTCGGCCTGAAATTGCGCCAGCCGATTATTGACTGCCGCGCCGCCATCGATTCTTAGCTGGGCTATCGGCGTGCCGCTTTCGGCTGCAAACATCTGCAATACATCATTGACCTGAAAGCAAATGCTCTCCAGCGCCGCTCGGGTAAGGTGGGCAGCGGTTGTGCCTCGGGTGATGCCGAAGATCGCCCCGCGCGCATGCGGATCCCAGTGCGGCGCGCCAAGGCCGGTCAGCGCAGGCACGAAATACACCCCGCCGTTATCGGCGACACTGGCGGCAAGCTGTTCGCTATCCGCCGCATGCTCGAACAGGCCTAGGCCGTCGCGCAACCATTGGATGACCGCGCCTCCGACAAACACCCCGCCTTCAAGCGCATAATGGATTTGATCGCCGATTTGCCAAGCTATCGTGGTTAACAGACCGTGATTTGAAGCGACCCGTTTCGTTCCGGTATTCATCATTAAAAACGAGCCGGTGCCATAGGTGCATTTGGCCATGCCCGCATTGACGCACAGCTGGCCGAACAGCCCCGCCTGCTGGTCGCCCGCAATGGCGGCGATAGGCATTCCCGCGCCTATTTCCTGATTGCGCGTTTGCCCGTAAATCTCGCTGGACGATTTGACCTCCGGCAGCAAGGATGCGGGGATGTTGAATAATGCCAGCAAGTCATCATCCCACTGCATTGTATCGATGTTGAACAACAAAGTCCGGCTGGCATTGGACACATCGGTGATATGCAGTTCGCCGTCGGTCAATTTCCAGACCAGCCATGAATCTATCGTCCCGAACGCCAGCTCCCCACTCTCGGCTTTTGCCCTGGCACCTTCGACATGATCCAGCAGCCAGCTGATTTTTGTCGCCGAAAAGTAAGCATCCAACAGTAGGCCGGTTTTAGCCTTAACCATCGCTTCGAATCCTGCCTGTTTTAGCCGGGTGCACTCATCCGCCGTGCGCCTGTCCTGCCATACGATGGCGTTATAAATGGGTTTTCCGGTGCTGCGCTCCCAGATGACTGTAGTCTCGCGCTGGTTGGTGATGCCGATTCCGGCAATGTCCGTCGGTTGCAGCTGCGCTTGTTGCATGGCTTGCCGGACAACCCTGGCTTGCGATGCCCATATTTCCTCAGCATCGTGCTCCACCCAGCCGGGTTGGGGGAAATGTTGGCTAAACGCCTGCTGGGCTATCGCAACCGGCGTGGCCTGCTGGTCGTAAACAAGGCAGCGCGAACTGCTGGTGCCTTGATCTATCGCTAAAATATAACGCATCGCTTTCACCTTGATGGATATTATTAAAGTTCCGTATCCGGGCAGGATGTCGAACCTGTCGCGTCTTCTTCATGGTTTTGCAGCTTCAACCAAGCTCGCCACACGGACAGCAGCACGGCCAGGATCACCGGGCCTAAAAACAGGCCGATAGCGCCGAACGTCGTGAGTCCCCCAAGCACGCCGAACAACACCACCAGAAACGGTATCCGGCCCGCTCCGCTGATAACCAGAGGCCGGATCAGGTTATCCACCGTGCTCACCGCCAGCACCCCCCAGAGCAACAGGCCTATGCCTTGCCAAGGCTGCCCGGTAAGCAGCAGCATGATGCTTAAAGGCAGCCAAACCAGCGTCGCGCCCATCGGAACCAACGCCAACAGCGCGGTCACCGCACCGAACAGCACTGGCGCTTGAACACCGGCAACCGCGTAGCCCAATCCGGCCAGTACGCCTTGCCCCAGCGCGGCCAGCACCAAGCCGTAAACCACGGCTCGGGTCGTGTGTCCGGCGGCTTGCAGATAGACATGCTGATATTTGCCGAGAAACTGCACCAAGCCTAGCTGCAATTGCCGAACCGCTCTGTCTCCGTCGCGAAAACAAAAAAACACCGTCACCAGGATAACGCCCAGCTTCATCATGTTGCGTCCGATATTGCCGAGGAATTTGGCAAACTCGCCCGACCATTGCTGTGCCCAGTCAGCAACCTGCGGCATCGCTTTCGACTGGTCGGCAGTCAACCGATCCAACCATTGCTGCGCGGTATTGCCGAGCCACGGAATACGCTTGATAAAATCCGGCAGAATGTAAGTTTCCTGATTAAGTCCGCCGATCAGGATTTGGTAAGCGTTTTTCAGCTCGTCTTGTAGCATGGCGACCAACCAAAACACGGTCAGGAAAATCACCGTCGCAATAATCGCCGTCATTAGCGCCGCACTGAGTGTGGCATTTCCTTTAAGCTGCCGTCTTAAACGACGATAAGGCGGCCATACCACATAGGCGATAATCAGCGCCCAAGTCAGGGTGAGCAAAAACTCGCGCAGCACCATAAAGCCCAGCAATAAAAGACCGGCCAGCAAAATGCCGGGAATGAGCTGCCGTATCGGCGTATTACCTGGATATTCATTCATGCCCGTGCCTCAAAATAAGTAAACCACATTGTATGCCATAGCCGTTTAAATATCAGCAATGCGCGATGAACTTTGCGAGTCCTACGTACAAACACTTTAAGCAGTTGTATCAATAGATATTTACTGGATATTGCAGCACACTTTCAGCGCACACGATAAAACCAATCCTGCCGCAAGACAGGAGCGGAAAGTCGCGGATCCTATCAAAGGAAAGCCGGACTACCGAAGGTGACAGCAAAAAAGTCACGCGAGGCAGTCCGGCTTTTTTGCGTTTGGCAAAGAGGAAAATATTTCCAGGCCACGGCTGGCGACTACTTACAAGAGGGCACTACTATGGAAAACAGAAATCTTTTTTTTCGTTCTACCCGCATCATGGTCTCGACCTTAAGCGGGCTTGTCATTTTATCGCTCATTTTATTGAGAATATTAACGCTTTCGCGGTGAAGTCATTGTTTTAGGGCAGGGCGGTTTTGCTTCGCTATCTAACGGGGCGCGATAGCAAACCGCCAATCCCCAAGGTAGGTTCTTTACGACTAAAGTGGACTCCATTGTCCAGACAAAAAACACCTTAATTTAAGATAGAGCCCTGTTCACATTCCAGCTGAATGGCGCTGTCCCAGTTTTGCAGTACGGGGTCTGATGTCTCACCCGTAGCCTTAAATTTATCGACAATCTTTGCCCCGCCGCCCCTAGCCGTTTTATAGACTTCATTCGGCGTTTTGTAATCCAGCGATTGGTGCCAGCGTTCCTGGTTATAGAATTGGAAGTACTGGGTCAATCCCATCAACAAGTCCGGCATGTTGCCGTCTTGCTTTCTTAGATTCAACTCATAAGTGCAATCGGCACTAATCGGAAAAGGAAAAGGTTAGCTGATATAGTTTCACGCTTTTTTCAATCCGACCAAAGACGAGAAAGCGCATGAGGAACTATAAACAGCTAAGCCAAGCACAAAGATACCAGAT
>CAMAUL010000087.1 GCA_945861405.1 Candidatus Methylobacter oryzae | reverse complement strand
GTTGGATACCCAACAAGGGGTATCCAACATCATTCTCGCAATGACTCGACGCGATTTCGGAAAGCCTGCATTTTCACTACGCAAAAAACGCTTCGTGAAAACACATGCCCTATCGCTTCTGGGGACTACTCGACTCCTGTCTCGCAGCGGATGTATCCAGGCGCACGGTCTCCATCCAGGTGATATTCCATGTCCCCGTCAATGCGCACAGGCCTTCCATGAGGTGAACCAGGGCCTGGTCGGAACGGTCGGCGCCGAAATCGGCCAGTTCGTCCCACAGGCCGTGGATGAAGTTCGAACGGTTGTTGCTCATCGTTAATTCTGCTTTCTGATTAGTAAGATGTTTTAGTTTCGTAAATTGGATCAAACGTTAGTCGTAACCCAACACATCCGCTATTCCCTAGTTAGCAGGTTTATAGGCATTTTGACTGCTTTTGGCTGCCGTGTCTGTTGGGTGAATCTCTGATGGAGCGCGAGAATCGCCTTCGGATAAATAGGTAAGAAACATCGGTAGTAATATAAGAATGGATAAAACCAGCACCAGGCCGCCGATGGCAATTAATAGTGTCTTAAAGCTGCCTACAACAGTCTCTACAGTGTCGTCTGAATTCGTTGGAGATAGGGGTTGGTCGGTTTGGTTAGGTTCTTCTTGGTTAGTCATGATGGTCTCCCGATAACTGGTTAAAGGAAAAATGAAAGTTACCGCTCCATATTTGAAGCTGGTAACAAGTCATGCTAGTCCCATCATGAATTCCCTGCAACTTTATTGTCTGATATTGATGCCTTAATAAAACAATAAGTTAAAAGCGTTGTGAGGCTTCATAATCATGTCAATGCGAACACCATAACGGTATAAAATAGCTATTCAATTCGGCTGCTACGAGGTACGCCCCCCTTCATTCCTCAAAAACAGCCGGTTGTAGCAATAAACTTTTATATGATACTGTATATGGTATGAGTGAAATCATCATAGATACCCATATTCTGTTTTTCGGTTTATATTCGGCAAGCGGTGCATCCTTTAAAATATTGGAGCATCTTGCGGCGGGGCGTATTCAGCTGGCATTATCGACGCCTTTATTGTTTGAGTATGAAGATGTCCTCAAGCGTAATCAAGCGAAGTTGAATTTGCTGGACGACGACATAGATGTTGTTTTAGATAACCTCTGTGCTTTAAGTCGGTTCCAGAAAGTGTACTTTTTATGGCGGCCTTATTTGCCTGATGCCAAGGATGATTTGGTGCTGGAATTGGCGGTTGCGGCAAAGGTTAAAACTATCGTCACCCACAATTTAAAAGATTTTGGTGCGATTGATAAGTTTGGTGTTGAAGCCATTACCCCTAAAACTTTATTGGAGCGTTTGTAATGAGTGCGTTAAGTCTACGTTTACCGGATTCTGTTCACCGGCATATTAAAGAGCTGGCCCAGCAGGAAGGGGTGTCCATCAACCAGTTTATCTCCAGTGCGGTTGCCGAAAAGGTCTCGGCTATAGCAACGGAGGATTATTTGCAGCAACGGGCGCAACGTGCGGATAAACAAGCCTTTCAACGATTGTTGGCTAAGGTTCCAAGCCGTGAGACGGTTTTGGGCGATCAGTTGTAATCAAATAGCAAGGTGAAGTTATGCAATCATTAAAAATTAAGGCGGAAGTCAGGCAAGATCATACAATGACCGCGCATTTGCCGGAAAATATTGCTGTCGGCGAACATGAGTTTATCCTCATTTATAATGATAGTGCTACGAACAAACCCGTTGATTTAATGCAATACAGCGGCACTATCGATTGGCCTGAGGATGGGTTGGCGTATCAACAAAAGATCAGAAGCGAATGGGATAAAGATCTTTCATGATGTTTCTTCTGGATACCAATATCGTCATTTATTTGCAAAAAGGATTGTTGTTGGAGCCGTTGCCTGTCGCCAACTATGCCATTTCGGTGATTACCGAAATCGAACTGCGCTCTTATCCTTCAATCACGGTTAGTCAGGAGCAATGGTTACAGCGTTTTATTAACGATGTTCAGGTAATCAGTCTGATAGATCCAATCAAAGAACAAACGATCAAGCTACGTAAGGAGCGCTTAATAAAGCTTCCCGATGCGATGGTGTGTGCAACCGCTATGATTGAACGAGCCGTGCTTCTGACAAATGATAAAAATTACATGAAATTAATGGCCTGCAATGCCAAGCTTTGGAACTGAGAGTTTAATGACCAAACAAGAAAAATCCCTGACCATGACGGTATTGATGACGCCGGACATGGCTAACTTTTCCGGCAACGTACACGGCGGCTCTTTATTGAAATTGCTGGATCAGGTGGCGTATGCCTGCGCGGCAAAATATTGTAAAAAATACGTGGTGACGGCGGCGCTGGATCAAGTGTTTTTCAAGCAGCATGTTAATGTCGGCGAGCTGGTCACCTTTTATGCTCATGTGAATTATGTCGGCCATTCTTCGATGGAAGTCGGGGTTAAGGTTTTTGCCGAGGATTTAAGAACCGACGAAAAAAGGCATACGACTTCCTGCTATTTTACAATGGTGGCGATGGATGAAAACGGAAAAACGGTGGAAGTGCCGAGATTACAATTGGATAACGACGTGGAAAAAAGACTTTATGAATCGGCAGAACTGCGCAAACAAATGCGCCAGGAAAATCTGGAAAGGACTCGCGCCTTACATGTGGATTTACCCAAGGAAGGCTTGTAATTTATGATCTTACAAGGGAATTTTGAACAACTGCCGTTAAAGGATTTTGCCGAAAAAGCCTACTTGGATTATTCCATGTATGTGATTTTGGACAGGGCTTTGCCGCATATTGCCGATGGCTTAAAACCGGTGCAGCGGCGTATCGTTTATGCGATGTCCGAGCTGGGTTTAACTTCGGTTGCCAAATTTAAAAAGTCGGCCAGAACCGTCGGTGACGTGCTGGGTAAATACCATCCGCACGGCGATTCCGCCTGTTATGAAGCGATGGTGTTGATGGCGCAGAATTTTTCTTACCGCTATCCGCTGGTGGACGGGCAGGGCAACTGGGGTTCGCCGGACGATCCTAAATCTTTTGCTGCGATGCGTTACACCGAATCGCGATTGACCGCCTATGCGCAAACTTTGCTCAGCGAATTGGGCCAGGGTACGGTGGACTGGGCGGATAATTTCGACGCGACGCTGAAAGAGCCGGTGCTGTTGCCTGCGCGGCTGCCGAATATCTTGCTGAACGGCACGATGGGCATCGCAGTCGGCATGGCGACCGACATACCGCCGCATAATCTGCGGGAAGTCGCCAGTGCTTGCATCCAGTTATTGGACGACCCGGACAGCACCCTGGATATGCTGTTTAACCATATCCAAGGCCCGGATTACCCGACTGATGCGGAAATCATCACCTCGGCTGACGAGATACAAAAAATGTATATCAGCGGCGGCGGATCGATCAAAATGCGCGCCAAATACGAGCAGGAAGACGGCAATATCGTGATCACCGCATTGCCGCATCAGGTTTCCGGCGCTAAATTAATGGAGCAGATCGCCGCGCAAATGCTGGCGAAAAAATTGCCGATGATCGAGGATTTACGCGACGAATCTGATCATGAAAATCCGACCCGGCTGCTGGTGATTCCGCGCTCCAAACGGATTGATGTGGATGAGGTGATGTCGCATCTGTTCGCGACCACCGATCTCGAAAAAAGCTATCGCGTCAACATGAACATGATCGGCCTGGATGGTCGGCCCAAGGTTAAAGGGCTTAGGGACATCCTGGTCGAATGGCTGGCGTTCCGTACCGAGACCGTGCGCAAACGTCTGCAATACCGGCTGGACAAGGTGTTGGCGCGTTTGCATATCTTGGATGGCTTGCTGATTGCCTACCTGAATATCGACGAAGTCATCGCGATTATCCGCAGCGAAGATCATCCCAAACCGGTGCTGATGGAGCGTTTCGGCATCAGCGACATTCAGGCCGAAGCGATACTGGAATTGAAGTTGCGGCATCTGGCCAAGCTCGAAGAGATGAAGATTCGCGGTGAGCAGGATGAGCTGGAATTGGAACGCGCCGCACTGGAAAAAACCCTGGGTTCGCCGCGTTTGCTCAATCGTTTGATCCGAAAAGAACTCGAACGCGATGCGGAAAAATACGGCGATGACCGCCGCTCACCGATAGTATCCAGGGATGCGTCCCAAGCGCTGGATACAACGGCGTTAATCACCAACGAGCCGTTAACCGTTATTCTGTCGGACAAAGGCTGGATCAGGGCGGCAAAAGGCCATGATATTGACGTTGCCAGTCTAAGTTACCGTTCCGGCGACGGATTTTTGGATGCAGTCAAATGTCGGACGACGCAGCCGGTTTATATCCTCGATTCCACAGGGCGGGCATACAGCACTGCGGCACACGATCTGCCGTCGGCCCGGAGCCAGGGCGAACCGTTGACCGGACGGCTCAATCCGCCGCCGGGCTCGTTATTTTTGCATCTTTTGGCTGGTCAATCCGATGACTGGTATGTGCTTGCCAGCCATTTCGGCTATGGTTTCAGGGTTCAGCTAAAAGAATTGTTGAGCAAGAACAAGGCCGGTAAACTGCTGATTACACTGCCGGACGGTGCCAAGGTATTAAAGCCAGCGTCGATACGCAGCGAATCCGATTCGCTGGCGGTGGTGACCTTGCAAGGCCGCTTGCTGATTTTTCCGGTGGCCGAGTTGCCCGCGCTGGCCAAAGGCAAAGGCAATAAGTTGATCCAGATCCCGACCGCCGACCTGACCGCAGGAAAAGATTACGTGGTCGCGGCAGTAGCGCTGCCTGAAAACGGGTCATTGAAAATCATCGCCGGTAAGCGGCAGTTGACGCTAAAAGGCGCGGATATTGAGCATTATTCCGGCAATCGCGCCAAAAGAGGCTCGGCATTGCCCAGAGGCTTTCAGCGTGTTGATGGTTTGGAGTGCGAGTGATTGGCGATTCTAAATTTAAGCAGCGTAGTTGTTAAATGATTTCTTAGATTCCCGAGATATGAGGCCATGGAAAAGATAGTTAACGAAATAATCAATGACCCCAGTTTCATAGAAGGGGCTGCTTGGGATCGTCGAAATTTTTACGCGAATGCGACGATTGTTAAGGAAGGTGAGGTGGGCAAGTCCTTATTCTTCATTGAAAATGGTCAATTGCGGGTGTCGGTGGATGTGGAGCTGGAAGAGCGCCGAAACGCAAAGCCGGGGATTGGCGACTTGGGTAAGGGTGATCTTTTTGGCGATACCTGCCTTCATGAGTCAGGCATCCGAACAGCGACTGTTATCGCGATTACCGACGGTTGTTTGCTGGAAATAAACGGAGAAAGACTGAGCGCATATCTGGATGCCCATCCTCGTATAGGCTATGCATTTTACAAGAGGTTATTTGAAGTGCTTTTTAACCGTTTAAGCAGTGGAAATCGAAGGATTCAGTATCTTTTGGCGTGGGGACTTAAGACGCGGCAGGCAGCTGAAAAAGCCGCTCCAACTTTGCGGAAAATCTAGGCTGTTTTTAGCCTGACGATAAGTCGCCGATAATCGTCCTCAGTTAAGGCATCATTGACTATCAGCATGGATTGCTTACCGGCGCTGTTTTTAAAATGCAAAAATATCGCAAATACGGTGATGACGGTTGAATTCAGGATTTGGATCGACTCAAAATCATTGCCGTAGGAGACTTCCCAGCCGAGAGCATCAGAGTGTTTGATGATGCGCTGCTCACTTTTAAAACGCTTAATAACAAACCAAAAATGCAGGCAAAGCCCGGCCAACAAAGCCAATTTGACGGCAACCGGTAGCGCATTGGCGATGCTTGCAGCCAATGCCAGTCCATGCATAACAACAAGCAGCAGCTTTAATCGCTGGGATGGCTTAAGCTCCAGCAGCAGCGGGAGATCGTGTTTTTTTGGCAAGTTGTGCAGCTCCTTATTTTATTTTCGACTGATAATACCCGCATTCCGATGCAATACAAATGATCGGCAGGCTTTTTGTCTGTGTCCGAACAGCGATATAATCAACGCACTTTAATGTCCATTATTTTATTTCAATGAATCCAGACTGGAAAAACTTTTTGCTTGCCGAACATGCGGTATTTGAGAACGATACCGACATTGCTTTTTCATCGCCTGAACATGAAGGCAAGCAGCGTATTTATCCGATTGCGTATTTGGGTGTTTTGACGGTTGCAGGGAGTGATGCGGCAAAGTTCTTACAAGGACAAATCACCTGCAATATTAATGACATCACCGATAGTAAAAGCTGTCTGGGCGCAATGTGCAACCCTAAGGGCAGGGCGATTACGACATTTCTGCTGGTTAAAAACGCCGATGTTTTTTTGATGGTTTTACCCCAAGAATTACTGGCATCCGTCAAAAAAAGGCTACAAATGTACGTGTTGCGATCCGATGTGATTTTGACGGACAGCTCGGATCAGTTGTGCCTGATCGGCTTATCGGATGGCGAGGCGAAGCCCGGCGAGGCATTAGATTTTGCGACAAGCCGACAGGAAAATATCGTTGTTAATCTTCAGAATCGCCGCCTGATAATTGCTGCGCCTGATAATGCTAAGAGGTTCTGGGCTGAACAGGTAAAACTGGGCTTTCAGCCGGAGGACTCGGCGCAATGGCGCTATCTCGATATAGTCTCAGGCATTCCCTGGCTGACTGCGACAACCTCGGAAGAGTTTATTCCGCAAATGCTTAATCTGGATAAGCTGGGTGGCATCAGTTTCAACAAGGGCTGTTATACCGGACAGGAAATTGTTGCCCGGACGCATTATCTGGGTAAGGCAAAAAGGGAAATGTTTCTCGCCGAATGTGCGGACATAACGCCCCCTGAGCCAAATTCAATAATCATTGATGATGGTCAAGATATAGAACAGAGTGTAGGTAAAGTGCTTGGTGCGCTAAGTAGGGAAAATATTTGTAAAATGCTTATTGTTCTGCAAATTTCAGACACAAATGCTTATAATCTTAGGTTAAAAAATCAGAACCAAGATAGAATCACCTTATTAACCGTATAGTTTTAGTGCATATTATTTATTAGGGATGTAGCAAAAAATGCAATTTACTTCTGTTCAGGATTTTCTTGATCATGTTCAATCCGAACTTGACGCAAATCGCCTTGTTTTGCCTACCTTACCCGACATCGCGTTAAAGGTTAAGAATGCTGTTTCTAACGGCGATATATCGGCTAAGGAATTGGCTGAAATGATAGCGACCGATGTTGCGCTATCAACACAAATTATTCGCGTGGTAAATAGCCCTGTGTACCGTGGCGCATTTGAAATCAACAATATACAAATGGCTGTTTCAAGGTTGGGTAACAATACTATTCGTAGTTTGGTGACCAGTCTGGTCGTCAAGCAGATGTTTAGCCCCTCATCAAAACTGCTGGAAAGTCTGTTCAGGAAGAGCTGGGAACAAAGTATCAATGTTTCAGCCATCAGTCGGGCGCTTTGTGCTTTTGTGCCGCATCTTAATGCCGATGAAGCGATGCTCGCAGGGCTTATTCATCAAATAGGTAAATTACCTATATTGATGGTGGCTGAAAATATTCCTGAGTTTAGGGACAGTCCGACAAGAATGGAAAAGTTGCTGGAAAAAGCCCATCCTGCTGTGGGTAAGATGATTATGGACGCTTGGGATTTTCCTGAAGATTTAAAGCGCGTAGCGTCTGAGTATGTTAATTTTGGATACGATTCAGGATCCAAGGCCGATTATGTCGATGTTGTACAGGTTGCTTTTTTGCAAAGTATAGCGGGAACCGATCACCCGGCCTGTCGGGTTGATTGCTCTACCGTGCCTTCATTTGCCAAGCTTGGATTTACCACGAGCACCGAAATTTTGGAAATTGAGGGCATTTCTGATGAAATTGAAAATGCCCGAAACATGCTCGCCTGAAAATATTTAAAACTATGATTAATCCACAAGCAGCCGCTCATTTTCGCCGGTTAGGCATACTGACCATTTTTGCCGTTTATTTTGTCATTCTGGTTGGTGGCATCGTCAGGGCTTCCGGTGCCGGTATGGGCTGTCCTGACTGGCCGACTTGCTTTGGCCAATGGGTGCCGCCTACCGACGAATCCCAGTTACCCGCCAATTATCATCAGGTTTATGCAGAACGAGGTTATGAAAATACCCAGTTCAATCCGGTAAAAACCTGGACTGAGTACACCAATCGGTTGGTTGGGGTGACGATTGGATTTTTGATTTTGCTGACGGCATGGTCTTCGCGTATCTATCTTAAAACAGACAAAATTATTTTTTATTTGGCGGTCAGCGTGTTTTTACTGGTCGGTTTTCAAGGTTGGCTGGGTGCGACCGTGGTGGCAAGCAATCTTAAGCCCTTGATGATCACCTTACACATGCTGCTGGCCTTGTTTATCGTGGCATTGCTTATTTATACGATTGCCCGTTCGCAACGGGATGTGATCGCACAGCTTGATATTCGGGGGCTGCCAGACAAGTTTAAAACTGTGTTGATCGTGGCAATGGTCATGACCCTGTTGCAAGTGGCTATGGGGACTCAGGTCAGGGAAGCGGTGGATTTTATTGCCCATAATCATGCTTATATCGATCGCCAATATTGGCGTGACGACTTTCCGGTCATCTTTTACATACACCGGTCGTTTTCCTCGATTATTTTATTTACCAACCTCTGGCTGGCCTGGAAGATTATCCGGTCTGTCGATAAAAAAAGCCTGTTACGGTGCGTTGGTTTATCGCTTGTTGCCCTGGTCATTACTGCCATTATTGCAGGCATCAGCCTCGACAGATTGGGTATGCCGCCGGTTGCCCAGCCTATTCACCTGCTGATGGCTAATCTGATTTTTGGGGCACAGTTTTTTCTTTACAGCTGCCTGAATTACGCTGGCAAACATATGTCGTAACTGTCCCCTTGCGCACTCTTGATATTTCCGTTCAAGCGCCTTAATTGTATGTAGAATGGCGTAAATAAAAATAATAATCCCGGTTCAGTAATGGCAGCTCAAGCCCCCCTTGCAAATCTACTTTTTCTAAAAGACGCCTTTAAGCGTTTTTTACCCAATTCTCAGGCTGTCGCATTGGCGATCATTCTGATTGTCAGTTTTGTGCTGATTTATTCATTGACCGATTTGTTAATGCCGGTTTTTGTATCAATCGTGTTGGCGTATCTGCTGGAAGGCTTGGTAAGCAAGGCTGAAAACATGAAAATGCCGCGTCTGCCTGCGGTCTATTTTGTGTTTTCAGTGTTTATGGCCTGCTTGGTTTTTTTATTGTTTTATTTGCTGCCGATGGTTTCACAGCAGGCTGTTGAACTGGTTCAACATATCCCGGAGATCATTAACCGGGCGCAAACCGGCATCATGCGCTTACCGGAAATGTATCCAAAATTGGTCTCAGAAAGCAAAATCCAACAGGTCATGTTTGCCGTGCAAAGGGAATTATTAACTTACGGGCAAAATGTGTTGTCGTTTTCAGCCGCCTCAGTTTTGAGGCTGGTCAGCGTCATGATTTATTTGTTTCTAGTGCCGATGATGGTGTTTTTCTTTTTAAAAGACAAGCAGCAGTTAATAGACTGGTTTTTGCAGTTTATGCCCAGAGACAGACATTTGACTGTACATGTCTGGGAAGAGGTCGATATGCAGATCGGCAATTATATACGCGGCAAGTTCGGCGAAGTTTTTATACTCTGGGCGGTCAGTTATGTGACGTACGCGTCGATGGGGTTAAATTACGCGATGCTGCTGGCTGTGTTGATGGGCTTGCAGGTTATTATCCCGTATATCGGCGCGACATTGGTTACCTTTCCGGTTTTGGGCGTCGCTTATTTTCAATGGGGATTAGGCAGTGATGAGTTTATGTACATTGTTATTGCCTACTCAATCATTCAGGCGCTGGACGGCGTTGTGTTAGTGCCGATATTGTTTTCCGAGGCGGTTAATTTACATGCCATTGCGATTATCGTCGCTATTTTGTTTTTTGGCGGTTTGTGGGGCTTTTGGGGCGTGTTTTTAGCCATTCCATTAGCGACGGTTGTTAAGGCGGTGCTAATGGCATGGCCACGGATTGGCGATAAGGGTATGAATACAAACTATTAAGGCTTTTGGCGTCAAAACCTTTCTTCGCTAATTCTTGCAATCGTTTTTTATTGTACAACGGCTAAATTAATTTAGAGGTACTTATGCCGATTAAATGGGATTCCAGATTAAGCGTTGGAAATATCTATATTGATATAGAACACAAATTAATCATATCGTTGATTAATGCGCTGGAAGCGGTACTGCGTCACCCGGATGAAAAAGATTCCTTGAAGTTTTTTATCGATGAATTGTATGAGTTCGCTGGGGATCATTTTGCCCATGAAGAAAAGCTGCAAATCAAAGTATATGTTCCCTCATTTTGAGGAAAATAAAACAGGACATCGGAGTCTGATGGTTGAATTGGATGTCATCAAAAGCATCATCTATGAGTTTGTCGAAAAGAAAATCACTACGCAGCAAGAAGCCAAAGAAACCAGTGCAAAAGTGAATCATCTGATGCGAGACTGGTTCGTTGATCATATTATAAAATCAGATATGAAAATGAAAGGGTTTATGGATAACGCCGGTTAGCTTCACCCCGGTGAATCAGCTGTCCAGGTTGCCCAGATACAAGTCCTCAATCAGCTTTCTTTCTTCTTGGGTAAGCAAAATAGCGGAGTATTTTATTTCGGAACGGTGTTGCTCAGAAAGCAGCCGTTCACGACGTTCAATTGCGCGCCTTTCATCACTGCGTCTGCTCGCGTCACGACGGTTGGACTTTGGCCAAGCCAGATAATGTTTTTTTATATTTTCCACCCACTCCGGCGAACCGAAGGGATAGGAAATCTCACGGCGGTCAGACGTGCGTCGAGTCATGGCTGCGCGGCGCAGGGTGCGGCGAAAATCGTATAGATTCATGTTTCGTTCCTTCCGGCGCCTGTTTGGCCGGAACTATAAGCAAAAAACGAACGGGTATTATTTGGTTTTCAATGGCTACAGTCTATAGGTTTTTATACTTATTCAGCTCAAAAAGCCCCTGATTTTTGAGCTGTTCATCGTGGCGAATGCCGTCCATCCCGGTCATTGCCCATCGTCGAATTCTAAAGGCGATGCGATGGGGGATGGCTCTATTTCAATAATTTTTTCATGGGCTAGCGCGTCTTCCGTATCTTGCTCCCCGGCAGTCGCATCCGATTTGCGCATATCGGCAACCCAGTCGCGCCAGATCGACATCAGCACGGCCATTAGCGTAGGCCCCAAAAACAGGCCCAATAAACCGAAGTTTTCCAGCCCGCCAAAAATGCCCAGCAGCGTCCAGATGAACGGCAGTTTAACCGCGCCGCCGATAAGTCTGGGGCGTACGTAATTGTCGGCCAGCAGGATAACCACCACGCCGAATACAAATAATGAGCTGCCCGCCGCCATGTGGCCTTCCGCAACTAGCACCAGCGCACAGGCACCGAAGATCAGCTTGGCCGCGAACGGAATCATCGCAAAAACGCCGGTCAATGCGCCGAGCATGGCCGGATGGCTTAACCCGGCAAACGCATAACCCACGCCCAGCAGCAAACCTTCGCCCAGACCGACCAGCACTAGGCCGTTGACCGTGGCGCGCACCGCTGCGGTGGCATGGATGGCGTATCGTACGCCGGTTTCGCCAAACAGCTTGCGGTTGGTTGACAGCACATATTGGCTCAGTCCGGTACCGTGTTGATAAACAAAAAACAGCACCAACAGCGTCAGTAAGAAACCGAAAAACCGGTGCAACAGTTGGCTGGCAAAATCCTTGGTATAGGTGATAGCGCCGCCGGTTCCCAGCCAGTGCAACGATTCGTTGGCCACGACCGGATTGCCTAAGGCGCTCATCCAGGTATCTTTGGCCCAGTGACCTATCACCGGTATCGTTTCCAGCCAGACCGGCGGCGGCAGGCCGACATGTTGCGCCTTGTTCAGAATTTGTCCGAGCGATTGCACCTCATTAAGCAGTCGGACTAAACCATAACCCAACGGCACAAGAATCACTGCGCCGATCAGTAAGGTCAACAGCAAAGCGCCCCAGGTGGCTTTGCCGTGCACTTCGTTGCAAGCCAGCAGGCGTTGATAAACCGGCCAAGTGGTAATGGCAAGGACTACCGCCCAAGCCAGAAACTCCAGAAAACTGTGTAAAACCCAGCTGCCCAGCAGCAGTAAAATAAATCCGCCGATAAGGCGTGCTTTGACTTCCATGATATTTGCCTGTGTTATAGTTCGACTTAAAAAGAAATCTTATTCCAGCCTATGTTGCTACAATCCTACGGCTTTCGCATAGCGCGGTAATCAGCACATAAAGCAGCATCAATGCACTCGCCAATAGCCACGGCTGCCAAGTTAAACTCGCCAGCAGTTGTCCATGAGCATAATACAAGCCGATGCCCAGTCCAATATAACCGATTAAGCGTTTGACATCGTAATCGACCGGGTAATATTTCTGCCCCAACAGATAAGAGACGATAGCCATGCTGCCGTAACAGGCCAGCGTCGCCCAGGCCGAACCCACATAGCCGAGCAGCGGTATCCACCAAATATTGAGGCCAATAGTCAGTGCCGCGCCGCTTAAAGACACCAAAGCGCCCATCAAGGTACGATCAGTTAATTTATACCAGATGGACAGGTTAATATAAATACCCAAACAAAGATTAGCCAGCAGCAGAATCGGCACGACCTCAATCCCTGCGCGGAACTCCTCGCCGACAAAATATTTAAAGAAATCGATAAATAAAGTCACCAGCAGGAAGATGAACACACAGAAAATGACAAAAAACTTGAGTACCACCGCGTAAACCTGGCGGGCATCGCTTTTGTCGGCATAAGCAAAGAAAAACGGCTCGGCGGCAAAGCGGAAAGCTTGAATAAACAGCGACATCAAAATCGACAATTTGTAACAGGCGCTGTAAATCCCCAGCATCTTCATGTTGGTCAGGGCATCGTAAGGCAGCAGATACTTTAGCAGGGCGCGGTCGAGCATTTCGTTGATGATCCCGGCGAAACCGATCATCACCATCGGCAACGAATAGCGCACCATGCGGCCGAATAACGCCCGGTCAAAACCCCAGGCAAGACCTGATAGCTGGGGCGCAAGCAGTAAAAACTTGAAGCCGCTGGCCATCAAGTTAGCGATAAAAATATAACCGATGCCGATGGCCGGGTTGTAGATCGGCTCTATCCACGACTCGGGGTTGACCGCGTAGAGCTTCGGGCAATAAATGATGAAAAACAGGCTCAGCAGCACGGTGATTAAAATTTCGACGATCTTGACCCCGGCAAAGCGGAAGGCTTTATTTTCTGCGCGCAGCCGAGCAAACGGAATCGCGGCAACCGCATCCATGATTAAAATCAGGCTAAAGCACAATACATATTCAGGATGGTCAGCATAATTTAGCGCCGCAGAAAGCCGGGTGTTGATCAGCAATATCAGGGCAAAAAAGCCAAGATTGATCAGCACCACGAACAGCAGCGCTGTGGAATAGGCGACATCGCGACCCGGGTGATCCTTGTCGCGAAACCGGAAATAGCCGGTTTCAAAGCCGAACAGCAGCAGCACGGAAAAAAATCCGGCGTAGGCGTAAAACTCCGACACCACCCCGTATTCCGCCGCCGAAAAATAATAGGTGTACAGCGGCACCAACAGGTAGTGGAGGAATCGACCGAAAATGCTGCTGATGCCGTAAACCGCAGTTTGCGAGGCAAGTTTTTTTATAATGTTCATGGCGGGAAATTATACATGAACGGGGCAGGGCAATACCGTTAAGTTAAGGGAAGCCTTCGGCATTTGGAGTGCAGGCTCCGCCTGCTAACGCAAGCAGAGCTTGTACTCCAGCGATCACTATTTCTCATGAGTCAGTCGTTATCCTTGGCGTAAAACCACCCTTGATAAATGCCGATCAGGATTGTAGCCCATCGAAATCCCCATTAATGCACCGTTGGCAACGATCACATAGGCGAATGAAGGAATAGATTGGGCAATATAAACCACGACAGGGCACCCAATGCCATTGCGGCAAGATGAGTGGAGTTGAACATGGGTGCATATAAGCATCAATAATTCAAAAATCAGCGGAAAAATAAAGTATCGAGTGATGAGCTGACCAGAGCACAATAAGGCATTACCTTGACAGTTTGCCAGAATGTTCCGGTAACAATTCCGGCTGGCTTTCTAGTTCCGTAAGTACGCTATCGGCATGATTAACCCCGAACAACACTGCCGCGAATTCATCGGGACGCAAAACCAGATAAGCATTCCACGCGGCGAGCTTCGCGTCTGCCAACAATTCATCAGTGGCCTGTTGCTCCTTGGACAGGCTAACTTGCGCCTGGGACACGGCATCAAGATCAGCATAACCATCTTTAAATAACTGGTTCGTTTGCTGAAAAGTTAAGCGTGTTTGCGCGGTTTGTAACTGGCTAGATTTTGCGGAAAGCTCTGTCTGGGTTTTGGCATTCAATACCGTTCGAAGCTTGGTTTCGGCATCGATCAGTGCTTGTCTGTAGAGTGCATCTGCTTTTAGCACATCGGCATGTGCTGTTTCGACTGCCGCATATTCCGAGGTGAAAGGCCCCAAGGGTTGTTGAAGCACGACACCGAACCGATAACTATTTGCCGAAGTCGCACTAATAGCTGCATCGGCACTATTCGGATTCTGTCCCAGCCAATCATATCGTCCGGTCATTGCAACAGTGGGATAAAAACTTGCTCGGGTCTGATCAAGTTTATGCTGCGCCATCGTCACCCTCTCTTTTGCGGCTTTTACACCCGGATCGTCCTGGATAATCAGCTCAAGCTCGTCATCATCCAAGTTCATATGTTCCGCATCAGGGATGGATGTTTCAAGCCGAAAAATATGTCCGGCGGGGAGGCGTAATCCCAAAGACTTTGCCAATACAGCAGACTTATCATACAAAGTCTGGCAAACCTGAAACATGCCTTGTTCGTTTTTAGCGTACCTGACTTTCTCTTGGCTCAAGGCAATTTGATTATCGACGCCTTCCATATATCTCTTTTCGGTACGCTGCAACACACCGCGCAACAATTTGCCGGTTTCGGCCTGATGTAACAGCGCCGTTTGCGCTTTGATGTGTCAACACTTTTCCGGACACAAAGTTAAGCAGATTTTAGCTGCATTTCGTAGTCCACTGGCGACAAATAGTCATTGGCTGAATGAAGTCGTTCACGGTTGTAAAACACCTCGATATATTCAAATATATCCTGTTTAGCTT
>CAMAUL010000086.1 GCA_945861405.1 Candidatus Methylobacter oryzae | reverse complement strand
TAGCTGTCAAGTTACCGTCCATGGCGCTGGATACCGGCATCCATGCCGGTATGACGACTCTTGGACAGGGTTGTGTATAACGACGAGAGCTCCAACTTGGGAACCCAGTCTTGGAAGCTCCAGCTTCCTGTCCCGCGAAGCTGGAGCTTCGCCTCCCGAATTCCCAAGCTGGAGCTTGGGAACTAGCGAAATCAGGATTTCACATCAGTTTGAATCGCACCCAACCGCATCAACTTACTCGCCCCCAGCCCCGCGTACGGATAGAATAGGCGACTTTCACCTTCGCCTGAGATAGCTTTTATGAAATTCAATGCCTTTTTTATCAGCCTGTGCCTGCTTTTCTCATGCAGCGCTTATGCTGCGGAAAAAACCGTCATTCGGATCGGGGTTCAGGCTTTTGGCACTGTCGATTGGGAATTGGCGGCTTTGCAAGATAACCCGCAGGCTGATTTCCTGCTGGAAATTCAACACGTAGCCAATGCGGAAGCAGGCAAGATTGCGTTGCAATCGGGCGCGGTCGATATGATTGTTTCAGACTGGATTTGGGTTTCCAGGCTGCGCGCGACCGGCTCCGATTTTACCTTTTACCCTTATTCGAATACCTCGGGCGCTTTGATTGTGCCGGAAAACAGCCCTATCCATACCGTAAAAGACCTCAAAGGCAAACGACTGGGAATTGCCGGGGGCGAACTGGACAAAAACTGGCTGTTACTGCAAGCCTTGGCCGGGCAAGAACAACTGGATCTGAATGCATCGGTGGAAAAGGTCTACGGCGCACCGCCGCTGATTACCGAACAGCTCAAGCAAAACCGCGTCGATGCCGCCCTCACCTACTGGCATTTCGCCGCCCGGCTTGAAGCCGAGGGCTACCGGCAGATTATCGATGGCAAAGGCATCTTAAAAGACTTAGGCATTCAGCAAGATGTACCGACTCTGGGTTATGTGTTCAAGCAAAGCTGGGCGAACGGGCATAAACAGGCGGTCAATAGTTTTTTTAACGCCAGCAAGCAGGCTAAAAACCAGCTGTGTACATCCGATGCCGCTTGGCAAAAAATCATCCCGTTAACCAAGGCCGAAGATGCGCCCACCCAAACTAAATTGCGCCAGCATTATTGCGAAGGCGGCATCGAGCATTGGGGCGAGGCGGAACAGCTGGCAGCGGGCCGCATTTATAAACTGCTGCGCTCGTTAAGCCGCAACCAGTTAACCGGGCAATCGGAAAACCTGCAACCCGGCACTTTCTGGACGATTGAATAGCTAGGTAGGATACGCTGTGCGTACCTGTTCGATGATTTGTACGCACATTTTCTGTAGATCGTTCAAAGCCAGCTTTGAACTCCGCCGTTAATAACGTTATTGACGTCCTAAGGTCAATGGTACGCACAGCGTACCCTACATTTTATCTATAATATCTTTATGAAAAATCCCCAGTTTTGATGAACCTTAAGAAGTTATTACCAACCCTGTCCTTGCTGGCTTTTTTAGCCATCTGGCAAGGATTGGCCGTTTATTTAAACAGCAACACCTTGCCGACTCCCGAAGTTGTCGCCAGGGTTTTCTGGCAGGGCTGCGTGTCCGGGCAACTGCCGTTTCACCTCGGCGTGACCTTGCTCCGGCTGGTGGTCAGTTTTACCATTGCGATGCTGCTGGGCTGCGCGATCGGCATCGTGCTGGGGCGCAACAAAAAACTCGATGCGTTCTTCGACAACTGGCTGGTAATTTTCCTGAATGTCCCGGCACTGGTCACCATTATCCTGTGCTATGTCTGGTTCGGGCTGGTCGAATCGGCGGCGATACTCGCCGTGGTCATCAACAAGCTGCCCAATGTCATTGTCACGATCCGGGAAGGCACGCGCACATTGGATCAGGATTTGCTGGATATGGCGCGCTGTTACCGTTTCGGCAGGCGTAAAACCCTGGTTCACGTGATCTGGCCGCAACTGCATCCGTTCGTGATGGGCGCGACCCGCTCTGGTCTGGCGCTGATCTGGAAAATCATTCTGGTGGTCGAATTATTAGGCCGCAGCAACGGCATGGGCTATCAACTGCATTTGTTCTTTCAATTGTTCGATGTCGCCAGCATTCTGGCTTATACCATCGCCTTTGTTGCAGTCATTCAGCTGATTGAACTGATGGTTTTAAAACCGCTGGATAAAAAAGCGCTACGGTGGCGCAGATGACTGACATTCAAATCCATATCGACAGCAAAACCTATCCGACTGCTGCTAGCCCAACTATCGCCGACCTTAAGCTGTCGCTAAATTCCAATGAATTTATTTGTCTGGTCGGCCCGTCCGGCTGCGGCAAAACCACGCTGTTGAATATCATTGCCGGTCTGGATAATGACTATGATGGAGAAATCCTAGTAGGGCAGCAACACACACATCCCAAAATCGGCTACATTTTCCAGAACCCGCGCCTGCTGCCCTGGCGGACGGTCAGGGAAAATATTGAGCTGGCATTGGATGGCAATCAATCGCCCGATGTCATTGATGAATTGCTTGTTGCGATGCAGTTAACGGCATCGCAACACAGCTATCCTGAACGACTATCATTGGGCATGAGCCGCCGGGTCGCCATCATCCGGGCATTTGCGGTTGATCCTGAGGTATTGCTGATGGATGAGCCGTTTGTGTCGCTGGATGCGCCGACCGCAAGGCAAGTCAGGGGACTGCTGCTAAAACTGTGGCAACAGCGTCCGCACACGGTTTTATTTGTCACCCATGACCTGCGCGAAGCCATTGCGCTGGCCGACCGATTGATATTCCTGTCGGCAGCGCCGATGCAGGTTGTTAGCGAAATCGTCGTGCCTATCGCCCGAAATGAGCGCGACAATGAGCTGGCTATTGAATCGTTCAGGCAGCAGTTGCTTGCCAATCACCCCGAAATAAAACAACTTTTATGACCGGTTTACGGCTTTAAAAACAGTTGCAGATTCGCCGAAAATACCCGATACTCTTGGCCGAGTAGGGGCAAATCCCTTGTGGTTGCCCTTCATGGGTATCCACAAGGGATACCCCTACCGTACAAACTACCCAAGGTTATAACATATGAAAAAAATAATTATCTTAGGATTGGCAACCGCTGTGATAGCGTTAACTACATTTACCGCATCAGCTGGAAGCGATGACAAATACCCTGCTGCAAATTTTCAACCTAAAGTCATCTATACCGACAATGAGTCGGTTAAATCCTCACCCAAATGCCCAGACCAGAAGCCCGCAGAAAAAGCAGCCGAGTTCGACCCTAAATATCCCGCCGCCAACTTTTCACCTAAAGTCATTTATCCGTAGCAGGGGGCGACCGGCCGGTCGCCCCTACAAAGGTGCGTCCTTGAACCGGATTCACGTCAGGCTATCCTGCCTGACGCCCTTCGGGTGAATGCAAATCCGTTCCTGACGGATTTGTCACCTTTTACCGACCTGCCTCATTTTCAGGCAAAAAAAAGGGACTGATACGCCATCAATCCCCGCTGAGTAGCCCCAACTTTTGTTGGGTGCCTGAACAAATCAAAAACAAATCCGGCCTTAGCAATAACTCATTACATTTACCTTATATAATTAAACAACGACAACTCTTTTACCTTGGCAAAAGTTTGCTGGGCGGCCTGCAAAGCGGTGGATTGCAATTGAAACCGGCTAAATGCCTCGGCATAATCAAGATCTTGAACTTGAGAAAGCGTTGTCTTCGTGTCTATTATAAATTTATCATTTTGGGCTTCTTGATCATCCAAAACATTCTGCCTCACGCCGACGCTGGTGGTTGCCTGCAAAATACTGCTCTGCGCGGTATCAAGATCGGTTAAAACATCGCTAAGCTGACTTTGAAAAACCTGAACGGGCAGCACCGGCAAGTCAGACCCCGTCTTGCTCTGATTGTTAGTAAAACCGGCATCCGACAGAAATGTTCCCGCAACATTACTGATTGTTATGATCGAGCCGGTGCCGGTACCACCAGTGCTTGTATCCACTGAAACAAACTCGATTTTATTGCCGTTGCTACGCGCTTGGATAACATTCCTATAATTGGGAGTACCAACAGCAGGGATGCCCGTATTGGGGGCCAAATCTGCAGCCAATAAATTGGTTCCCGCAAGTTGGTTATTAATCTCGGTGACAACATCCTCCACACCGGCAAACTTTTTACCACTCAAGTCTATGGTTGGTGGCGGAGTAACAAGTGCAAGCGGCGTTGGCGGCACAGTAGGACTAAAAGGCGCAGGCCCAACTTTCTCCGCAGAAGCAACCAACTTAAATTGAGCGGTACCTAGCGTATAATCCAGCCCGTAGCGCAAAAACTTGTCGCCGGTTATTTCGGCGGGAGTCGCCTTAAAAGTGGCCCCCAACGCATCAGACAGCGCCTTTAAAGTATTAAACACGCTACGGTTGCCATTCTCGTCTTTGGCTGGGCTACTCGAAGCGATGTCTTGAAATACAGTGGAACCTAAATCGCCATCAGCAACCTGCCTTGTAGGGCTAATCTGCACCACCCGCTGCTGCTGACCGCCTTGATAAACATATTCACCGGTTGTAGCGTTTTTCGCAAAAGTGGATACCGTCGAAAGATCGCCTGAAAAAATAAACTCACCATTGGCATTTTGGGTGCTTGCTGTACCGGCCAATTCCTCGATTAACTGATCCACTTCAGTCTTAATCGATAACCTGTCAGCACTGTTTAAAGTGTCATTCTTAGCCCGAATAGTCAGTTCTCTGGCGTTAGCGAGTATATCGTTTGCGTTTGTCAGGGCCGATTCAGTGATATTCAAGCGTCCGCGAGTAGTGGCAATATTATTTTGATACTGGGTTGTTTTTGCAATCGCTCTCTCTAAATCCAATACTTTTACCGCTCCCGCCGGATCGTCAGCAGGTGTCGACACTTTAAGTCCTGAGCTTAATTGCTGTTGCACCTTAGACAATTGGGTTTGCTTGCTAGCCATCGCATTAACAGTCAGCTGTTGTGACCACGCTGTTGAAATTCTCATCGTTATATCTCCTATCTAACTGCGCTTATCAACGTATCAAACAAGGATTTGACTATTGAAATTGATTGTGCGGATGCCTGATAAGCTTGTTGAAACTTCATTAAGTTAGCGGCCTCCTCATCCAAATTTACACCTGCCAGCGCCTCTCTGGACTCCTTTGCCTGATTTAATAATGCTTCCTGCGACGAAGCAATAACTCCAGCAGCCTGCGTCAAGGTTCCGACAGCGGAAACAATTTGACCATAGGTATCACTAAATGAGGCGCTCCCCCCCAACATGCTCAACTTATTCTCCAGATTTGCCAGTTTCGCTGCATTTCTGTTATCACTGGGCATCGGCCCCTTGATAACCGACACGGGCAATTTAGTCACGGGATCAATTTCTATATTCGTGGCGGCCGCTATTTTTGTCGGGTCATCAATATTAACCCTGATTTTCTCAGCCGCAGCGTAAGTCGGCCTGACTAGAAACTGATCCCCGACCAATATAGCCCTACCCGTCAAATCAACTTTTAAATCAATGCCCGCCGGACTGGCTAACACGCCGTTAAGCGAACCGGAAAACGAACCGGGGGAGCTGCCGGGGCCAACGGTAAAATCAGTAATTGCAAGGCTAGAGGCCGTGCCGTCGAGCTTTCTGAGCACCAGATCGTTATTCGCAAACGATCCGGTCTTGGTGTACTGGCCTAATCCTGCACCGGAGGTCAGGAAGGTATTCAGCCCGGCATCAAGCTCGCTCGCAGTGACCGAACCGCCGGGCGCCGCCGCCTCTGTATAGATCGTCAAACCGTCGACTCTGAGAGTAAAAGCGCTGAGGGCGGTCGAATTAACTACAGGAGCACCTGTGATATTAACGGTACTGGGCGCAAAGGCTCCCCCGGGAGCAGTGAAAGGGGTGGCGCCGGTGATGTTAGGGACGATGCCCGTACCATTGACATTACGCAGCCGCAGGTTGCCGTCGGTAAAGGAACCTGAAACTTTCTGGTAGGTTGGATTGGCGGCAAGGAAGGCTGGCAATGCGGCCTCCAGGTCGGCTTTGCTCACGGTAACGCCGGCACCACCGGTAGGCCCCACACTTAAGAAGGGGAGGCCGTCGATGTCCATGGTGAACGTCTCCAGCGCACCGCCGGAAACAGCATCTGTAAATGCACCGAAAGTTACCTCGCGCGGTACCGCCAGCGCACCATCCGAGATGGCCTGCGTAAAGATTCCGGGAGAGATGGTAGTGGTCATGTCGAATTCGGCTGGATTAAAACTTGCCGGTTGATTCGCTAGCGGTGCAAACGACAAGGTAGAAACACTTCCCACCGTGTTGGCCGTAAGATTAATCACCTGATTATCCCGAGTCCTGGTCAGCGTATAATTAACCGGCCCTGCGGCGCTCACATACTTCAAAGTAAAATCGCTATAATCCAGGTTTGCGGCAGCCGATGGCCTGACATTAACATCCTGGTAATTAGCCGTAACGAGCGCATTACCCGTATTAAGCGTATCTTCAGTAACGGGAATTTCAGTCCCGGCAAAGCTAAACAAGTCAGTTCCCGCCGTGCCCTTCAGATCAAAACCGTTGTTATGAAGTGCATTAATCTCCATTGCCAGACCGGCGGCAACCCTACCCAGTTTCTGCTGGGCAGGATCCAGCACTTCATCCCGAAATCTTAATGAACCCGCCAACATGCCGCCACTGATCTGACTGGTTACATCCACGATGGTGTTAGCTGTCTTGATTCCAATATCTATCTTAGTTGGATCCAATGGAGACGGCAACGTGGTGAATGTTGACGCACCTCCCCGAAGAATCAACGCCTGTCCGCTACCGATAAAAACACTGGACGTACCGTCACTCTGAGGGATTACCGTGACATTGACTATTTCGGCTAACTTTGCAAGCAAGGCATCCTGCTTATCCAGTAAATCATTAGGTTTTATCAAGCCCTGTGATCTACCTAACTCTGCTGAGATTTGTGTATTAAGAGCCGCTATTGAGCTGGCTAACGTATTAATATTATCAACCATGCTGCCGATATCATTATTGTTCAGCGTACGCATCTCTTCAAATTTGCTATTCATCGTATTGAAGCCTTGCGTTAAAATCTCCGCTTCAGACAATAAGACCTGTCTGGAAGGAATCGAGGTGGGATTACTCGCCACTTCATGCACGGCATTAAAAAACCGTTTCACAACAGGAGCCATCCCCGTATTGGGATCGGCCATTATATTATCGACGTTAGCAGCGAGCTGATGAAAACGATCCACTTCTCCGTATGTTGAAAGACTGGAGCTCAATTGCTTGGTAATAAACTGGTCGTAACTGCGCGAGACATTAACAATGTCTACACCCTGACCGACAAATCCGTAATTGCTATCAAAAGACGGTTTAGTCGCTAATTGCACTTTTTGACGGCTATAACCTTCTGTATTTACATTGGAAATATTATGCTGTACAGCTTCCAGTGAGCGCTGAGCCGCCATCAGTCCTGATAATGATGTTGTTAACATACTCATGTGTGCGTCCTATTGTTAACGTTAGAGGCCAGACTTAATGTGCTCATTGATTCATCGCCATGATGACATCAGGCTCCAGATCGGCCATCGTATTACCTTGATAAATGCTCATTACCTTGTTGGCATATTTCGGATCGGTTGCATAACCCGCCCGCTGTAATTCATGCATATATTGTTCCGCATTGCCTGCTTTTTTTAAGGCATCGCCATAACGTGGATTAGTTTTTATAAAGTCTACATAATCCTTGAAACTTTCCTGGAATGAATCGTAGGATCTAAATCCGGCATTCACTTTTTTAGCGACGCCTTGGTCGAATTCCAGTGTCGCCACTTGCGCCTGTTTGCCCTGCCAAGCCTTATCGGCTTTGATGTTAAACAAATTAAACGTGTTGTCGCCATTGCTGTTCTTGATTGTTGAGCGTCCCCAGCCGCTTTCCAGCGCCGCTTGCGCCAAAATAACCTTGGGTTCCACGCCCAACTCCCTGGCAGCCTGGACGGCTAGAGGGTGCAAGCGCCGGACGAACTCTTCTGCAGACTGTATCGGCAGCGCGTGACCGTCCTTTAATCCGCTCATCGGGCTATCGAACGGAAACTCAGTCATAGCATCCAGTGGGCTTACATCCTGAGTATAAGGAGTAACCTTAGCTTGACCCTCTGTAGAGCCAACGGCAAAACCGTCAGTTTTTTGACTTATTTGCCGATTAACCGCATGGTGCTGTTCAGTACCGCTACGCGACAATCCCCCTGATCTATTTAGAGAATCTTCAGTATCCTGCTTCTCATTTTTAGGTTTATCGTGACTCAGTTGTTTAACGATTAAGTCAGCCAAACCAACGCCGGGGGAACCCGACAAATGCACGGCCAGCTGCTGATCGTACATATCGTTATAAAACTTGCTTTGATCACTATCCATCGCGCCCTCGGCCAACTTGGCTTCGCGCATACTTTTAAGCACATTATTTAGAAAAATCGATTCAAATTGCTTGGCAACTTCTTTCAACGCTTCCGGCGACTCTTTTCTGGCTTGATTTTTTAATTTAGCCAGGCCATTAAAGTCAGTATAAACATCGGCATTTTGTGTACCATTTAACATAACAACCTCCGCCTAAATAATGTGCTTACAAACTAACAACTCTGCCATCAAATACAATGGAACGCAGATGACGCAGATGGATATGATAATCACGGATAATTCAATAAAAATCTTATTTAATCTTAATTATCTGCGTCATCAGCGTTCCATTTTTTAACTGCTGAGCAGTTACCTTTAAATAACAATTAACTCGGCATGCAGGGAGCCGGCTGATTTTAGCGCTTCAAGAATAGCCACCAAATCACTGGGTGCCGCACCTACATTGTTGACGGCCTGAACGATTTCATCCAGGGAAACACCGGGATTAAATACAAACATATGGTTTTTTTCTTCCTCAATTTTTACGTCAGATTTCGGTGTAACCACTGTTTGTCCGTTGGAAAATGCACCTGGTTGGCTAACCTGAGGAGCTTCGGTAATAGTAACCGTCAAACTGCCATGAGACACCGCCGCAGGCTGTACCCTGACCTTACCGTTAATCACGACAGTCCCGGTGCGGGAATTAACAATCACTCGCGCCGGTGCATCATCCGGGATGACCATCATATTTTCGACCACTGAAGCAAAAGTCACTTTTTGATTGGGATCAACCGGCGCACTCACCCTAACGGAAGTCGCATCAAGCGCCTTTGCCGTATTAGCGCCCAACACCTTGTTAATGGATTCCGCCATGCGATTGGCCGTCGTAAAATCCGATGTATGCAAATTGAAAATCAACGCATCGCCTTCGGAAAAAGACGTGGTAACAACACGCTCAACGATTGCTCCGTTAGGAATACGACCCACATTGGGATTGTTGACGGTAACGCTTGAACCATCCTGACCTGATGCGCTCAAACCGCTCACCACCAGACTGCCCTGAGCGATCGCATAAACCTGCCCATCGGCCCCTTTCAGCGGACTCATTAACAGCGTTCCGCCTCGCAGACTTTTTGCATCGCCCAGAGAAGAAACGGTAACATCTATCGTTTGCCCAGGCTTGGAAAATGCAGGGAGCTCGGCTTGCACAGAGACCGCCGCAATGTTTTTTGATTTAGGATCAATGCCAGGGGGCAAAGTAATGCCAAGACGGGTCAACATACTGCGCAAGCTTTGTCCGGTAAAGGTGGTTTTATCGCCGGATTTATCCAATCCCACTACCAAGCCGTAGCCTACCAGCTGATTGCTGCGTACGCCCTCGATGGAGGCAATATCCTTGATGCGTTCGGCATAAGCCGACCCGCTGAAGGCAACACCCAGCAGAGTCAAAAGAAGCATGTGTTTGTGTAGTGTGTTCATGTTCATGTTCATGTCCTTATCTTAGAATGGGAACCAGGGGCTATTAAGAATTCTTGCCGCCCAACCCATTTTACTGGCATCGGCCATCGCACCCTCGCCTACGTACATAATGGTTACATCGGCCACTTTGTCTGAGGTGATGATATTGGATGAGTTGATATCGACCGGCCTGACGATACCGGATAACCGGATGAATTCATCACCCTGATTTAGAGTGACTCTTTTCTCGCCCCGTACACTTAAATTGCCGTTGGGTAACAACTCAACAACCGTAACGGAAATATTGCCGCTTAAGCTGTTGCTTTGATCAGCAGCGCCCGTCCCTTTAAATTCTTTTGCTGACGCCAGTGAGGTTCTAGGCGTCTGCCCGGTCAAAGCCGATGCCGCAAGGCCAAATAATGAGGGAACCTCGGCTGACATCGTAGTATCTTTTTTTGTATTAAGATCGTCAGCCTTTTTCGCCTGGGTGTTCTCCAGCAATGTAATAGTCAGAATATCCCCGACCCTTTTTGCCGTTTGGTCCTCAAACAGGCGCGTATCGTAACCGGACTGATAGATTGATCCGCTGTTTTGTACCGGCGGCCTTAAATCAGACGGCGCAACCGGAGCAAAGGCAGGATCCCTCATTGGTATCGGCGTACAAGCCTGTAACAGCGACAGCGCGACAGCAATGACGCAGAGACCACCCTTCACCGTAAAATCAAATCGTTGAGTCATCATGCCATCACTCCTAACTTATAATTGTTGCGTCACAAAGGACAACATCTCATCGGCTGTTGAAATCGCCTTGGAATTCATCTCATAAGCCCGTTGCGCTTCAATCATATTAACCAGCTCCTCAACGACATTAACATTGGAGGTTTCCAAAGATCCTTGATTCAAAGTGCCATATTCTCCTTGCCCCGGCGTTCCCACTATCGGCGCACCGCTGGAAGCAGATTCCCGATAAAGGTTGTCGCCCACCGCCTGCAATCCGGTGGGATTGATAAAATTAGCGGTCTGGATTTGCCCCAACACGGTCAGTGTCGCAGTACCCGCTATCTTAGCCGATACCGTACCGTCAGTGCCGATACTGACACTCTCGGCATCGACTGGCACTGTGATCGCCGGATTCAGCGTTAAACCGCCTGAAGTGACCAACTGTCCCGTTGAGTCTAATTTTAAGGAGCCATCACGGGTATAATTGGTATCGCCGTTCGGCATCAAAATTTGCAGAAACCCCCGGCCATTTATTGCCACATCCAGATCATTACCTGTTTGTGAAATATTACCTTGGCTATGAACTTTTTCGGTTGAAACTGTTTTAACACCCGTTCCCAGCGATGTCCCGGTTGGAGCTATAGTATTTTGCGTGGTTTGCCCGCCAACCTGGCGAATATTCTGATACATAAGGTCGTCAAACATTGCCCGGTCTTTTTTAAAACCGGTAGTATTGACGTTCGCCAGGTTATTGGAAATAACCGCCATTCTTGTCTGTTGGGCATCCAGACCGGTTTTAGCTACCCATAATGCGCGTTCAGTCATGATATTCTCCTTAGTGCCAATTTATTGCCTTACTTAAAAGCAAAGCATGATCCGTGCCATCTTTGTTTTGGAACGCCGTAAGACCAAATCGACTTCCAAAAAAAAAGCCGAGCTAAGCTCGGCATTTCTGGTTATGAATCTTGATGAGTGTTTAACTAGCCCATTTGCATCAGCTTGGCACTCACAGCAGAGTTTTCATTGACACTATTCATCACCTTGGTTTGCAACTCGAAATTTTTTGCCAGCTCCATCATTTCTACCATAGCTACAAACGCATTAACATTGCTGCCTTCCAAAACACCTGAATTCAAACTGACATTAGCATCGGCTACCAACGGCTGGCCATTTTTAGTATGCAACAAACCATCACCCTCTTTTTCCATATCTTTTAGATCAGGATTAACCAGTTTAATCCGGCCAACCTCTACCATAGTTGTCGCATTACCGGAGCCCAATGGAATAATGCTGAGAGTACCATCACTGCCTATGGTCACCTTTTCTGCCGGAGGAATGGTGATTGGCCCAGTCGCCCCCAATACCTGCAAACCCGCTCCGGTTTTCAACAAACCTTCAGGAGTAATACGCAGATCGCCGGCACGGGTATAAGCTTCTTTACTATCGTAATCCCCACCCTGAACGGCAATCCATCCCTCGCCATTGATGGCTACATCCAGATCGCGCCCTGTCGTCTGCATGGCACCGGGGGCAAAATCGGTTCCCGGTTTTTCTATCATTGCATAAACCCGTGTAGGATAGCCTGCACCCTCCACAGGTCTACTTTTAAACCATTCCAAATCGGATTTGAAACCGGTTGTTTGCATATTCGCCAAATTATTGGCGTTTGAGTTTTGCGCCTGCAACGTCTGCTTGGCGCCACTCATTGCGATATATAGACTACGATCCATAACAGCTCTCCTTTACCTTAAAACCAGAATCATAAAACAATATACATGCAAACATCGTTCCAACAACCTAAATATACCATCCAATAAGCAATATACTTTAACCAATGGGTGCGATTCAAGCTGATGCGGTTATGCTGGTTCCCAAGCTCCAGCTTGGGAACTAGCGAAATAGAGTCTAGTGTAGGGGCGATTTCAATCGCCCAGGGCGGATAAATCCGCCCCTACATCTTAACCGTCATTCTATCTTTGGCGCACTACTAGCAAACAACCTGAAAATAGCTAACTACGCATTCAGAATAGTTTGTATCAGGGTTTTTTCAGTGGTAATGGTTTGAGAATTGGCCTGATAAGCCTGCTGCGCAATAATCAACTTAACCAGCTGAGCGGATAAATCCGTATTGGAGCCTTCCAAGGCTGACGATTGAATAGTCCCGAAATTATTGTCGCCCGCCGCGCCAAAAATAGGCTGCCCCGAACTTGAGGTCTGAGCCCAGACGGTATCCCCTAATTTGGACAAGGATTGATTGCTTTGAAACCGCGCCACCGCCACCTGGCCTAGCGCCTTGGAGCCGCCATTGCTGTACCTTGCAAACACCACTCCTTGGCCATCAACATCAATGCCGGTCAAGTTACCCGCAGGCAAACCATCCTGCTGTAAGGCGTTAACGCTAAAGGGCGTAGCGAACTGGGTACTGCCAAAAAAATCAATATCAAATGCCATCGGATCAACACTGGCACTGGGATTAATCAGTCCTAAATTAATATCTCCAAAATCTACCTTGGTTGCCGTCGTCGCGCCGATAGCCGCATTAACAACTGCTGGGTAATAAACGTTAGTAAACTTATTCTGGGCAGTTAGCACTGAACCAACTGCGGGATTCGCAGCATTAGTGACATTCGCCGCCGCCAACGTAGCCGCCGCCGCCGCCGCTTGGCCCGGAGCAGGAGCAGAAACAAGGGCCGCCGCCGCCGTAACTGTCGCAGTAGCCGATACTAAGGCAGCAGCAGCAGCGGCTTTAGCAGCCGCCGCATCCGCAATGGCAGTAGGAAAAGCGCCTGTATTGGCAGTGCTATTAGCTACAGAGGCTGCGGCAGAAAACGCAGTGACGGATGTCAATGCAGTCTGAGCGGTTGAAAGCGCAAGTGCATTGAGACCGGCGTTAGCGCCAAAAGCCGCATCGGCATTAAACGCGGCTGTCCTTGCTGCTGCCACATCGGTAGCCGCAGTAACTGCCGCAGCTACCGCAACAGCTCCAAGACTCTTGGCGGCAAGAAGACCCACATCAGAAAGCAAACCCGAGGCAGTGAACGTGACCGGCACCGGCAATCCGGGCTGGTCGACAACCGCTCCCACCACGGTCGAAGGCGGCGCTAATACCGGCGGTACCGCCGGCCCCCCGGTGGTAATACCGAAACCATCGAGAAACAAATACATATCCCATGAGTTAGCCACCGGCGTTTTAACATAAAACGTTGAGGCAATGTGCGCATTCCCTTGGGTGTCATAAGTCGTGACCGAGGTGGTATTGTTATAAGAACGAGGATCGTTCGGACTGAATACTGTAGAGGTCGGCAAACTGGCAGACCCGTTGATATTCAACTTCATATCAATATTTTTGGTAGTCACGGGCAAGCCCTGGGAGGTATCCAGCGTCAACGGCCTAAAAACACCGACGCTAAACCCCTCCGCTGCGGTAGTGCCGTTAGCCGCAAAAGCCAATAAAAACTTGCCCTGACCGTTAACGACATTACCCGCGCTATTTAACTGAAAAGCGCCGTTGCGGGTATAGGAGTCGGGCACCGAAGGGTCCACGGCTGCAAGAGGATTATTAGGATCAGGAAGATTCACTTTATTGGCCAAGACAAAAAAGCCATTGCCGCTGATCGCAAGGTCGAGGCTGTTTTCAGTACCCTCGATATTGCCTTGTGCAAATTGTTGCGCCACGTTGACGACTTTTACGCCCGAACCCGGTTGCGTCTTGCTGACGCCGCCGAGACTGGACGCATACACGTCTGCAAATTCCGTCCGTGACTCTTTAAAACCGGTCGTTTGCGAGTTGGCAATATTATTACCGGTGACCTGTAAATTTGTTGATGCGGCTTTTAATCCGCTTAATGCTGTTGCAAAACCCATGTTACACCCCCAATCCTAAAGAATTTGTTTAATTTTGTTGAAATCAACGCTGTCCAATCCGGTCAGGTTAACTTTTACGCCATTGGCGCCACTGCCCATGCTAACACTCTCGACTCTCGATTGAATATCCGTTTCCATGACGGTATTTTTTCCATCAACAAAAGCCGTTGCTTCAATTTTATACACGCCTGGACTGGCCATAACACCATTTGAATTATTGCCATCCCAGACAAAAGGCACTTTTCCCTCGCTTTGAGCGCCCAGCTCTATATCATTCCGTACAATTTCACCGGTAGCTGCATTGGTCACTTTGACATGCACATTGGACGCACTGCCCGACAAATTAATATCGCCGGCTATAGCGCCCCCTACGCCCAACAGCCCTTTCGTACCTGGCGCCGATACGTGCCGTCCTACCAAAGTTGATGCCTGCAATGCCTGACTGGAGTTGATTGAAGTGGCAAAATCGCCGAATGACTTTTGCAAATCCTGGATGCCGGACACCGTGCCAAACTGCGCTATTTGCGTTAAAAACTGCCCGTTTTCCATCGGTTTTGTCGGATCCTGATGGGTCATCTGCGTAGTCATTAATTTTAAAAACGCCGCCTGCCCTAACGAATCTTTTTTAGGTGTTGTCCCCGTGTCTTTTTTAACTGTGCGGGTTAAATTGCTGTACTTGCTGAGTGTATTATCTTGCTCTGGAATAGCCATTGTTATCTCCTACTGTCCCATTTTTAAAGTCTGAAGCATCATCTGCTTTGCCGTATTCAGTACTTCTACGTTATTTTGATAGGAACGCGATGCCGACATCATATTGGCCATTTCTTCAACCGTATTAACGTTCGATTTAAAGATATAACCGTCTTGATTAGCCAAAGGATGATTCGGCGCGTACTCCATAACTGGGGCTGATTTATCCTCAACCACGCCCAGCACATTCACCTTGCTGGTGGCATCCTGTTTATTCATGGCATTATTTAATTCAGCGGCAAACACCGGCTGCCTGGCTTTATAAACGTCATCTGCACTGCTGCCGACGCTG
>CAMAUL010000085.1 GCA_945861405.1 Candidatus Methylobacter oryzae | reverse complement strand
AATTTGGCGGAGTGGACGGGACTCGAACCCGCGACCACCGGCGTGACAGGCCGGTATTCTAACCAACTGAACTACCACTCCAAAGTCTGGTGGGTGCTGAGGGGTTCGAACCCCCGACCCTCGCCTTGTAAGGGCGATGCTCTCCCAGCTGAGCTAAGCACCCGACTAAAGAATGCCTAGTTTACAGCATCCTTTAAGGATTTACCAGCTTTAAATGACGGAATTTTTGCTGCCTTAATGGTAATCTCAGCCCCAGTTTGTGGGTTGCGGCCTTTACGCTCCGCTCTTTCTTTTACTGCGTATGTTCCGAATCCAACTAAAGCGACTGAATCACCTTTGCTCAATGCTTTAGTAACTGCGCCAATAAAACCATCCAATGCACGACCCGCATCTGCTTTAGTTAATTCAGCAGACTCTGCTATAGCGTCAATAAGTTCCGATTTATTCATTATTCCCCCTTAGGAAGTCATTTTTTAAATTATATGTTAGAAGACCAGCTTGATAATTCTTATGCCTGCTCTTCAGCGACACAAAAAGTACAGGACTTTATAACAACTGCACTTGCGCAGTGTCAAGCATTAACTAACCCCGGAGACCATGATTTTTAAGGTTCTGCCAACTTCTCGACAAAACCGAAAACTAATTAATGCGCTGTTAAACCCTGATTTACGACTTTAACTACGTCAGTTTCATTTTTTCCTGTCTCGTCCGTTTCTATTTTTTCAACCGGAACCGGCATATATTGCAAAGCAACTTCCAGCACCTCATCAATCCAATGAACAGGCTTTATCTCCAGGTTCCGCTTGATATTTTCCGGTATCTCGGCCAAATCCTTTTCATTCTCGGCAGGAATTAAAACCGTTGTTATGCCTCCCCGATGAGCCGCCAAAAGCTTTTCTTTTAAGCCCCCGATAGGCAGCACCTCGCCTCGCAAGGTGATTTCACCGGTCATGGCCACACAAGCCCGAACAGGTATCTTGGTCAAGGCAGAGATAATGGCCGTACACATGCCAACGCCCGCGCTAGGGCCGTCTTTGGGCGTAGCGCCTTCCGGCACATGGATATGTATATCGTTCTTCTGGAACAGCTCGTTATCGATGCCTAAAATTTCCGACCGGCTCCTGACCACGGTCATCGCCGCTTCAATCGACTCCTTCATGACCTCGCCAAGCTTGCCCGTTGCCGAATGCTTGCCTTTGCCAGGAATTACCGCCGTCTCAATGGTTAATAATTCGCCGCCCACTTCAGTCCAAGCCAAACCGGTAACCTGTCCAATCTGATCTTTCTCTTCTGCAAGGCCGTAGTGGAAGCGCTTAACGCCCAGATATTTACCCAGATTTTCAGGATTAACCACAACTTTAGTTTTTCTCGGCTTCAACAACAAATCTTTCACCACTTTACGGCAAATTTTCGAAATTTCCCGCTCAAGGCTCCGGACGCCTGCTTCCCGTGAGTAATAACGAATAATGTCCCTGACCGCTTCTTCCGTGATCTGAATTTCCCGCTCCTTAAGGCCGTTATTTTTCACTTGTTTGGGGATCAAATACCGGATTGCAATATTGATCTTTTCGTCTTCGGTGTAGCCCGCGATGCGTATGACTTCCATTCTATCCAACAATGCCGGAGGAATATTCATGGTATTGGCGGTCGCGACAAACATCACATCGGACAAATCGAAATCCACTTCCAGATAATGGTCTGAAAAAGTGTGATTCTGCTCGGGATCGAGTACCTCCAATAAAGCCGACGCAGGATCCCCACGAAAATCCGCCGCCATTTTGTCGATCTCGTCGAGCAAAAACATTGGATTTCGGGTTTTCACTTTCGCCAGATTCTGCAAAATCTTACCCGGCATCGAGCCTATATAAGTGCGCCGATGCCCGCGAATTTCAGCCTCATCACGCACACCACCCAAGGCCATACGCACATAGCTGCGGTTAGTCGCCCTGGCAATAGACTCGCCCAGTGAAGTCTTACCCACGCCTGGAGGCCCCACCAAGCACAAAATCGGCCCTTTAAGTTGCTTCACCCGTTGCTGAACGGCAAGATATTCAAGAATGCGCTCCTTAACCTTATCCAAACCGTAATGTTCGGCTTCCAAAACCTGCTCGGCAACCTTTAAATCATGCCGTACTTTGGTTTTTTTCTTCCAGGGTACATTGACCATCCAGTCAATATAATTGCGTACCACGGTTGCCTCTGCCGACATAGGCGACATCTGTTTAAGCTTGTTAAGCTCAGTATCGGCTTTGGTTTTGGCCTCCTTAGACATACCGGCGCTTTCAATTTTCTTCGCCAGCTCTTCAATTTCATTGGGTACATCATCCATATCCCCCAGCTCTTTTTGAATCGCCTTCATCTGTTCATTCAGATAATATTCCCGCTGATTCTTCTCCATTTGCTGCTTGACGCGCACCCGGATTCTTTTTTCCATCTCCAGAAGGTCAACCTCCCCTTCCATTAAGGTCATTAAATCTTCAAGACGCTTTTCAATATCTGCCATTTCAAGAATAGCCTGCTTTTCATTGACCTTTAAGGTCATATGAGCCGCCATCGTGTCGGCAAGTCGACTGGGATCATCAATGCCCGACAACGAGTTCAAGACTTCCGGCGGAATTTTATTATTCAGCTTAACGTATTGATCAAAAGAATTAATAACCGTGCGCTGCAATACATCCAGCTCTTGCTCGGTTAGCTTTAAGACATCGTAAATTTCCGTCACCATGGCAGAAAAATAGCTTTCTGTTTCTTTGTAGTGCAATACTTTACTGCGCTGTATGCCTTCAACCAGCACCTTGACTGTGCCATCGGGCAATTTCAGCATCTGCAGGATGTTAGCCAGAGTACCCACGTCATAAAGATCGTCAATTTCAGGCTCATCAACTTCCGCTTCTTTCTGCGCGACCAGCAGAATCTGTTTGTTGTCCTTCATCGCGGCATCCAAAGCATCAATCGATCTTTCCCTGCCGACAAACAAGGGGATGACCATGTGCGGATACACGACTACATCCCTGAGCGGCAAAACCGGAATCAGTACATTTATTTGTTGTAACTCTGTCATTTTATGCGTTTCCATAAATGGAGCCTTTATACCAATTTTCTTAAAAAGAAAGTTATGGGGGCGTTAATTAAAATAGCAAGGATGCCGCCTCGAAAGAGCGCCTTTGCTTATCTACCGCACAAAAAAAGGGAGCTTTAAAAATCAAAGCTCCCTTTTTTCATGATCCGGCAATAAGTTTTAAGATTCAGCCGAGGCTTTTTTCTTTTCTGTCTCATAAACCAGAATAGGCTCGGATTCACCTAAAATGACCCCGCCATCAACCACCACTTTGCAGATATTATCCGCAGACGGCAGCTCATACATGGTGTTCAGCAGGACATTTTCAACAATGGTTCTGAGTCCTCTTGCGCCTGTTTTTCTTTCCATCGCTTTACGCGCTATCGCAATCAGCGAATCATCGCGGAATTCCAGCTCAGCGCCTTCCATCTCGAATAAGTGCTTATATTGCTTGATCAGCGCATTTTTAGGTTCGGTCAATATCTGCACCAAAGCATTTTCATCCAGCTCTTCCAAGGTCGCAACAACCGGAAGACGGCCCACAAATTCAGGAATCAATCCGTATTTAATCAAGTCTTCTGCCTCAACTTCGGCAAACAGTTGCCCAATATTTTTAGATTCGTCTTTGGTTTTTATATCGGCCGAGAAACCTATCCCGCCTTTCTCCGAGCGATCTTTAATAACCTTATCCAAGCCCGCAAAAGCACCGCCGACTATAAACAGGATATTTGCTGTGTTAACCTGCAAAAACTCCTGCTGCGGATGCTTGCGTCCACCTTGGGGCGGAACCGAAGCAATTGTCCCTTCAATCAACTTCAACAGCGCCTGCTGAACACCTTCGCCTGATACATCACGGGTAATTGACGGATTGTCGGATTTCCGGGAAATTTTATCGATTTCATCGATATAGACAATACCGCTTTCGGCCTTCTCTACATCATAATCACATTTTTGCAGTATCTTCTGAATGATGTTTTCTACATCTTCACCCACATAACCGGCTTCGGTCAGCGTAGTTGCGTCGGCGATAGTAAACGGCACATCCAGTAAACGCGCCAAAGTCTCAGCCAGCAAGGTTTTCCCTGAACCGGTGGGCCCAATCAACAAAATATTACTTTTGGCTAATTCAATCGTATCTTTCTTAGACTTGTTGCGCAGACGCTTGTAGTGGTTATAAACCGCCACGGCCAAGATCTTTTTCGCTTTTTCCTGCCCGATAACATAGGCATCAAGCTCTTCCTTGATCTCTTTCGGCTTGGGCAACTCGCCACCGCCAAGAGAAGATGAATCATCCTGCAATTCGTCTTTGATAATGTCATTACAAAGATCTACGCACTCATCGCAGACATAAACTGATGGCCCGGCAATAAGCTTTCTGACCTCATGCTGACTTTTACCGCAAAAAGAACAATAAAGCAGTTTATCGTCGTCTTTACTGTTTTTGTCATTACTCATAAATTGGGCTCCCGCAAACATCCAGAAATGATGTTTTTATTTTCAATAGGGCAAAGAATAGATCGAAATACAAAAAAATACCAACCATTATTTATCTGCAATCACTGCCCGGCTCGACAACACTTGATCAATCAAGCCATAACTAACCGCATCATTTGCACTTAAGAAGTTATCTCTGTCGGTGTCCTGCTGAACCTTTTCTATCGGTTGACCGGTATGATCGGAAAGAATTTTATTCAGCTTTTCCCTGATGGACAGAATTTCTCTGGCATGAATATCAATATCCGAAGCCTGACCCTGAAAACCGCCCAATGGCTGATGAATCATCATTCTTGAGTGAGGCAAACAATAACGTTTACCTTTTGCTCCACCCGTCAGAAGCAATGCGCCCATACTGGCAGCCTGACCAATACACATGGTGCTGACATCAGGCTTAATAAACTGCATGGTGTCATAAATTGACATGCCCGCCGTCACCGAGCCACCCGGTGAATTGATATACAAATGAATATCCTTGTCAGGATTTTCAGACTCCAAAAACAGCAACTGGGCAACAATCAAATTAGCCGAGTAATCTTCAACCTGGCCCACCAGAAAGATGACCCGTTCCTTTAATAATCTGGAATAAATATCAAAAGATCGCTCGCCTCGAGCCGTTTGCTCAATAACAATAGGAACCAATCCGCCTGCAGCTTCAGGAGTTATCATTTGATTTTTTATGTACTGGTTATACATTTAAATTCCTTACCCTTGTTTGCTCATCGCATCATTAAAATTAATAGCCTCGTCGGACACTTTTGCCCGAGCAACCAGCCAGTCAATGGTCTGGTTTTCCAAAACCATTTGCCGTACATCGTTTAAACGGCTTTCATCGGAATAATACCAATCAATAACATCCTTTGGGCGCTCGTAGCTTTTCGCCATATCTTCAATAGTGGAGCGTACTTTAGTTTCGTCCACTTTGATCTCATTTTTATGAATAATTTCACCTAAGATCAAACCTAACGCTACTCGACGTTTTGCCTGTTCCTCGAACAAGTCTCTGGGCAATTTCAAATCTTCCAGCTTCATTTTCTGTCTTTTAGCCGTTTCGATGTACGGCTTCATCATACTTTCGACTTCCTGGTCAACCAATGTATTGGGAACGGTGATCTGGATTTTTTCATATAAAGCATTCATCACTGCGTTTTTCAGCTTGCCACGCAATGCCTGTTCAAGCTCGCTTTCCAGATTGCTTTTGATATCTTCACGGAAAGCATCCATCGAGCCCTCAATTCCGTATGCCTTAATAAAAGCATCATCAATCTCGGGCAACACCGGCTCTTCAACGCTAATGACTTCAACCTCAAACTGAGCCACTTTACCGGCCAATTTATCATTACCATATTCTTCAGGAAAAGGTAGTTCAAATGCTTTATTAGCGCCCGCCTTAAGACCGATCAGATTTTCTTCAAAACCTGAAATCATTTGTTTTGCGCCAATTTCAACCTGATAATTTTCTACTTTTCCATCGGTAAAGCTCTCGCCTTCACAAACGCCTGTGAAACTGATCGTCACGCGATCATGTCCCTGGGATGCGCGTTCAACGGTGGCCCAGGTTTTCTTTTGCGCTCTTAGTTTCCCGATCATGCCGTCAACATCGACATCTTGAACGGTCGCAACAGGACGCGACACTTTAATTTCTTCAACGCCTTCCAGTGAGATTTCAGGATAAACCTCAAACTCGGCAGTATATTTAAAACCTTCGGATTCATCAGCGGGATGAATATGAGGATGACCGGCAGGTCTTAAATCCTGTTCCTGCAACGCTTCATAATAAGTAGCTTGAATCAAATCCCCGGTAATTTCACCGCGAACTCTGTCTCCGTACATTTTTACAACAACATGCTGAGGCACTTTACCTGGACGAAAGCCATCAATTTTAACTGAGTGCGCCAACGACTTTAAACGTGCCGCCATTTTTTCCTGAACGACTTCTTCAGGCACGCTAACAGTCATTTTTCTGCTTAATTCTGATGTCTTTTCGACAGAAACTTGCATTTCTTTACCTCGCACAATTTAAAAAAGATTTTTTTATAAGATGCCGATAAACGGCTCAAAAGAATTGAAAAAGTTAGCGATGATCGCTAACTCTTAAATATGAATTGGGTGGTGCGAATGGAGAGACTCGAACTCTCACAGGATAACCTACTGGAACCTAAATCCAGCGCGTCTACCAGTTCCGCCACATTCGCATTTTAATGAACTGCTAATTATAGCCGTAATCATGCATCAGCAACAAGCTATAAATTTTTGAAAAAGCCTGCGCGCACCTAGCCTATCATCGTTAATAAAAATGCCTTATTGTTCACATTTCCACCCTAAAGCCGCATAAAACCTTTGCATATTGCCCAGATAGATGTAATATTATTTTGAAGTCAATTCAATGTATAAGGGGTACGAAATGAACATTTCACCAACCACCAGCGCAGTTAATATCATCAATAATGCCCAACATAAATCAGCAGATGCCGCCGACGTGATTGCTAAACTGCCCGTACAAGATAATGAGGTCGGCAGTTCAGAGTTCAATTCCAGCGACATTATCAAACCAGTGATTAGCCTAAAAGAAGCTGAACTGGAAACGTCTGCCGCAGTTAAACTGCTCCAAGCCGATAAAGAAACGATTGGATCTTTGCTGAACACCAAAGCCTAGCCTAATTACTTACCGACACATCAAGACCCAAGAGCCTGATTTCATCAGCAAATGCAGTCAGCGCCTCCACCGACAGCCTCTCCAGCCGAACGGATTCTGGCTGAAGTGAGGGTCTGGCAATCGTATACAGCATCACACCTTTCAGCACACAGTCTTTCGCTTTAATATCCTTCAGCAAATCAAGAAATGCGGTTTTTTCCTTCTGGGATAAGCCTTGTTTGTCGTAATCCAATAAACAGGTTTGCAGCTTAGTCGGGCAAAGCCTTGCGCAAAGCAATAGATTCTCCTCGCTCGCCTGACAACTTTGACCTGCATTATTGACTAAAGCCCTGCCCTGTTCGGTCGCGCTATCCAACTTAAACCATACTTCTCCGCCATATTCCTTTAATACCTTCAGGCCACTTTGGACACTAGGCCGATGCACCAAGCTGCCATTGGTAATCAACACAAAATGACTTTGCGGAAAAACTCCGACTTCAGTAGCTACCTTGCCAATCAAAGCCACGGCCTTGTCAAAATCCCTTACGCTGGTCGGCTCGCCGTTGCCGGAAATAGCAATATCCTTAATGACCCGATTGTCTTTATCCACTTGGAAACGCTGATAGAAATCGCCATGCAGCACATCATCAAGAAAAAACCGCAACTCCTCTTCCAGCAACTGAAAATCCAAGTCCGGCGCGGCACCGATTTTCAAATCTGGTACTTGGCAATAAATGCAGCGCCAATTACAGGCGTTATTGATATTAAAATTGATACCGATGGACAAGCCGCCTGCCCGCCTGGAAAGTACCGGGTAAACGTACTTTAAACCGGCAATATCCCGGCTATGATCGGTTGTTGTTAATATTGATGCCATGAATATATAAACGCAACTCTAATTAAGCTTGTTAATTGGTGCATTAACCAACGAACAGAGCTCCAATAAAAAAGCCCCAGCTTTTATACCGAGGCTTTTGTATCCATCCCTAACCCAATGCCGATTAGCTTATTCTTACCAAAACCTCGCCACGACCCATTTCCGACATATCCCCAGCATACCGTTGCACCCGGTTAAAAGCCGCAGAGCTATCCGCAAACTTGGAATTCAATTTTTTAAATGATGCGAACAATATCGGCAAAAACGCCAAGGTATGCGCACCGCAATCATTAAATCTTGCCGATGCCTGCGGCTGATTCCATAACAACAGCGTACCTCGGCGCATTGCAAAACCCAAATATCTGCCGGTCTGTCCCATGACAGCAATAGTACCTGCCGTCATCCTGGAGCCGCAGTAATCGCCGGCATTGCCTTCAATCAGGATGTTACCGCGTCGCATATGATCGCCTGCGCGCTCACCGACATTGCCTTTAACCAGGATGGCGCCGCCTTTCATGCCCATTTTATTGCCGGGCAAGGCCGCACCCAAAAAATCACCGGCATTACCGTTAATCTTTAGAAAGCCTTTTTTCATTTCACAAGCCGCATAAAGCCCGACATCGCCTGACACCTCAATCTCGCCGGATTTCATACCCAGCCCCAGATAAGCGCCCGCATCGCCTTCAACCGTGATGCGTCCGCCATCCAGTTCCTTGCCGATAAAATCCAGCTTGTCAAAGCTGCCTTTGATCACGATGTTTTGCGCATCGGAACCGGTAATATCGAATAACTCATCCACGCGGATTTTGCGCTTGCCATTCTGCAAAGTGAGCGCGGCAATTTCAACAGGCTGCATATCAGCCAACTTCTGACAAACCAACGGGGACATATCCACGCGCTGATCCGGCTTGTGTTTCAGCGTAAAGGTTAAAGCGCTCATGCCATAATCTCCTGTAAGTGAAAGTGAAACGGCCCCAACTTGCCACCGTAATTACCCGCACTAATGCGCTTAATACCGTTCGCAGCACCCAAATCGCAAACCGCCCGAATGCCGACGCGCATGGCTTTATCAATGTCTTCTTTAGTCAAACCGTCGATTACGATTTCCATAACTGATTCAATTTCCGGCGAAAGGTCGGTTTTGGTCATGCCTTTTAACGTCGGGCAGAACGCGTCATTGGTTGACGCACCCAAAGCCGCATATTTTGAACCGACTTTGGAACCGGAACGCACTACGCCGCCGGGGAACGGCATGATCACATTGGGGATCTTACGCATTTCTTCAATCGCCGCCTCGCAGGCCGCCAAGGCTTGCGGCTGGGACTCGGCCAACACCAGAAAATTACCACCACCAATGGCCTCGACTTGCCCGGTAGTCGCTTCGGCTAAAAACTCGCCATCCATGACCGGGATACGCCAGTAACGCTTGCCGTCGATCAGCTTAGCCACCTGAAAACCGTCGCCGAAATAACGCAGGTTTTTACCTAAAGCTATTCTGGTTCCGCCATCGATACCAGCAAACAACGCTGAAGTTGGCGATGTTAAAACGCACTGCCCTGCCCTGGTTTCCAGCTGCTTGGCCAAGCCCTTGCCGCCCATCGCAAAAATCATGATGGATACACCAGGGCGACCATCTGGCGTTTCGGAAGGATCAAGAACCCGCTCAATCCCTGCCTCACAACCACAGGCAATCACCGAGGTCGCAAAACCTGTCATGGCTTGGGCCGAGATCATCGCCCATTTTTCATTTTGCGCGGTGATAATGGCTCGGGTGGCTTTCATCGGAAACGCTTCGGCAAACGTAGCGTCTATAGTTACACCGTTAATAATCATATTCCAGCGCTCAGTTTAATTAATAATGCGGCGATCAAAGCCGTTTGTAAAAATCCGGCACCAACAATCCAGCGTATCAAATCGGCTTTAGTTTCAGCAATTTTTAACTCCAGCTTTAATTCAGACTCTCGAACAGCCTCTCTAACGTCCTGCTTAGTAGCAGACTCGGACAAATGTAATTCCGATTGAAATTGCTCAAAAGCCAGACTCAATGCTTCCACTTGCGCACACGCTTGCTCTTCGGTTACTCCCGAATCTTTCAGCTTACGAATGTACGCATAGGTATCAAAGGTTAATGTCGTCATTTTTTCATACTCATAATAATCATGCCACGCTCCCTTTCAGCGGATGCACGGTCAAACTGCCGCGACCATCCTCGGTTATTTCATCATCACTGATAGTAAAGTTGCCAAGCTTCATAGTCATGAACCGGTCGAAATATTTCTGCAAATCCTTTTCTACCGATGCATCAAAGTTCGGCTTAACAACATGGGTGGTACCCCATTTGGTATGAACGACCTTGCCGTCAACCACAACCAGTTCGCCATCCTTAAACACATAATCCGGTTTCTCAAACATTTTCTGCCGGTCGGCGTTGTCGGTATAGACGGTAATATCCGCCCAGTTACCGGCGCTTAAAGCTCCGCGATCTTGTAGACCGATCAATCTGGCCGCACCGGCGCGGGTCATGATTGCAATTTCCTGCAAACTGTATTCGCGCTCAATCGATGCCAAAGTGGTCATTTTTTGCGCTTCGGGATGTATCGTCGCCAACACATCGTTACGGAAACTTCTGTCCATCAGCAAGCGGATCAAATGCGGATAGCTGGTAAACGGCGCACCGTTAGGATGATCTGTAGTCAGGAAAATACGCCAAGGATCATCAACCAATAGGAAGGTTTCCAAGCCTATCGCCCATTGCAACGCATTAACAAAGTTCTTATCTTTGTATTTGAACGGCACTACACCGCAACCCGCATCGCATTCAATATCCATAGTCACCCATTTATTTGGGCTGGCATGTTTATGATTGGCATGTTGACGCATGTTGTCGCCGGACGCGGTTACGGTTTGCCCGAACAGAATCTGCCCGACATCGATAGTGATATTCTTGTTTTTGTTGACCGCTTCGGCAATCGCCGCCGCGCCCGATGAAAACTTGAAATCGCCTTCCGTGCCATAGCTATGGAACTGAATATGGGTCAAATGCATCGGCAAGCCGCCTATGCCCTGAATGGTGTCCAGCGTGGTGTTCATGTTGCCGGGTACGCCGAGATTGCAACCATGCACATGCAGAGGGTGAGTAATGCCCAGCTCTTTAACGGCTGTCGCCAGTACGCGTAAAATTTCACGCGGGGTCACGCCGTAATGGCTGTTTTGCTCATCCAGATCCAGTTTGCGCTGGTTAAATTTGAACGCGCTGATACCGCCTGGATTAACGACTTTAACGCCGATGGCTTTTGCCGATTGCATGGTAAAAGCGACGTAATCGTTAATAGCTTTTTGATCCTTTTTGGCCGTCAGCATGCGCAGCAAATAATCATCGCTGCCCATCAACACATAACCGCCTTTATCCAGAATCGGAATATCGGCCATTTCCATATGCGCTTGACGTGCGTTAATCGGCAATACCGCAGGCTCGAAACCGGCGGTATAGCCCATTTCCGCGTAACGGTAGCCGGTCACAAAGGTGCTGGGCATCGCATGACCGCAGCCGGAACGGGTAATGTCGGTGCGAGCAACGGGATCGGCACGGTGATCTTCCGGCAACAAGGTTCTGGCGATATTGCCCTTGCCGCCGCCGATATGCGTGTGCATATCAATCGCGCCGGACATCACCACCTTGCCCTTTAAATCGTATTCCTTATCGACTTTAAAATCGCCTACAGGCTTATCGACGATACGCCCGTCCTGAATGTAAATATCCTGTTTCGCGCCATCAATCCCGCTCGCAGGATCATAAACCGCTCCGCCTGTTAATCTAATCAACATAATTACTTACCTACAAGCTTGTTCAATGGCATTCAGCACGTCGGACGTGCTGGGCAGACCGGAATCGCGCAGTTTCTTCAACCGAATCGCAACCACGTTATCCATCCGGTAAGCATGACCGGCATGATCAATGCCCGGCGTACCGACCGGAATAAACACATCCGGTTCTTGGTCAAAGGTCATACCGGAACGACCCACCACAATAGTCGGCAGGTTTGTTGCCGGCGGTACGGCCTTGCTATTAAACGCCTGCACCCAAACCAAAGCGTCAGCTTCGCCATTAGCCAGCAAGGTATTGGTATCATTCAAATAGGGATCGTATTCGGGAAAACCACTGGAAAAACGGGTACGTGCGGGATAGCCGGTCGTCCAGCCGCAAACTTGGTTAGCGGTCTGGTCGCCTTCTTTGCCGCCCAACGGTAAACCGGAGCTACGGGTATTCCGGTTGTTAATATCCTTAACCATCTCAGAAATGGTCTGCACGGTCAGTTCGGCCTGACTGTAGGCCAACGCGCCCGCCGCCCAGGTCACTACGCTGTAGCTCGCCGCTAATAATTTATCGGCAATACCCTGTAAATCGGCTACTGCAATGCCTCCGACGGAATCAACCCGAATCGGATTGCCTTTAACCAGCGCCCTTAATACCGCAACTACATCTGGAAGGTCATCGTTTGCGCATTCAAAAACCAACGCTTTTTGACCGCTAGGCGAAGTCGATGCCGTACCGGAAGGCGCTTTGCCCAAATAAATAACCTCACGCTTGCCGGTATCGGCCAGAAACATGGATGCTTCATTCCATAGATAACGCTCGAAAAAGCGCGGCGAGAAGCTTTCCAAATCAGCGCCAACCACCAGTAACAAATCGCAACGGTTTTTTACTTCCGCCAGCGTCGTATTCATCCAGCCGGAATCCTGCAAGGCCAGAAAGTTATTCCGTGCTCCGGTAAAATTCATATTATCGACTACCGCGCCGCTACGGTCAGCCAATGCCAACAACGCCCGCATTCCGTTGACATCGGTCGCGCAGCCGCCGATAACCGGCTGATTGGTGTTTTTCAACAATGCCGCAGCCTTTGCCACGGCCTCATCCAGGCTGACATCCTTGCCATCAACTCTTGGTCGGGTATCGGTAATAGCCTGTTCAAACGCGGGCGTATTAACCGCACAGCCGTTTTTAACCACCTTGAGCGATACACCGTCAACCTGAATAGTCAGGTCATCCGTGCCAATGCCGCAAAAAGGGCTAGGTACTTCAGTAATCTCAGCCATGAGCTGTCCTTTTGTTAGTCACTATATGGGCGTTATTGTGACAGATGACCTCTGTTCGTACAACCTTAGGGTATTGCCCGGTCAGGCAGCTACCAATACCTCAAATCAGCTAAAAATCACGGCTAACTATTCAGCGTATGCTAACAATGATTAATAGAACACGGATGGCACGGATTAAACGGATAGGCACTGATTTAAAAGCGCACAACAAACTTGGTCAATAATCCGTGTAAATCTGTTTAATCTGCGTCATCCGTGTTCCATTTCTTTTTTATACAGAATAATTACAGCAGCGTTTTTTAAATCATCCCGGTCGTTATGCTGTAAAATCATTCTTTTTTATCTCAGCTTTCAGATGACCATCAGGCTACCCGTACCGCGCATCGCATTAACCCCCGGAGAACCCGCAGGCATAGGCCCTGATCTTTGCATTCAGCTGGCACAGCAGGATTTGCCTTGCGAAATCGTCGTTATCGCCAGCCCGCAATTATTAGAAGAGCGCGCCAAGCAGTTAGGTTTGCCGCTGCAACTAAAAGAGTTTGACAGCGCATCGCCCCCTACCGCCCAGACGGTCGGATGCATGACGGTATTGCCGGTGGAACTGGCAGAACCGGTTCAATGCGGGCAGCTGAATCCGGCCAATAGCCGCTACGTGCTGAAAGCCATCACCAAAGCAACCAAAGGCTGCATGGATGCGATTTTCGATGCAATGGTCACCGGCCCCGTCCACAAGGGCGTCATCAACGATGCGGGCTTTGCTTTTAGCGGGCATACCGAATTTATTGCCGATATTACCGGCGGGCATCCGGTGATGATGCTGGCAACGCCGGGCTTGCGGGTGGCGCTGGTGACAACACATCTGCCGTTGTCGGAAGTCAGCAAGGCCATTACGCATACCCGGTTGCGCACGGTGATTCGGATACTGGATCATGACCTGCGGCCGCGTTTCGGCTTGGCTCGCCCCAAAATACTGGTGTGCGGGCTTAACCCCCATGCCGGAGAAAACGGCCATCTGGGCCGGGAAGAAATCGACATTATCGTGCCGGTACTCGATACCTTCCGCAAACAGGGCTTGAATCTGCATGGCCCGTTACCGGCGGACACGCTATTCACCGACAAGTATCTGGCTACAGCGGATGTCGTGTTGGCGATGTATCACGACCAGGGCTTGCCGGTCATTAAACATATGGGTTTTGGCAAGACCGTCAATATTACGCTGGGACTACCGATTATCCGCACCTCGGTTGATCATGGCACGGCGTTGGATCTTGCCGGTAGCGGCAAGGCCGATTTAGGCAGCCTGCAATTCGCGCTGCAAACCGCAATATCAATGGCTACACAACAATAAAATGGCACACATCCCGCGCAAACGCTTCGGTCAGAATTTTCTGCATGACCACAACATTATTTACAACATCATCTCCAGCATCCAGGCCAAGCCCGACCAACACTGGGTAGAGATAGGGCCGGGCCAAGGCGCATTGACCGAGCCTTTGTTAAACGAAAAGGTGCGCCTGGACGTAGTTGAGCTTGACCGGGATCTGGTGGTATTGCTGAAAGATAAATTCAAGCAATACCCCAACCTGCAAATTCACAGCGCCGATGCGTTACGGTTCGATTTCTCGTCGCTGGCGGACGGGGACAAAAAACTGCGCATCATCGGCAATCTGCCCTACAACATTTCAACACCGTTGATGTTCCACCTTCTGGATAACGCCTATTGCATTGAAGACATGCATTTCATGCTGCAAAAGGAAGTGGTAGACCGGATTTGCGCGGTTCCGGGCAGTAAAAAATACGGCAGGCTCAGCGTCATGATGCAATATTACTGCTTACCCGAGCTGTTGTTTGAAGTGCCGCCGGAAAGCTTCGACCCGGTGCCGCAGGTAACGTCGGCCATCGTCAGACTGGTGCCGCATCAACAACCGCCGGTTGCGGTTAATGATATAGCCAAACTCAACCGGGTAGTCACGCAGGCGTTCTCGCAGCGGCGCAAAACGTTGCGTAATTCGCTGAAAAAACTGATTGATGAGGAAGAAATCGTCGCTTTGGGGATTGATCCAACGCTCAGAGCCGAAAGCATATCGCTGGCTGAGTTTGCGCGGTTAAGCAATTTGTTGCAGGAATAACTGTAAAAATCCAGACTTGATCTGACTGCTTCAAAAAAGACTTTTAATTGAATCTGACATTGACTGTCCGCTTTCAACCATAGCCGTATCAATCAAGTTTTTTTTAAATAAAACTCTCAATGCCCTTCTGCCCATCCAATCGCAATGCACTAGGAGACTGTCGGATTTTGCAGTGCAAAAAGTGTTAAAATAGCCCCACCGAAACACGGAATCAAAAACAAAAATGGCTACCCAATTCATCCTGATTGATCGGGATACCCCCTACATCTTGCCGCCGTGTGTTCAGGATTATTT
>CAMAUL010000084.1 GCA_945861405.1 Candidatus Methylobacter oryzae | reverse complement strand
TTGGTCAAGCACGATATATTCGGCGTAATTGCCCTGCTCACGGCCCAGTCCGCCGTGGCAAAACCAGACCTTATCGCCCGCTTTGAATTGAGTGACCGCGCGGCCTGTTCCGACAACCTCTCCGGCTCCGTCACAGCCCAATACCGCAGGCAAAGGACAGTCATAAAGCAATCCGTTACGCCTGATTTTGGTATCGACCGGATTGACACCTGCGGCTTTAAGCCTGACCTTGATCTGAGTTGCCGTGGAGATTTGAGGCTCGTCAATATCGCGTAATTGCAGGACATCGGGATTGCCAATTGCCGTCATCATTATTGCTTTCATGTTTTTAACCTTTTTTGTAAAAAAATATACGGGGATTATCCTAGAAAAATCATCTTTTTTCGTGGACGATATGTTTTTAGGTTAATCAGCCAACCATTGTCGCTGATAATCCTGATAATCATAATGTTTCACTTTTTTTATCCGCAGTGCATTGCTCAGGTAAATATCCGGCAGGTTATAGCCATTAAACCGGTTCGCCTTAATCAGTGTGTAAGCGCCGACATGTTTAAAAACCACTTTATCGCCTACTGCCAACGGCTCTTTAAACCGATATTGTCCGAATACATCACCGGCCAAGCAAGTGCAGCCGACCAAGATAGCAGTGTATTGTCCATCGGGGTCGTGTTCGTGCAATTCAGGCTGACGCTGGTATTCAAACACTTCGGGATTATGATTAACCGAGGTGTCGAGTATGACGATGGTTACACCGTCACTGACAAAACTATCGAGTACCGTCGTCACCAAATGCCCAGCTCGACCTACAACCGCTTTGCCCGGCTCAATATAGACATCGAGACCAAAATCGTTGGTCAGCTTATTGACCAGTTCGATAAACGGGCGATAATCTTCAATTTGACCGAACAAATAGCCGCCGCCTAGATTGAGCCATTCAAGTTCAGCCAACCCCACGCCCAACTGCTGTTGGAGTTTGTCGGTGGTTTTAATTAACGGGGTGAAATCGGTTGCCGAAAAAACATTATGGATATGCAGACCCTGTATTTGATCGAGGCAAATCGACCGGCACAACTCGTCAATATCTACGCCCAGCTTTGAATGCTGCCGACAAGGATCAAATCGCTGGTCATCCATAAAGGACAGCTTGGGATTGACTCGTAAGCCGATGGAAGAATGTGTTTGAGCCACCTCGGAATACCGCTGGTACTGGGACAAGGAATTAAAACTGATATGCGAACACAGTATACTTAACTCGTCCAGCTCATCAGGCCTGATGCCAGGCGTGGTCAAATGAATGCTGCCCTGCCCTGCTAAAACCTGTGGTGAGTCCTGTCGAACCATTTCACCAGCCAGCCGCGCTTCAAATAAGGAGCTGACCGAAAAACCATCGACATAAGGTTTCGCTATCTCCATCACAGCGGAAAAAGGCAAAGCTTTAATCGAATACAAAACCTTGCAGCCGCACTGAGTCCTGAGGTCGGCTAAAATTTCCAACGCTTTGGTGATCTCAATCTCATCCAACACAAAAGCCGGAGAGGAATAAACGCTGTCTTTCAACACTAGAAAATCCATCAGCTGGAAAACGGTCGGCCTTTACCGACATAAAACGCTTTTCCTGTTATTACCGTGTCCATAGCAAGCATTGCCAACCTCAAAAACATAAAATAAACTCGATAATACACAGATTCATCGCCGGTTTAAAATTCAAATAGCTAAGGACATTTTTATTCTGCGGTTTTTTCTTTTATAATTGTCCGGTTAAATACCTAAAGGAGAGACCATGGAAAAGCCAATCATTGAAAAGCCATTCATTTTACACATGCTAACCACTGCTAAAAACCTCAGTCCATTTGATGTCAATATGGCGCTGGATGCAGGCTGGGTTTCCGCATTGCCCTATATCAATGTTGAACCCAGTGAAGTTCAAGGCTTGGTGCAGGATGCCATTTTTTCCCGCAGCCCCAAGAACTTAAAGCGCACCGGGATATTCATCGGCGGACGCGATACGAAGCAGGCAATGGACATGTTGAAAATGGCCAAACGTTCAATGTTCCCTCCTTTTGAAGTTTCCGTCTTCGCTGACCCTAGCGGTGCATTTACCACCGCAGCTAGCATGGTTGCTGCGGTTGAGCGTGAATTAAGACTTAAATTCGACACCACGCTGGAAGGAAAAAATATTCTGGTACTCGGCGGCACCGGTCCTGTCGGCCAAGTGGTCTCCGTGATTGCGGCTCAACATGGCGCGCACGTAAAACTTATCGGTCGCCAGTTGGATAAGGCTCAAGCCATTGCCGACATGTGCAACGATGAATTTGGCGACGGCAAAATTTCCATTGAAGCCGGCGCGGATGCAAATAAAGCCGAGTACATCAGAACTACTGATGTTGTCTTTGCAACCGGTGCAGCAGGTATTGAATTATTAAGCGCAGAACTTATTGCATCGGCTCCGCAACTTAAAGTGGCTGTCGATGCTAATGCTGTACCGCCAGCGGGTATCGCTGGTGTTGATGCTTTCCATAACGGCACAGCCATTGAAGGTTCAAACAGCGGTGCAGTCGGCTTGGGTGCCATGGCAATTGGTAATATTAAATTTCAAACTCAGATGCTCTTATTGAAAAAAATGATTATTACCGACAAGCCTGTTTACCTGCATTTTGAACATGCTTTTGAAACCGCAAGAGACTATATTAAATCAACTTCTTGAGCCTGATCTTTAGGATTAATCTGCACTATAACAAGGAACTCTAATGGCCAAACGTAGCATTCTTCACATGCTTGACCCGATGCCGAACAACAGTCCATTCGATATTAATATGGCAGTGGATGCAGGGTTCGACGTACTTATCCCGTATAGCAACGTCAAGCTGGATAGCATTTACGGACTGACTCAAGATGCCACTTTCTCCCGCAGTCCGTCGGGCGTTAAGCGCACCGGAATTTTTATTGGCGGTCGCGATTTAGGTTTGGCTATGGATATGCTGAACACCAGTAAGCAAGCCATGGTTTCGCCTTTTGACGTATCGGTTTTTGCCGACCCCAGCGGCGCTTTCACCACGGCTGCGGCATTAGTTACTTGTGCAGAAAAAGAACTGCAAGCAAAGCACGACAAAGAACTGAACGAGTGCTCAGTTGTAATCTATGGCGGCACAGGCCCTGTAGGTATTGCTACGGGCGTTATTGCTTCGTTAGCAGGCGCCTATGTCACGTTAACCGATCATTTATCAATTGATACGGCACAGGATGTTGCCAAAGCCTACAATCGCCGTTTTAGTTGCAGCCTTAAAGGGGATGTAGCCAATTCTGATGCCGATAAAGCGCGACTGATAGCCAATGCTGATATCGTTTTTTGTACCGCCAAAGCAGGCATTCAGGTTTTAAGTGCGGGCGTGCTAAAAGCCGCAACACAGTTGAAAGTGGCTGCCGATGTTAACGCAGTCCCGCCATGCGGCATAGAAGGGATAAAAAACGATGATTTCGGCGCACCGCTCATCCACGCAATCAATGCGCAAGGTGCCGTTGGTATTGGCGCTTTAGCTATTGGAAATGTTAAGTTTCAACTGCAACATGAGTTGTTAAAAGCGATGCTGGGGCCTGAACAGCCTTTGTTTATTGACTTCAGATATGCATTTAACAAAGCAAGGGAAATGCAATTTGGTTCTGGCGTAAACTAAAACAACAGGCCCGTAAGGATGGGTAGAGCAACGCGACCCGTTAGAGCACGAAGTTGAACCCATCACATCGTTACTACCGCTTCACCCATCCTACCGAGCTAAATTAAGGAATTATCGATATAGCCGAATTTAATCGCCAAACGAATTAATTCGACATCATTTTTTACGTGCAGTTTGCTGTAAAGACGATAGCGGTAAGTATTTACCGTCTTGTCACTCAAGACCAGCATTTCCGACATTTCTTTGATGGTTTTTCCCTGAAGAATCAAGCTGACGACTTCCGCCTCTCTTTGGGAAAGTATTGAGAACGGCGATTCATTGCTTCCAGGCAAGCCCTGAAAAGCGAGGTTGTTAGCAACTTCAGAGCACAGGTAACGCTTACCCTCCATTACCTTCCGAATGGCATGAACCATTTCATCGACCGGCGATCCCTTGGAAATAAAACTTAAAACGCCTATTTTGAGTAGCTGATGCGGTATAGGGCCATCATTATGAACAGATACTGCAATAATTTTTACTTTATCGTTCTCATGCAGGATTCTGCGACAGGCTTCCACGCCACCTATTCCAGGCATGTTAACATCCATCAACACAACATCCGGCATCAACTCAATAACGGCCTCAACAGCTTCTTCGCCCGATTTAGCCACTCCGATAACCGCAATATCCTCAACATCATTCAATAATGCTTCAATCCCGGTGCGAACAAGCTCATGATCATCAACAAGCAGAACACTAATCATAACTTTTTTATCCATTTAATTGGTTGATTATATAACGGCTAGCCACATGATTTCTAAAGCTTCCAATATACATTATATATCCGTATTTATACATAAGTAGATTTACCTGCATTGATGTAATATGATTTTACTACACAGCAAGCCCATCAACATTCACACATTCAGCCTGCCCTGATATTATTACAAAATGAAATCCATCAAATCATCGGTAAAAACACTGCCCAAAAAAATCAACTACTCAACCGCTGTAGGTATTTTACTAAGCATCATTCTAGCCATTTTCATTGTGCTATTTGCTGCAAATGACCCGCTATCCTTTTTAAATTTAACCGGACTTGTGATTGTCGTTGTCGGCACAATTGCCGCTATTTTCCTAAGTTATCCCTTAAGAGACATTAAACACAGCTTGAAGTCGCTCAAACTGATTTTCTTTTACGAGAGCCTAAACCCCCAAAGAGAGGCCAACGAAATCATCGCAGTATCTCAAATGTGGTTTAACAAAGACAAGCACGCCATAGAAAACATCATTGATAACATCAACAACCCTTATCTAAAAACCGGCTTCCAGCTTGTCGTAGACAATACGCCGATAGAAGACATCTTGTCGCTACTCAAATGGCGCATTGCCCGCCTGAGAGCCAAAGAAAAAGCCGAGGCTAGTATATTTTACACTCTAGCCGCTTATTCCCCTGCATTTGGTATGCTCGGCACCTTGATAGCCATGATAAACATGCTGCAACTCATTGAGCTTAAAAACATAGCAGGCATCAGTTACAGCATGGGTACTGCCTTGATTACCACTTTTTACGGCCTAATTATGGCTAATCTTATTTTTAATCCTATTGCGATAAAGCTGGAAAGGCGTACCGAACAACGCATCATGATTATGAGTATGGTCATGGAAGGCATTACGCTGATCGCTGATCGTCGCAGTCCATCGTTTATACGGGAAACGCTCAAGTCATTCATTATGCACTATGACAATGAATTAAAAGACTAAAGCTTACCAACTTCCGCCTACATTACGCTCAACAAACCGACCCAATGCAGCAAAAACCAAACAAAGATCCATTTGCAAAATTACAGTCTTCTCTATCTTTAGAAGATTTGCTTGCCCAACCGAGCGCCCGCAACTCACAAAACTGGCTATTAACCTATCTGGATGTATTTGTGCTGATCGTCATGTTGGTAATCACCCTGATTACTTTAAGCGATATTAACACGGAACAAGCCGCCGCCAATAAACTGCAAGCCACTAAACCTAAAAAAACTCCAGCCTGCCCCCCCGTTGTTGCGCCCGCCCCCGTAGTGTGTCCGCCTTCCGTCGTTGCTGACAACAAACCCGCGCAAACTATCGCACCAGCCATAAATGGGGCCGAAGAGTCTAACGCTAAAACCGATTCTAAGGGCAATGACATTGTCCCAACCCCAACCACGGCACCCGAAATTAAAAATCCGCCTGAAGTCGAAGAAAACCCAAAGCCCGCGCCGACTGACGCCGAACAGGCAGCGGATGAAAACAAATTGCAGCAACAGCTGGCAAAAACAATTGATGAGTTCGGCCTTACCAAGGCCATCAACATCAAAATCGCCCAAGGCTATGCACAGCTTGAGATTCAGGACAACGTCCTGTTTAAATCCTCAGAGGCCGATTTAACAGCTTCTGGCGGCACCTTGCTAAAACGCCTTACGCCCTTATTAAAACAATCGGTCGGCCTGATTCTGATTGAAGGGCATACCGACAACATCCCCATCAAAACCGCCCAGTTTCCTTCTAACTGGGAACTAGGGGCTTCCAGAGCCACCAGTGTTTTGCACTTTCTGGTCTTGCAACAACTTGACAGCAGCCGTTTGCGAGCCATCACTTACGCTGACACCATGCCCATTGCCGACAATTCAACACAGGAAGGACGAGAGAAAAACAGGCGGGTTAATATTTTGATAAAATTCTCGGAACAATAAGCCTCATTATTTCCTTGAAAAATAGAACAACCGCCCCGATTATAAAATTCTTGCGCTGGTGCAGTCTCATATCGGCCTTAACAAACGCCTGGTTTTACCTGTTTATCATCCAAAAACCAAGTGACATCTTTATAACAAATAACCGGATAAATTAATGACTGTTGGTGTTGATGATTTTAAACAAGCGATGCAATTATGGGCCAGCGGCGTCACCGTTGTAACCACACACTCTGAAAAATTCGGCACTCAAGGCATGACCGTCACCGCATTTTCAAGCGTTTCAGTCAACCCGCCTCAAGTATTGGTTTGCATTAACGAATCTGCCGACACCGGCGAAGGAATTCAAGAAAGCCAGTGCTTTGCTGTCAATGTCTTAAATTCAACTCAACAAGATGTATCCAATCAATTTGCCGGTGGCAGCAGCCAGCAGCAACGCTTTGAAAACACACCCTGGACAGCAGGGATTACCGGCGCACCCATTCTGAATGACAGCCTCATGTCCCTGGAATGCAAGGTTATAGAAAAAATTCACGCGGGCACTCATTGGATCATCATCGGCGAAGTGCAAGACTCCGTGTGCCGCGAGGGTGAGCCTCTTTTATATTATCGCGGCGCTTACCAGCAACTGATGATCCACCCATAACCCGGAATAACGGCAAATAATCCGCTACGGGCATCACCATAACGACCCACGCTTTGCCATAAACCACTCTCATATAAAGCTTTTGTCATGGTTGATATGGAATTATCTTTGAACCTAGTTAAAATGTTTTGCCCTGCTTATATTTTTAGTGCTATTATTCACTCTAGTTAAAGTTTGAGCCGGCTTTATTATGAAGCCGGGATTTGTAGCCAACATAAATTGGCGATTTTTTAAGTAAGAGTGTGATATGTCAGAGCAAGTTGTAGGTACCGTTAAGTGGTTCAATGATGAAAAAGGTTTTGGATTTATTGAGCAAGAAGGTGGAAAAGATGTTTTTGTTCACCACAGTGCAATTAACGGCGCAGGCCGCAAGACCTTGAGAGAAGGCCAAAAAGTCACTATGGAAGTGACTCAAGGTCAAAAAGGTCCGCAAGCCGAGAATGTAACCCCAGCGTAACAAACTCACATACTTGGCCCAAAACTCAACCGGGTTTTGGGCCAAGCTCGTATTTAGTCTCCGTTAATGCCCACGACTAAATTTGGAAAGTTTTTAAAACTTCTCCGGCGAGTATTTGTATTATTTGAGTCCCTCCTAAGTACAGCATAATGCCCTAGTCGCATTTGTCTGCTGCGCATGCCTGCGTAATTTACCCTGATTAATCCATAGCATAGCTGATTTTTTTATGAATTGGCTTCGCGCCTCAGCCTATACCATAGCTTTGCACGACTAGCCATGAAAGCAGGTCAAAATCAAAGAACAAATTCAAGAACGATAGCAGTAAGAAGACGTAGCAAATTAAGTATATCGGAACAGCCTTAACGTGAGTGAATAGTGATAGTTTCTCTTTCTTGATTTTTGCTAAATCGTCAAGCCGTTCTTTTTTAAAATCACTAAACCTCAATACAGACGTTATCAACTCTTCTATTTCTTTAACGCGTATTATGAATAACCGCATATCACTGAGCTTTAACCGAATACGATTGAAGAACAAAATAATCGTGATGATAAACGCAAAAAACTGAAGATTTTGATTGGTGACGCCCCAGCAGCCCAAAGTGCTCAAGAACAACCAAACACCTTCCGTGTTCAAAGCATCTCTGTAGTCATCAATCTCTTTTTCAAAGCTTAAAAGTCTCGCCTTGATTTTCTTGTTCGCTAGCAATGCTGCTCTGTCTAATCCCACGGCATCTTGCCTTCTATTTGGTTGTGCTGCGATAATTAATATAATGAAGCCAATCTAAACTAACCGCATACTCCTATACAGTTACCTAATAGCCATTAGTAATTTCAAAATGCGATAGGACTTACCGAGGAATGAGCACATCACTCACAAACATTGCGCTTCAAATAGAACATGACGCCAAATTTAAGCAGCGGTTTCAACATATTGAACGATACTTGCTGGCTTTGGCACAGGTAAACCATCTTCAACCAGCCCCTCGATATGAAACTCGATTGCCTCACGAATTTCACGCTCAGTTTCCTCCACAGTATCGCCAGTAGCAACACAGCCCGGCAAATCGGGTACATAGGCTGAATAGTTGTTTCCCGCTTTTTCGACAACAATTGCGTAACGCATGAGTTACTCCTTTAATTTCGCTTGTTTGAATATGCTGCTTAAAGTGCCTGGAGCTAAATCATCGCCCGGTTTTCCAGGTACGGTTACACGGCCACTTTTGATTGGATGCTTAAATTGACGATGACTCCCTCGCGTTGAGGCAAGATACCAGCCATCTTTTTTCAGCATGATTAAAATTTCATTTACTTTCATGTAAATAGAATAACAGATTACAACAATGCATCAAAAAATGACTTATCAGGTCTCTTTCATTTATTCAAAAACCCTTCAAAGCCCGCTGCCGCCGTGCCTCTTTAGGATCATGAAGCAAAGGCCGATAAATTTCGATCCTATCTCCCTCACTAACAGGCTGATCCAGCTTGCAGGCTACGCCAAAAATACCCAACTTAAGCTCGGACAAGCCGATTTCAGGAAACCGTTCCAGCAAACCTGAGGCTTGTATCGCCGCCTCAACCGTCGCGCCATCAGGCATTGTCAGTGCCACTAACGTCTGTTGTTCAGGTTTAGCATAAGCGACTTCGACATCAACCATAAACTTCTTTGGCCCGTGCGGTAAACGAGCTCACCATGGTGTTGCAAATCTGATTGAAGACTGCGCCGAAGGCCAAACTTGCCACCTTGCCCGCCATTTCAAACTCCAGATCCAGGGAAATCTTGCTGGCATCTTCGCGTAGCGGTATAAACTCCCACTTCCCTTCCAGAGAAGAAAACGGGCCGTTCAACAAGGCTATGGTCATGCCGCGCCCGTTATCTATCTTGTTCCGGGTCGAAAACGACTTGTTAAAACCGCCTTTGGAAATGACCAACTCGGCTTCAACAATATCATCTTCGCGCTTGATGATGCGACTGCCGCTGCACCAGGGCAAAAACTTCGGATAAGCTTCAATGTCGTTAACCAAGTCGAACATCTGCTGCGCCGAGAATTTAACCAAGGCGCTTTTTTGCACGACGGTCATGCTTAAAGCACTCCGACCACATGCAGGAATACCAGAAACACGGCGGCGGGAGCCACGTAGCGAATTAATATCTGCCACGCTTGATAGCTGAGCGCGTTAGGCATGTCCAGTTCATGCTCGGTATGTTGCTGCGTCATGATCCAACCGGCAAACACTGCGATGCAAAAACCGCCGATAGGCAGCATCAGGTTGGCGGTTAAATAATCCAGCAACTGAAAAATAGTCCGGTCGAAAATCTTGAACTCGGACCAGACGTTGAATGAAAAAATGGTGCCAAATCCGAGCAGCCACGTTACCGTACCCGACCAGATGCAGGCTTGCTTCCTGTCCATGTCTTTGTTTTCAACCAACCACGCAACTGCCGGTTCGATCAGGGAAATCGACGAAGACAAGGCCGCAAACACCAGCATCACAAAAAACAAAATGCCGAACAGCCAGCCGCCGGTCATGTTACCGAATGCAACCGGCAGGGTTTGGAAGATCAAGCCGGGGCCTGCGGCAGGCTCCAATCCGCTTTCAAACACTATAGGGAAAATAGCAATACCGGCCAACAATGCGACCACGGTATCTGTGCCTGCAATCAAAAATACGGTTTTGGCAATCGACACATTTTTCGGCAGATAAGAGCCGTAAATCATGATCGCGCCCATACCTAAGCTCAGCGTGAAAAACGCGTGCCCCATCGCAGTCAATACGCCGTTAGCGGTCAGTTTTCTAAAGTCCGGCGTAAACAGGAAGTTAATGCCCCGGTCATAGCTATCGGTAGTCATCGCATAAGCTACCAGCAGCATCAACAGCACAAACAGGCTGGGCATTAAAAAACGCACGGCTTTTTCCAAGCCGGTATTAACGCCGCGCACCACTATCAACATAGTCGCCAGCATGAACAGGCTATGCCAGAAAATCAACTGTACCGGGCTGGCAATAAAATCATCAAAGAGAACTTTTATCGCAGCGGCATCGTCACCGAAAAAACTGCCGGTAAAGGCCTTTAGCACATAAGCCGAAGCCCAGCCTGCGATCACGCTGTAATAAGACAGAATTAAAAATCCGGCGGTAACGCCCATCCAGCCTAGATAATGCCAGTTTTTATCGGCTCCGGCTTCCTCGCTCAGCGTCATCATGGTGTTGATCGGATTCTGCCTGCTGCGCCGCCCGAGCATGGTTTCCGCCATCATAATGGGAATGCCGATCAGCAACACGCACAGCAAATAGACGATCACAAATGCCCCGCCGCCGTTCTCGCCGGTGATATAGGGAAACTTCCAAATATTACCCAGACCGACTGCAGAACCTGTCGCAGCCAGAATAAACGCGAAACGCGATGACCATTCGCCGTGGATTGATTTTTTTGTATCCGTCATTTTTGTGCCTGTAAAAACTTTATAATTATAAAATCACCCCGGATCATCCTTCGGGGTGAGCTTTTCTGACTATTGCAGTAATATCGGGTAAAATAGCAAAATTATTCCCTTACGTCAGTTTATAAATCTTATCCCGCACTTATGGCCGATAAAAAGCCCAAGAAAAATGCCAATCAGCAAAACGCCACCATCGCCGTTAATCGTCAGGCGAGGCATGAGTATACGATTGAAGAAAAATTTGAGGCGGGCATTGTTTTGGAAGGCTGGGAAGTTAAAAGCCTGCGTGATGGACGCATCCAACTTAAAGAAAGCTATGTAGTGATAAGGCGCGGCGAAGCTTTTTTGTCCGGCGCGCATATCTCGCCGCTGTTATCGGCATCGACCCATGTTAACCCGGACTCTATCCGCGCCAAGAAACTGTTGCTGCACCGGCACGAACTGAACAAGCTGATCGGCTCGGTCGAACGCAAAGGCTATACATTGATTCCGCTGCAGATGTACTGGAAAAACGGCAGAGCCAAACTGGAAATCGGTCTGGCCAAAGGCAAGCAATTGCACGACAAACGCGCCGCCTCGAAAGACCGCGATTGGCAACGCGAAAAAGGACGGATTTTGAAAAAGGGCTAAGGATACGTTTTTGCCCTTTACCTTTTACTTTTGAACATTGACACTTGAGCCTAACATGACCACACATCCTAACCTTCTGTCGGTAAGCAACAGCCTGCTGATCGTCGTCGATATACAGACAAAACTATCCGCAGCCATGCCTGAGGCAGAAGCAGAACTGATGACGTCCAACGCCGCTAGCTTAGTTAAAGCCGCAGGGCTATTGGACATCCCGGTGTTGTTAACCGAGCAGTATCCTAAAGGCTTGGGCAATATTGATAAGGCTATTACCAGCGTATTGTTAGATTACACCCTGATTTTCGAGAAGACCGGTTTTTCCTGCTGTGCGGCTGAGGGCTTTACCGACACCGTAGCCAACACTGATCGCAAGCAAATCATCCTGGTCGGCCAGGAAGCGCATGTTTGCGTATTGCAGACCGCGTTGGAATTGATGCATCATGGCTATCAGGTGCATATAGCCGAAGACGCGATCTGCTCTCGCAAGGCGGAACATAAATTCTATGCCTTGCAGCGCATGCAACAGCAAGGCGCGACCATTACCAATTATGAATCGGTATTGTTCGAATGGGTCAGGGATTCCACGCATCCTGAGTTTAAAAACATTTCAGGATTACTTCGTTAACGTCTATGTCGCTTGCATCATTTATTAAAAAAGTAACCCTTAATGTCCCCGTCAGTTTCGATGAAACTATCGCGCTCATTACGGAGAACTACCATTACCAAGCAACAGAATTCAGCAACGGCCTGAATGAGCGGTTGCTAGTCAATCAGGCCGGAACCAACGAGGGCTCCTGCAAGATTTTCGCCTTCGCCCAACTCAATCATCTCGACCAGCAACAGACGTTAAACCTGTTCGGCGACTATTACCGGCTGGATGTGTTGAACGACCCAAACGGCACAGGCCACCAGAACATCAGGAATTTCATGCAATACGGCTGGGATGGCATTCGTTTTAAAGGCGTGGCGTTGACGGCTAAATAAGCTTGATCGACTTCCTAATCATCGGCCAGGGCTTGGCTGGCAGCCTGCTGGCCTGGGAACTGATACAACGCGGTTGCAAAGTCGTCATAGTCGATAACGGCCAGGAAAACGCCTCGCAGGTTGCAGCGGGGTTAATCAACCCGGTAACCGGCATGCGTTTTGTCAAATCAGCCGATGTCGATACGCTGTTGCCCGCCGCAAAACACTGTTATTCCCAGTTAGCCGATTTTTTCCAGCAAGCGTTTTATATCGAAAAACCGATGCTGCGGATTTTTCGTAGCGGCAGCGAACTAATCAACGCTGGCAAACGCCTGAACACCCCCGATTATCAGGCTTATTTGGGCGACATACAACCTCCTAGCAATGCCACCGACAATCTTGCAACTCCGTTCGGCTTTCTGGAACAACGGCAGACTGGTTATTTATTAACTAGGCCGTTATTAAGCTGCTTGAAAGCATTTTTCATTGCCAAAGACAGCTACCGGCAAGCCGACTTCGATTACCGGGACGTTCAACTTCAACCGTCTTTGCGCTGGCAGGACATTTCCCCCAAACAGATCATTTTCTGTGAAGGCCATCAGGCGACCCAAAACCCCTGGTTTTCCTACCTGCCTTTCCAGCCGGTCAAAGGCGAAATCCTCACCTTGGAACACCAAACCCAACTACCCGATAAAATCCTCAATTACGGCAACTGGCTGATACCGTTAAACAGCCATCGAATCCGTATCGGCGCGACCTTCGACCGGGAGAACCTAAATACCCAGGCTACCGAGCAAGGCAAAAACGACTTGCTGAATGCGCTTAACCTGATCTCGCCCGGCTTAACCCAAACAACCCTAATCGACCACCTCGCTGGCATACGGCCTTGCACTCTGGACAAACAGCCCCTTATCGGCCTACATCCGCAACATAATGAAATAGCTATTTTTAACGGCTTCGGCGCAAAAGGAAGCTTGCAGATACCCAAATGCAGTCAGTATTTCGCCGATGTCTTGTTAAACGGCACTCCCCTGCCCAACACCTACAATATTCAGCGTCATTATGAAAAGCTTAGGTATTGAAGGGCAACTCACTACGTTGCAACAGGAGTGCAAGCTTCGCTTGCGCTGGCAGGCGAAGCCTGCACTCCAGCACTCACACTTAAAGACGACATGAAACACATTTCACTGCTTAACACAGCCCACGACCAGATCAAAAACATTCTCCACCCCGGCGATATTGCGATTGATGCGACGGTAGGCAACGGCCACGACACCGTGTTCCTTGCCAAACAAATAGCCCCATCCGGCCATGTCTACGGCTTTGATATACAACAGGCTGCTATCGATTCGACGCTGGAGAAAATCCGGCAAGCACACATATCAGACTGCCTGACCTTGATCCACGCCAGCCATGCCGACATGAGCGAAAAAATCCCCGCCGAACTTCACGGCAAAATCAAAGCAATCATGTTTAACCTCGGCTATCTGCCGGGCAGCGATAAAAGCGTTATCACCCAAACCGATTCCACATTGACAGCCTTAACTGTCGCCGCCGGAATTTTAGCCACCAACGGCATCATCACCCTGCTCGCCTATCCTGGTCACCCAGGCGGCGACCAGGAAACCGATCAAGTCAAAAACTGGTGCGGGCAACTGGATGCCCAACAATTTAAAATCAACACTATTTACAGCACCGAACATAAAGACACCGCTCCCAGGCTTTTCGTGATCCGCAAATGGCAAGACTGCACTATCTACAGAAATAGTGCTTAGACTGGAAAATTGGCTAGGCATAGAGACGGGAACCGTTCGGATTTATAGATGACTCAACAAGCCGCCTATGACCTTTGGCAATCACGAAAAGCGAGCACACTGATCGTGCAACGTGCATCAATCCCGCATTAAATTTCAGCACGGAGGTAAAGTTGGCGAAGACAACCCAACATGCGCGACTATACCTTTAATTAAAAAATTCAAATAATTTGTAACAATTTCGTATTTACTCCGACCAATGGAGCAGAAAGGCAAATATGCTTTTCTGTAATCTCCTTACATTCAATCTACGAGACTCAAATTATGAACAAAAAAACCTTAGCGCTTACTCTTGGCGGCGCAATAGCCACTGCATTAACCGCAAGCCCAATGGTTAACGCGCAAGAAAATCCTTTTGGACTGCAAAAAATCAGTGGCGCACAAGTGGTTGCCGAAGCCGATGCAAAAATGCCTGAAGCCGGTTGCAGCGGCAAAATGAAAGAAGGCAAGTGCGGTGAAGGTAAATGCGGCGCCAACAAAATGAAAATGAAAGAAGGTGGCTGTAGCGGCGCTGCCAAGCCTGAAGAAAAAATGAAAGAAGGCGGATGCAGCGACAAGATGAAAGAAGGCGGTTGTAGCGGCAAAATGTAACACCTCTATCAAGCCGCCCGATAATTTTTCTTTTTTCTCCGGCGGCTTACCACTATTAAAAAACTTAGATAAGGAAAAAATTATGTCTCTCATGTGCAATCTGAATGGTCAATGCAGTGCCAAAAAAGGCCTATGCATTCATGAAAAAATGATGATGGGCGGTATGATGCTCGGCAATCGCCCATTGGGTTTTACACTGGTTTTAAACCGCTGAAGGGACACAAATGAACACATCTGCTATCAGTGGTGCGGGCTTAGGGCTACGCCGGGAGTTGTTACCGGCTCTGGAATCTGGAGTTCCCGATGTCATTAAATTTTTTGAAGTATCGCCTGAAAATTGGATCGATATTGGCGGTCGGTTGGGCAAGATTTTTCGTGCCTACACGGAGCAACATACCTTCGTAGCGCATGGCCTTTCCTTATCCATCGGTGGCCCTGCACTGCTGGATATAGCGTTTTTGCAACGCATGAAAGCATTTCTCGATGAACATGATTTTGCGCTGTACACCGAGCACTTAAGCTTTTGCAGTGATGAAGGGCATCATTACGACCTTTACCCTATCCCCTTTACCGAGGAATCGGTGCGTCATGTGGCAGAAAGGGTTTATATTGCACAAGATATTCTTGAACGCCCTATTGCGCTGGAGAATGCCTCTTATTACGTTACACCACCGTTAGCGGAAATGGACGAATTGACGTTCATCAATGCGGTATTAACAGAAGCCGATTGTCTGTTTCATTTGGACGTAAAC
>CAMAUL010000083.1 GCA_945861405.1 Candidatus Methylobacter oryzae | reverse complement strand
TTTGATCAAAGGCTTTAACTTCTCCGCCTTGGAGCTCAGCCATCACTTTGGTTAAAGCGGCAGTTAATGTAGTCTTACCATGATCGACGTGGCCGATTGTGCCAACGTTTACGTGGGGCTTGCTACGTGAGAATTTTTCTTTGGCCATGAGTTAATACCTTTAAATTATATTCAATTTTATGAAGATTTTTTAATAATCGCTTCCGCAATATGTGCAGGTGCTTCATTATATTTTTCAAACTGCATACTGTATGTAGCCCGCCCCTGCGTTGCCGATCGCAAATCAGTTGCATAACCAAACATTTCCGCCAACGGCACTTCGCAGCTAAGTGTTTTACCTGTTGGCGTATCCTCCATTCCCTGGATTATCCCGCGCCGTCTGTTGATATCACCTACCACATCACCCATGTAATCTTCAGGTGTAGCAATTTCAACTTTCATTATCGGCTCAAGCAAAACGGGATCCGCTTTCCTTGCCCCTTCCCTGAAACACATGGAACCGGCAATTTTGAAGGCTATTTCGTTCGAGTCCACATCGTGATACGAACCATCGAATAAAGACACCTTTACATCCAATACAGGGTAGCCGGCTAGAATACCACTCTTCAGCTGCTCTTGGATACCTTTATCTACAGCAGGGATGAATTCTTTTGGAACGACCCCGCCAACAACCTCATTAACAAACTCATAACCGGTGCCTATTTCTTGCGGCTCAATGCGCAGCCAAACATGACCGTACTGCCCGCGTCCACCGGACTGCCTAATAAACTTGCCTTCTTGCTCGACTACCTTTCGAATAGTCTCTCTATATGCGACCTGCGGAGCACCAACATTAGCTTCAACATTAAACTCTCTCTTCATCCGGTCAACAATAATCTCCAGGTGCAACTCACCCATTCCCGAGATAATTATTTGTCCTGACTCTTCATCAGTATGCACCCTAAAAGACGGATCTTCTTGGGCCAATTTAGCCAATGCCACACCCATCTTTTCTTGATCGGCTTTCGTTCTTGGCTCCACCGCAACCGAAATCACCGGCTCTGGAAACTCCATACGCTCAAGCACTATAACTTCTTTAAGATCACAAAGTGTATCGCCTGTCGTCACATCCTTGAGACCAATCGCGGCAGCTATATCGCCAGCACACACCTCTTTAACTTCTTCGCGACTATTGGCATGCATTTGCACTATTCTGCCAATACGCTCTTTTTTCTTTTTTATCGGGTTATAGATACTATCCCCGGAATTGAGCACCCCCGAATAAACCCTAAAAAACGTCAACGTTCCCACAAAAGGATCTGTGGCTATTTTAAATGCCAACGCTGCAAAAGGAGCGTCGTCACTTGCAACACGAACCGCCTCGGCCACGTCATCCTCAAGATGACCTTTTATAGCCTCAACATCGGTAGGGGCGGGCATATATTCGATAACCGCATCTAGCATCGCCTGGACACCTTTATTTTTAAAGGCCGAACCACAAAATGCAGGGACGATTTGATTGGCTATCGCCCGAGTACGAATACCAAGCCTAATCTCTTCGTCTGATAAATACCCTTCTTCAAGGTATTTTTCTAATAATTCTTCGCTTGCCTCGGCAGACGCTTCAACCATATGCTCCCGCCACTCATGGCAGAGTTCTAGCATGCTAGCCGGAATTTCCTTTTCCTTAAAGGTCATGCCCATATTGGCTTCGTCCCAATAGATGGCTTTCATCTTGATAAGGTCAACGACCCCTTCAAAACTATCCTCAGCACCAATCGGTAACTGCATTGGCACTGCTTTACCACCCAATCGCGTCTTAATTTGCTCAATGACACGGAAGAAGTCGGCACCAGTGCGATCCATCTTGTTCACGAAGACTAATCGCGGCACATTATACTTGTCCGCCTGACGCCAAACTGTCTCAGATTGAGGCTCAACCCCACCCACAGCGCAAAAAACCGCACATGCGCCATCCAAAACCCGCAAGGAACGCTCGACCTCTATAGTAAAGTCAACGTGCCCTGGCGTATCTATAATATTGATACGATGCTGAGGGAATTGATTTTCCATTCCACTCCAAAAACAGGTGGTTGCAGCCGAGGTAATGGTAATCCCCCGCTCCTGCTCCTGCTCCATCCAATCCATGGTTGCAGCTCCATCATGCACCTCACCTATCTTGTGAGATACGCCTGTATAGTAGAGAACTCGCTCCGTAGTTGTGGTTTTACCCGCATCAATGTGAGCCATGATGCCGATATTTCGATAAAACCCTATCGGAGTTTTACGCGCCACAACTATACAGTCTTCAGTATAATTCGTTGATTACCAGCGATAATGAGAGAAGGCCTTGTTTGCTTCTGCCATTCTATGGGTATCTTCACGCTTTTTAGCTGCCGAACCCCTGCTTTCAAAAGCATCCATCAATTCACCAGCCAATTTGGCAGGCATATTCCTTTCGTTTCTTTTACGTGACGCATCAATCAACCAGCGCATCGCCAAAGCCATACGCCTTGAAGGACGCACTTCAACCGGCACCTGATAGGTCGCACCGCCAACGCGGCGAGACTTAACCTCAACCCTGGGCTGAACATTTTCCAAAGCCTTAGACAGCACTTCCAACGGCTCACTATGGCCTTTGCTTTCAATTACATCCAAAGCGCCATAGACTATCCCTTCCGCAATGGATTTTTTGCCACTTTCCATAATCATATTCATAAACTTAGTCAGCATAATGCTGCCAAATCTTGGATCTGGAATAATTTCTCTTTTTGTAGCGACTCTTCTTCTAGACATTTATCTCACCAACCAACGTTTAGCCTTTAGGCCGTTTTGTTCCATATTTAGAGCGACCACATTTTCTGTTAGTCACACCTGAAGCATCCAAGCTACCACGAACAACGTGATATCTCACACCAGGTAAATCCTTGACACGACCACCTCTTATCAGAACCACGGAATGCTCCTGAAGATTATGCCCTTCACCACCAATATAGCTACTAACTTCAGCTCCATTAGTCAGCCTAACCCTAGCCACCTTACGGAGCGCAGAGTTTGGTTTTTTAGGCGTAGTCGTATAAACGCGAGTACATACACCCCTGCGCTGAGGACAAGCCTCTAATGCAGGAACATTGCTTTTTTCTATTTTTTTAGCACGAGGCTTACGAACCAATTGGTTGATCGTGGCCATAACTTTGTTTACTCCGATATACAATTTAACTGCCAGATAATAAAAGAACCGTCGCACATATTAAACGCCGACGGTGTGTTTATTTCGACCCGACCCCAAGCACGTTAGCTCATTCGAGCAGAGTATAGTACTTGCTAATGACCAGCCGGTCAAGCCAATATTTAAAAAGGAACGCTATAATAAATTCCTAAATATTCAAAGCCTGCTTAAGGGCTTCTTCCACATCCCCTGCATCTACCGCTAATGGAGCTTCACTTTCCACTATTTCATGCTGGGCAAATCTGTTTTTTCTGCTTTCATGATAAGCCAAACCCGTTCCTGCCGGGATTAACCGCCCAACAATAACGTTCTCTTTCAATCCTTGCAAACTATCACTTAAGCCTCGTACCGCCGCATCCGTCAATACGCGAGTGGTTTCCTGAAATGATGCCGCCGAAATAAACGATTCTGTCGCTAAGGATGCCTTGGTAATTCCAAGCAACACAGAATTGTAACTTGCCGGAATTTTTCCTTCAGCCTCTACCTTATCGTTTTCCTCTCTCATTGCAGCACGTTCAACCTGATCTCCTTTTAGGAAGCTTGTGTCACCCGACGCAGTAATTTCGACCTTTCTAAGCATTTGACGAATAATAGCCTCAATGTGTTTGTCATTGATTTTTACACCCTGCAAACGATACACATCCTGGATTTCCTTAACTAGGTAGTTTGCCAACTCTTCAATCCCTCGCAATCTGAGGATATCGTGCGGCGTCAACTCGCCTTCTGCTATCGTCTCTCCCTTTTCGACATACTCACCCTCGAAAACGGTAATATGACGCCATTTGGGTATCAGCGTTTCAACTTGCTCACCCGCAGGGTCAGTAATGATGACCCGCTGCTTGCCTTTGGTTTCCTTACCAAACGAGATAGTTCCACTGGTCTCTGCAAGAATTGCAGGGTCTTTTGTTTTTCGCGCTTCGAATAAATCGGCAACACGCGGCAAACCACCGGTAATATCTCTTGTTTTACTGGACTCCTGAGGAATCCTCGCCAAAACATCACCGACCTTTACTTCGCCGCCGTCTTTGATCCCGGCAATCGCTCCTGCGGGCAAGAAATATTGCGCGGGTATTTCAGTCCCCGGCAAATAGATTGCATTTCCATCGTTATCAAATAGCCTTACCATTGGACGTAATTCCTTACCCGCACTTCCCCGCTGTTTCGGATCGGTGACGACTAATGAACTCAAACCGGTAACTTCGTCGGATTGCTTTTGCACGGTGACGCCGTCAACGAAATCAATCAGCTCGACCACACCGTCAACCTCGGTAATAACCGGATGCGTATGAGGATCCCAGGTAACTATGATATCGCCGGCATTAATCCGGGAACCTTCCTGCACGGAAAGCACGGCACCATAAGGAATTTTATAGCGCTCTTTTTCCCGACCGTAATCATCAACTACGCCAACTTCGCCTGATCGTGAAACAGCAACCAGATTGCCTTCGCGATTAGTTACCGATTTCAGATTGTTAAGGCGCACCGTACCCGCAGATTTAACCTGCACGTTACTGATTGCAGCTGATCTCGATGCCGCACCGCCGATATGGAAAGTACGCATAGTCAACTGGGTGCCCGGCTCACCAATCGATTGCGCCGCAATAACACCTACCGCTTCACCAATATTCACCAAATGACCGCGACCCAAGTCACGCCCATAACAAGCAGCGCAAACACCATGCCTGTTTTCACAGGTGATGATTGAACGAACAAGAACCTGATCAATACTGTGCGCTTCAAGAACAGACACCCAGTGCTCATCCAATAACGTACCTTGAGGTGCGACTACAATCTCTCCAGCCGGATCCATAATGTCATTGACGGCAACGCGGCCTAATACGCGCTCTGATAATGGCTCAACTACGTCACCACCCTCGATGATCGGAGTCATGATCAGCCCGTTAGTCGTGCCGCAATCATCACCGTTAATGACCAGATCCTGTGCCACATCGACCAACCTGCGCGTCAAGTATCCTGAGTTCGCAGTCTTTAATGCGGTATCAGCCAGACCTTTACGGGCGCCATGCGTAGAAATAAAGTACTGCAATACGTCCAAGCCTTCTCTAAAGTTAGCGGTAATTGGCGTTTCAATAATCGAACCATCCGGCTTGGCCATCAAGCCACGCATACCGGCCAACTGACGAATCTGCGCCGCAGAACCCCGCGCTCCAGACTCGGCCATCATAAAGATCGAGTTGAACGATTTTTGCTTGACCGTATTACCTTTAGCATCGACAACCGACTCTTCACCCAGCCCATCCATCATGACCTTGGCTATCTGATCATTGGCATGCGACCAAATATCGACAACCTTGTTGTATCGCTCGCCATCGGTTACCAAACCGGAAGCATACTGGCTTTGAATTTCGTTAACTTCGGCATCGGAAGCCCTGATAATATCGACCTTTTTAGCCGGGATAACCATGTCTTCGATACCGAACGAAACCCCTGAAATCGTTGCATATCTAAAACCCAGATACATCAGCTGATCGGCAAGTATGACGGTATCTTTATTGCCCAAATAGCGATAACTGTAATTAATCAGGCGCGATATGTTCTTCTTGGTCATATCGCAGTTAACCAACTCGTATGGCATGCGGTCTGGAACCACTTCCCAGATTAACGCACGACCCACAGTCGTTTCTACGCGATGCGTTTTATCTTCCAGCTCACCACTTTCATTTGCAACTTTCTCGGTGATGCGCAATTGAATTTTTGATTGCAATTCAACTGTTTTAGTTAACAGCGCTTTATGAATTTCGCCGACACTGACAAATATACTGCCATCGCCTTTTGCGTTAATTTTTTCACGACTGATGTAGTAAAGTCCCAATACCACGTCTTGCGACGGGTTGATAACCGGCTCGCCGTTTGCTGGAGACAGGATGTTGTTGGTCGCCATCATCAAGGTTCTGGCTTCCAGTTGCGCTTCGATAGACAACGGAATATGCACAGCCATCTGATCGCCGTCAAAGTCGGCGTTGAATGCGCTACAGACCAGCGGATGCAACTGAATCGCCTTGCCTTCAATCAAGGTGGGTTCAAATGCTTGAATACCCAGCCTATGCAGAGTTGGCGCACGGTTTAACAAAATCGGATGTTCGCGGATAACTTCTTCAAGAATATCCCAGACTTCAGCGCCTTCCCTTTCAACCATTTTCTTTGCTGCTTTAATGGTTGTGGCAAGTCCGCGAAATTGCAGTTTGCTGAAAATAAACGGCTTGAATAATTCCAAGGCCATTTTTTTCGGGAGTCCGCATTGATGCAGCCTTAACGTAGGCCCTACAACAATGACCGAACGGCCTGAATAATCAACGCGCTTGCCCAACAGGTTTTGCCTGAACCGCCCTTGCTTACCTTTAATCATGTCCGCCAATGATTTAAGCGGCCTTCTGTTGGTGCCGGTAATCGCACGACCGCGGCGGCCGTTATCCAGCAACGCATCAACCGATTCCTGCAACATGCGCTTTTCGTTGCGAACAATAATGTCCGGCGCATTCAAATCCAACAACCGGTTCAAACGGTTGTTTCTGTTGATCACCCGGCGATACAGATCATTCAAATCAGAGGTTGCAAATCGACCGCCATCCAAAGGCACCAGCGGCCGCAATTCAGGCGGCAACACAGGCAACACTTTCAAAATCATCCATTCAGGACGATTTTTTGAGCTCAACAATGCATCCATTACTTTCAGGCGTTTTGAGTATTTCTTGATCTTGGTTTCTGAACTGGTCGAGTTTATTTCTTCGCGCAGAATTTCGACCTGCTCTTTTAAATCAATCGATTTGAGCAAGTCATAGATCGCTTCTGCACCCATTTTTGCGACGAAATCATCGCCGTGGAGTTCAACCGCATCCAGATAATCATCATCGGTAAGCAGCTGACCTTTATCCAAAGGGGTCATGCCCGGATCTAAAACGACGAACGATTCGAAATATAACACGCGCTCAATTTCGCGTAGCGTCATATCCAGCAACAACGCTATTCTGGAAGGCAGCGATTTTAAAAACCAAATATGGGCAACAGGACTGGCTAAATCAATATGCCCCATTCTTTCCCGGCGAACCTTGGATAAGGTCACTTCAACGCCGCATTTTTCGCAAATAACGCCGCGATGTTTCAGTCTTTTATATTTACCGCAAAGGCACTCATAATCGCTGACCGGGCCAAAAATTTTCGCGCAAAACAAACCGTCGCGCTCAGGTTTAAAGGTGCGATAATTAATCGTTTCCGGCTTTTTTACTTCGCCATACGACCAGGAACGGATCATATCCGGCGATGCCAAACCGATGCTGATTCCGTCAAAATCATCGGCACGACCTTGACGCTTTAAGAAATTCATTAAATCTTTCAAGAGCTTATCCTCTTTAAATGCGTACTGGCATAGGCCAGGCTGTAGATTGGGTTCGGCGCGTGTTTATGCGCCGCAACCCAACAGGTGCGACTACTAATCACGCTGCAATTCTATATTGACAGCCAATGAGCGGATTTCTTTAATTAAAACATTAAATGATTCCGGCATACCGGCTTCCATTTTATGATCGCCATCAACAATGTTTTTATACATACGCGTTCTGCCGGTCACGTCATCAGATTTAACCGTCAACATTTCCTGCAAGGTATAAGCCGCACCATAAGCTTCAAGCGCCCAGACCTCCATTTCCCCAAAACGCTGTCCACCGAATTGCGCTTTACCGCCTAATGGCTGTTGCGTAACCAGACTGTACGGCCCGGTTGACCGGGCATGCATTTTGTCATCGACCAAATGGTTCAACTTCAGCATGTACATATAGCCAACGGTGACTTCGCGCTCGAACGGTTCGCCGGTCAAGCCGTCATACAGCGTAACCTGCCCGTGCTCAGGCAAGTCCGCCAACTTCAGCATGGTGCGAATTTCATCTTCGCTGGCGCCGTCAAATACGGGCGTCGCCATAGGCACACCGCTGACAAGATTAGTCGCCATTTCCAGGATTTCCTGATCTGAAAATGAAGCCAAATCTTCTTTACGGCCGCTGCTGTTATAAATTTTATCCAGATAATCCCTGATTGCAGTGACCTTGGCCTTTTCCTGATCGTACTGAGCTTCCAGCATTTTACCGATCTTAATACCCAAGCCTTTCGCTGCCCAGCCCAAATGCGTTTCGAGCACCTGCCCGACGTTCATTCGCGACGGTACGCCCAATGGATTCAAGACGATATCAACCGGATTGCCATCTGCCGTATACGGCATGTCTTCAATCGGCCTGATCATCGAAATAACACCTTTGTTTCCATGACGTCCAGCCATCTTGTCGCCCGGCTGTATGCGTCTTTTAACCGCCAGATAGACTTTGACCATTTTCAGAACGCCTGGAGCCAAATCATCACCCATGGTGATTTTTTTACGCTTGACTTCAAATTTCTCGTCAAAATCTTTTCTTTGCTGTTCTACCTGAGTAACCACCATTTCCAGCTGAAGATTGATATCTTCATCCTTCATGCGGATTTTCAGCCACTCCGAATGCTTCAAGCCATTAAGGTAAGCTTGGGTTATTTTAGTATCCGCTTTCAATTGGCCGGGGCCTGATAACGCAACTTTTCCAACCAGCAGTCTGGCAACACGGGCAAAAATATCTTCTTCAAGAATTTTCAACTGATCGTCAAGGTCTTTTCGGTAACGCTTGATTTCTTCCTGCTCAATATCCAGAGCCCGCTTGTCTTTCTTGACGCCATCACGGGTAAAGACCTGCACATCAATAACCGTACCTTCGATACTTCCAGGCACGCGCAATGAGGTATCCTTAACATCGGCCGCTTTCTCGCCGAAGATAGCACGTAATAATTTTTCTTCCGGCGTTAACTGGGTCTCGCCTTTAGGCGTTACCTTGCCCACCAGAATGTCACCGCCTTTAACTTCAGCGCCGACATAAACAATTCCTGATTCGTCGAGCTTGGATAATGCTTCTTCGCTGACGTTAGGAATATCGGCAGTGATTTCTTCCGGGCTATGCTTGGTGTCACGCGCTACACAGGTTTTCTCTTCGATATGAATCGTGGTGAAACGGTCTTCCTTAACAACCCGCTCTGAAACCAGAATCGAATCTTCGAAGTTGTAGCCATTCCATGGCATAAACGCAACCAACATGTTTTGCCCTAACGCCAACTCGCCGATATCCGTAGACGGCCCATCTGCCATAATATCGCCAGCATTAACGATGTCGCCCGGCTTTACCAGTGGCTTTTGGTTGATACAGGTATTCTGGTTTGAACGGGTATATTTAATCAGGTTGTAAATATCAACACCAGGCGTACCTGTTTCTGTCTCCGTATCGTTTACACGCACCACGATTCTGGCCGCATCAACGGCTTCAATCTTGCCGCCACGCGCCGCAACCACGGTTACGCCCGAATCCTTTGCTACCGTTCTTTCCATGCCGGTACCCACCAATGGCTTTTCAGCCCTTAGCGTAGGAACAGCTTGGCGTTGCATGTTTGAACCCATCAACGCACGGTTAGCATCGTCATGTTCCAGGAACGGAATAATGGATGCCGCAACCGATACAATCTGCTTGGATGACACGTCCATATACTGCACGGTATCGGACATCGCCAAAGTAAACTCATCCTTATGACGGCATGACACCAGCCCTTCAACCAGCTTGCCTTTTGCATCCACGGCCACACTGGCCTGAGCAATGACAAACTCGCCTTCTTCAATCGCCGACAGATAATCAACATGATCGGTTACTTTGCCATCAACTACTTTTCTGTAAGGCGTTTCCAGGAAGCCATAATTATTGGTGCGCGCATAAACCGACAATGAATTGATCAAGCCGATATTCGGCCCTTCAGGCGTTTCAATAGGACATACACGGCCATAATGTGTGGCATGCACGTCTCGAACTTCAAAGCCCGCACGTTCTCTTGCCAAACCGCCAGGCCCTAAAGCCGATACGCGGCGTTTATGTGTCACCTGGGATAATGGATTATTTTGATCCATAAACTGAGACAGCTGACTGGAACCGAAGAACTCTTTAACCGCTGCAGAAACCGGTTTCGCATTGATAATTTCCTGCGGCATCAAGCCTTCTGAATCCGCCAGCGTTAAACGTTCTTTAACCGCTCTTTCTACCCGAACCAAGCCTACGCGGAATTGGTTCTCGATCATTTCTCCAACCGAGCGTACACGTCTGTTGCCAAGGTGATCGATATCGTCAACATTGCCGTTGCCGTTACGAATATCGATTAATTCTTTCAGCACATCGATGATGTCGTTTTTAGTTAACGTGCCCGGCCCGGTTGTTTCTTGGCGACCCAAGCGACGGTTGAATTTCATCCGCCCCACGGTAGACAAGTCATAACGCTCATCGGTAAAGAACAAATTCTGGAACAGGTTTTCTGCCGAATCTTTAGTCGGCGGTTCGCCAGGGCGCATCATCCGGTATATTTCAACCAATGCCTCAAGGCTATTGGAAGTCGTATCCAGCCTCATCGCATTGGACATGTACGGACCTTTATCCAGGTCATTGACGAACAGGGTATTAAGATCGGTAATACCACTTTCAATGCATCGATCTATTACCGCTAAAGTAAGTTCATCGTTGACACTGGCAACCAACTCGCCTGTAGCTTTGTCTACCAGGTTAGACCCGAGAATCTTACCGGCCAGATAATCCTTTGGCACTTCGACTTCGGTCAATCCTGCCTTGACCATTTCGCGGATATGCTTAGCCGTAATCCGGCGACCCTCTTCAACCAATACCTGACCCTTTTTGGCCTTAATATCAAATGCTGCAATTTCGCCACGCATACGCTCAGGAACGATATGAAAAATACATTTTTGAGCATCGATAGTGAATTTATTCATTTCGAAGAAAATCTTGATCATTTCTTCGTTATCAAATCCTAAACCCCTCAGCAAGATAGTCGCGGGGATTTTTCTACGTCTGTCTATTCGGACAAAAACGCAATCTTTATGATCAAATTCAAAATCTAACCATGAACCGCGATAAGGGATAACCCGCGCATTAAATAATAGCTTTCCAGACGAATGGGTCTTGCCTTTATCATGATCAAAGAAAACACCGGGCGAACGATGCAACTGGGAGACAATGACCCGCTCAGTTCCATTAATTACAAAGGTTCCATTATCCGTCATCAACGGCAACTCACCCATGTAGACTTCCTGCTCACGGATATCCTTGACTACCTTTGCATTTGCAGAAGCTTCTTTGTCATAAATAACCAGGCGAACCAAGACTCTTAAGGGTGCCGCATAAGTCGCGCCTCTTTGCTGGCACTCTCTTACATCAAAAACAGGCTCCCCCAATCTGTATTTCACATACTCCAGCACTGCATAACCAGAATGGCTTTCAATGGGGAAAACACTGGAAAATGCCGCATGCAATCCACTGTCTTCCCGCTTTTCAGCGGAAACCCCTGTTTGCAAAAAACCCGCATATGAATTAATTTGCGTTGCCAGAAGATAGGGAACCTCAAGTACCTCAGTACCTTTCCCAAAGTTATTTCGAATACGCTTTTTTTCGGTAAAAGAGTAGGACATATCGCTTCCAAACCTTTTCGTCATAGATAATTTTCTACCGTGCAGTTATTGCAAACAGTAAAAGGCCGGTGACAAAGTTGCCACCAGCCGTACTTGGCAAGGGTGCTGTATTCCAGCGCCCCTGCGATTGAGCCAAAATCTATTTGATTTCGACAGTAGCGCCTGCTTCAACAAGCTGCTTTTTAACATCTTCCGCTTCGGCTTTGGAAACAGCTTCTTTTACTGTTGTTGGAACGCCTTCAACAGCATCTTTGGCCTCTTTCAAGCCCAAACCGGTGATACCGCGTACCGCTTTAATAACCGAAACTTTGTTCTCGCCGAAAGACGTCATAATGACATCGAATTCAGTTTGCTCTTCAGCAGCCGCCGCTGCTGCCACAGGTGCCGCCGCTACTGCAACTGCAGCAGAAACGCCAAATTTTTCTTCCATCGCTGAAATCAAGTCAACGATTTCCATAACGCTCATCTTTGAAACCGCTTCCAAGATATCTGCTTGCGAAATTGCCATTGTGTATTCCTCTAAAATAATAAGTTTTAAACTGGTTGTGGTGATAGAAACGTTGCAGGGCAACGTCTTCTACTATGCCGCTTGTTTCTGGTCTCTGATTGCAGCCAAAGTACGCACAAATTTCTCTGTAGGCGCTTTCATGACTGACATCAGCATACCGATACCTTGATCGCGAGTAGGCAGGCTGGCTAGTCGAGCAAGCTCAGACCCACCAAAAGACTGTCCGCCAATAGCGACTATCTTGGTAATTAACTTGTCGTGAGTCTTGGCGAAATTACTGATTAAACGCGCAGCACAACCCGGATCCTCCATAGAGAACGCAATCAACAGCGGCCCTACCAGCCCACTTTGCATGCATTCAAATTCAGTCCCGGCTACCGCTCGTTTTGCCAGTGTATTTTTTACCACACGCAAATATACGCCAGTCTCTCTCGCAGTTTTACGCAGTTCGGTTAATTCCGTAACTGTTAATCCACGATATTCTGCTGCAATTGCAGAATGAGCTTTTGCGGCGTATACAGCGACTTCTTCTACGACAGCTTTTTTGCTATCTAAATTTAGTGCCACAGCTTACCTCCGGTGTTATCCACAGAATTAATAAAAAGCATTCATTTTGAATGCCCCTTACGGTCCCTTTCCCCAGCTTTTAGGTTCCAGCTTCCGTCTACGCAGGAAGGATTAAGTTTTGCAACACCTGCGGTCTTTGACGGTTACCGAACGGGTCGGCAACCCAAAGTCTTTACTATCGTTAAATTGAAATACTGCTTTGATCCAGCCACAATCCAGGCCCCATTGTCGAAGACAAGGTTATCTTCTTAATGTAGATGCCTTTTGCAGCGGTCGGCTTTAGCCTTCTTAAATCTGCAAGCAATGCCTCCAGATTACCTTGAATAGCCGCCGCATCGAAGGCAACCTTGCCCAGCGTACAATGAATAATCCCTGATTTATCGGTTCGGTAACGCACTTGCCCGGATTTTGCATTTCTTACTGCCGTGGCAACATCCGCAGTCACAGTCCCAACCTTAGGATTAGGCATTAAGCCTCGCGGCCCTAAAATCTGACCCAACTGGCCTACCACTCTCATCGCATCCGGGGAAGCGATGACCACATCAAAATTCATTTCGCCTTTTTTGACCAATTCGCCCAAGTCATCCATACCGACTATATCAGCCCCTGCTTCTCTTGCCGCATCAGCATTAGGGCCCTGGGTAAAAACCGCAACCCGGACTGTTTTTCCGGTACCGTTTGGCAACACTGTTGCGCCACGGACATTTTGATCGGACTTGCGAGGATCCACGCCCAGATTGACGCTAACATCAATGGCTTCACTAAACTTTGCCGTACCCAGTTCCTTCAACAGCTGAACTGCTTCGGTGATTGAATACTGCTTGGATTTATCAACTTTCCCTTTGATGATTTTCGCTTTTTTTGACAACTTAGCCATTACAATCCCTCCACATTCAGACCCATGCTATACGCACTGCCTGCTATCGTTTTTACTGCGGCTTCCAGATTTGCCGCATTCAAATCTTCCATTTTTGTTTTGGCAATTTCTTCCAATTGCGCACGGGTTACCGTACCCACTTTCTTGGTATTGGGATTGCTGCTTCCGCTTTTAATGCCCATCGCTTTCTTCAAAAGAATTGAAGCTGGCGGGGTTTTGGTAATGAACGTAAAGCTTTTATCGCTATAAACAGTAATGACCACAGGCAAGGGCAAACCTTTTTCTGTGTCTTGCGTTTTAGCGTTAAAAGCTTTGCAAAACTCCATGATATTAACGCCGCGCTGACCCAATGCCGGACCTACCGGCGGACTTGGATTCGCTTCGCCCGCTTTAACCTGCAATTTTATATATGCGGTTATTTTTTTAGCCATTATTTACTCCAAAATATGGGTACAAACGCTTTTCAGCTCCCCTAGACACAAAAAATCACTGCCTTATTCGGACAGTGATTCTATAAATACTAAATACCTAAACTTGATTAGCTTTTTTCTACCTGTCCAAAACCTAACTCAACGGATGTTGAACGACCAAAGATGAGCACTGCTATTTTTATTTTACTTTTTTCGTAATTGACTTCTTCGACGACACCATTAAAATCTTTAAACGGCCCATCGATAACCCTAATCACTTCACCAGCCTCAAACATAGTCTTGGGACGAGGCTTATTCACCCCATCTTCCACTCTATTAAGGATAGCCATCGCTTCTTTTTCGGATATTGGCGCCGGTCGATCGGAAGTCCCACCTATAAAACCCAACACTTTGGGCACATCTTTTACCAAATGCCAAGTTTCATCAGTCAAATCCATCTGCACCAAAACATATCCGGGGAAAAATTTCCGTTCGCTTTTCCTTTGCTGACCCATGCGCATTTCTACAACTTCTTCGGTAGGTACCAAAATCTTGCCGAAATACTCCTCCAGACCTTCCCGTTTAACTCTTTCTTCTAACGCTTGCTTAACTTTATTCTCAAAATTTGAGTAGGCGTGTACAACATACCAGCGTAGTGCCATTCCGTTACCCTCCTTGACCCGTTAAAAAACGCACACCCCAAAACAAAAACATATCCAGCAACCACAGAACAAAGCCGACAATCACGACCATTGCAAAAACCAGCAAGGTGGTACGCAAAGTCTCATCGCGGGTTGGCCAAACAACCTTTCTGACTTCCTGCTTGGATTCCAAAATGAAACTCCAAACATTCCGCCCCATCCCGGTAGTGAGCATCATACCCGCCACAATCAGCGCCACAGCGACCAAACCAAGAACGCGGTATAAAAGCGGAGCTTCTGAAAAATAATAGAATGCAGCCACACCGACGACTACAAAGATGACGGAAAATACTTGCTTAACAACATCAAAAACCGATGTCGATGCTTCTAGCTGAGTGTTCATGTGTTTTTTGCTATAAAAATAGATTGATACACTTTAATCTGAATGGCAGGCCAGGAGGGTCTCGAACCCCCAACCCGCGGTTTTGGAGACCGCTATTCTACCAATTGAACTACTGACCTATTCAGACAAGCCTTACATAAACCGCCATGGTATACTAAATAATAGTATTATTCAAGTATTGATGCAACGACGCCCGCGCCTACTGTACGACCGCCTTCACGGATTGCAAAGCGCAAGCCATCTTCCATGGCAATCGGTGAAATCAGTTTTACTTTGACTGAAATATTATCGCCGGGCATAACCATTTCAACGCCTTCAGGCAATTCAACTGCGCCGGTTACGTCGGTCGTCCTGAAATAGAACTGCGGACGATAGCCATTAAAGAACGGGGTATGACGACCACCCTCATCTTTTGACAAGATATAAATTTCTGAGTTGAAGTATGAATGCGGCTTGATGGTGCCTTTGTGAGCCAATACTTGTCCACGCTCAACGTCGTCTCTTTTTGTGCCTCTCAGCAGGATGCCGACGTTATCGCCCGCTTGACCTTGATCCAGCAATTTGCGGAACATTTCCAC
>CAMAUL010000082.1 GCA_945861405.1 Candidatus Methylobacter oryzae | reverse complement strand
GCAAATAATCCTGAACACACGGCGGCAAGATGTAGGGGGTATCCCGATCAATCAGGATGAATTGGGTAGCCATTTTTGTTTTTGATTCCGTGTTTCGGTGGGGCTATTTTAACACTTTTTGCACTGCAAAATCCGACAGTCTCCTAGGTTTGTACTCCGGCGCACACTATAAAATCAATAACTTAAAAAACATGAAAGAGGTTTTTGAGGCGTTTTTCATAATACTTTCACAGTCTCGGATGATTACGCATAATAAAATTGGACATCAATAGCTATTTTATGGGGCTAGTTTTATGGTAGATTTTAAATATTGATCTCTATCGTTTGCACTTCAAAATTCGGTTTGTTAGATCTCCTCACCCTAACCCTCTCGGCAACCGCTCCTGCGTTGCTCTACCTTCTGCATCCGTGCAGTCGTCCAGCAGGAGAGGGAGCAAAGGTGTCGAATTTTGATGTATGATGGATATATATGCTCATCCGTTACAGTAGTTTTCTTCTGTTTTTGCAAATTTTGATTTTTTATAAAAGAGGGTGTTCAGTGAGGTTGTCCCCCGTTTATCAAGCAATTATCAAAGCTGAGGCTATAAGAGCGTTTGGTGAGAATGTGGCTGTGTTTTTATTCGGTAGCCGTGTTGATGATTCTAAAAAGGGCGGTGATATTGATTTGTTTATTTGCACGACCGATAAAGAGGGGTTGTTTGAGAAGAAAATTCGTTTTTTGTCCAGATTGAAGCGTCAAATTGGAGAGCAAAAAATTGATGTGGTTTTTAATGAAGACGAAAATAGGTTGATTGAGCAAGAGGCGAGAAAATGGTCAATACAGCTTTAGTTTATCAAGCGAAGTTCCAAAAAACTTTGCACGAGGCCAATGTGCACTTGGCAAGAATTGATGAAGCGTTCGACGAACTGGGTAAAAAGTATCGATTTCCGATTGCTCAGGAGCAATTCGCAGAATTACTAACCAATCGAATGGAGCTGGCGTTTGCTGATCAGATTATTTATCGATTCTCAAAAGCACAGGATACGATTGGTGCCAAGTTGTTCAAGGCTTTTTTGCTTTATCAGGGCGAGAATGTAGATCGCCCGTTTTTGGATATTCTTAATGAGCTGGAAAAGCTGCATATTGTTGATGTGGAAGGGTGGTTTGCTTTACGTGAGATTCGTAACGATATTGCCCATGATTATGAAGATAACCAAGACCAAGCAAGGCTCATTTTGAATAATATTTATCAATATCGAGGTGAGTTAAGACAGATACTTGTAGATATTGAACAAAAAAAGGCGTTTTAACGGATAAAGGATTAAGGCGCAATTGTGAGGAGGAAGTGTTGGTGCCGACCACTATAGATATTCATTTATTATTCAGTCGATTTTGATATGATGAGTGGCATTCGATACGTTTTTGCGTATCGATTAATCTCCCGACTTAACCCGCTGGGAGCAGATTGAAACAACCAACACCCCTGGAGTTACAATGAAAAAAATCAATAAAACACCTTTAGCTGCTGCAATGGGCGCTGCTTTCTTGTCTACATTTGCTGCAACTGCGGTTAATGCCGAAGCCAATCCTTTCGGTATGACTGAAATGTCTGCCGGTTACATGCAAGTTGCAGCTGCCGACAAAGCAGCTGAAATGGCATGCGGCGCGGCAATGGGCGGCATGGAAAAACCTAAGGCGGCGGAAGGCGCATGTGCAGGCAACAAAAAAACTGATGCAGCGAAACCGGCTGTCGAAGGCAAGTGCGGTGAAAGCAAATGCGGCGCGATGATGCAAGGCGATAAAATGAAGCCGGGTATGGAAGCGGCTTGTGGCGCTATGATGAAAGACAAAGAAGGTTCATGCGGCGCTATGTCTAAAGGCAAATAAGTTTTATCCCCGCTCAGTACAGGGAGGGCATGGTTATCACGCCCTCTCCTTCCCATCAAATCAGATAAGGTGTTCTTATGGACACAACCCAAAATCTCGTTCATGGTGCCGGTTTAGGTCTTAGGCGGTCTTTGTTAAGTCAGATTGTTAAATTCCCTCCTGAAGAGGTCGGTTTTTACGAAGTCGCGCCGGAAAACTGGATCACCATCGGCGGAAAATACGGCAAACAATTCCGCGCAATGACCGAGCGATTCGATTTTATCTGCCACGGCTTATCGCTGTCGATAGGCAGCACCGATCCGCTGGATGAAAATTTTGTCCGTGAAGTCAAACAGTTCATGGCCGAACATCAAATCAAGTTTTACAGCGAACATTTAAGTTATTGCAGCAAGGACGGGCATTTATACGACTTGATGCCGATTCCGTTTACTTCGGAAGCGGTGACTCATGTTGCCGGGCGGATCAGGCGCGTCCAGGATATTCTGGAGCAAAAGATAACCATCGAAAACGTGTCCTATTACGCGGCACCCGGCCAGGAAATGGCCGAGATCGATTTTTTCAATGCCGTAATCGAAGAAGCCGACTGCGATGTGTTGATCGACATCAATAATATTTACGTGAACAGCGTTAACCACGGTTACGATGCCGAGGCGTTTTTAAAGGCCATGCCTGCGCACCGCATCGCTTATGCGCATATCGCGGGGCACTATATGGAGGCCGAAGATTTTCTGGTCGATACCCACGGCGCAGACGTGATCGATCCTGTCTGGAAACTGCTGGGCAAGGCCTATGAGCTTTACGGGGTGTTTCCGACGCTGTTGGAGCGGGATTTTAATCTTCCTGCGCTCGAAGAATTAATCAAGGAAGTGAGTACCATCAGCGCCATCCAAAAGGCCTGGGGAGCGCAACATGCCCAGCAATCCGCCTGAGGCCGGTATGAGCGTCGACTTTAAAACCAAACAGCATGAGTTTGCTGCCTATATCAGGGATCCCGAAAACAATCCGCCGCCTGCCGATGTAAAGCCGCAGCGCATGGCGATGTATCGGGAGCTGTTTTTTAACAATATCGACAGCTTCCTGTCTGCCAATTTTCCGGTGTTGCGGGCCATATTGGATGAACGGCAATGGTTCGATCTGGGGCAGGATTTTTTCCTCAAGCATGCCAGCCGATCGCCGCATTTTTCCCAAATCCCGGAAGAGTTTTTGGATTATCTGCAAAATGAGCGGGACAGTTCGGGCGATTTTCCATTTATGCTGGAGTTGGCGCACTACGAATGGGTGGAAATGGCCTTGTCCATCGCCAAGGAAACCGTGCCCGCCAATTCCCTTAATTTGGATAACCTGCAAAGCCAGCGCATCCGCTTGTCGCCTTTGGCTTGGCCGCTAGCCTATCAATATCCTGTCCAGAAAATATCGCCCGATTTTTTACCTGAAGCCCCGCCGGAACTAGCCACGTTTCTGGTTGTTTACCGTAATACGGATGACGAGGTCAATTTTATAGAAATCACCCCGATCACTTACCGGTTGCTGGAAATCATTCAGGGGCATGAAGAGGTGTTGGTAGCGGATTGCTTAAAGCAGGTTGCCGAGGAATCGAAGCATCCCAATCCTGACATGATTATCGCAGGCGGCTTGCAGATACTCAAAGAATTGGCTGGGAAGACGGTTATTACTGCTAGAGAGTAGGAAGTGCAGCCTATATCAGGCTGCTTTTAGAGTAAGTTCAATACTCAATCCTATGCCTGTAACCATGTCTATTAAGGACTCTAACGAGAACAGGTTAATTTTGCCTCGCATCAAATCGGATATGCGTGGTTGCGTTACCCCGATCAGTTTCGCCGCTTGCGCTTGGGTCAGGCCGGTGTTTTTAATATGCTCTTGTAGGGCAATCATCAATTCAGCGCGAATTCTTAGGCTGGCTGCTTCCTGTGGCGTATCTTCAATAGCATCCCATATATTGCTGAAACGTTTCTTACTCATTTTTTCCTCCTTAGCAATTCTTTATAGCGCTCTTTTGCTAGATCAATATCAGGTTGTGCGGTTTTCTGTGTTTTCTTCTGGAAACTATGTAATACAAAAATTGCATCTTCAAATTTTGCAACGTAGATTACCCGGAATGTGCCATCCGTATCAGACAAGCGGATCTCTCTAGTCCCTGCACCCACGGTTTTCATTGACTTCCAGTCATCCGGCTCCAAACCCCGTTGGACGCGATCAAGTTGCAGGCCAGCTTCACGCCTCGCATCTTGTGGGAAATTGCGCAAATCAGCCAGTGAACTGCCACGAAATTCTATTGGTTTGTACATTTGATGATTATACAAATATTTGTATGTCGCTCAACATCAACATAATCCGCCTCGCTATCACTCACCGCACTCAGCAAAATTATCCCCCTCTCAAACCAATCAATCAACCTGCGGCGCTCTGGAAAAATCCGGCCCTTTAGGGTGGGCATTCTGTTGCAGGCAGTGGTAAGCTGCGGCTTCATACTTGATTACTAACGACTGGGCATTTTTATGTTCGCCGATGAACATGTGAGCTTCTTCAGCGGTCAAATCCTTCATTAAAAATTTGGCTATGCACATGCAGGGCGTAGCGTAGCGCACCTTATCGAATTCCTTGTTGGTCGAATTTTTCAATTCCCTGTCTACGCATTGGTCGGCAAAATCATGCTCAAACTTGTGTTTTTGTATATCTGTCACTTCGACATCGTGGGTGTGATCGAATGGATTAAATGCCGGTTTAGCGGCCGCCGATTTTTGTTCGTCATCAGAACACCCGGCAACTGACAATGCGATAACCAAGCCGGTCAACGCGGCAAAAAGGAAGTTTTTGGTAAATAAGGACGTTTTCATAAGTTTAAATCGTAAAGGGTTAAAGTTATATTGTAGGGTTAATCGAACTTTATCATTTTATTAAGGCTCGTTCTACTCATCTTCATTATTCATTTCAAATAGCGCTATTCGTTGCGCGTCTGTTTTCGTTATCATGGGCGTTTTCATTGATAACTACCCTCATGTCTTTTATCAAAAATCCCGAATCCGAATTTGCTGCGCTGCCCGACGAGCTACGGGCAATGGTGGTTGCCTCGCTGACTAAGCTGGATGAACGGCTTGCGGAGCTTAAGCTCAATATCAACCCATCGCCGGAATTTAGCGCATCCATCGCCAAGGTCTGGTGTTCCAGCCTGTTTATTGCCGAAAGCTGCACGCGCAAGCCTGAGCTGTTAGTCGATCTGGTCAACTCCGGCGATTTATCGGCTATTTATAATGAGAACAGTTATGCCGAAAAACTTGTCCTGAGCTCAGCCGAAGGGTTGGCGCATACGCCGGTTGATTCACAATCCGAGTTAATGACGAAACTGCGCGGCTTCCGGCGCAGGGAAATGATCAGGATAGCCTGGCGGGATTTGGCAGGCTGGGCCGAATTAGCCGAAACGCTGGCCGATTTGTCGCATCTGGCCGATGCCTGCATCCAATACGCGCTGGATTTTCTCTATCAGGAGGCATGCGAGTTGCGAGGAACGCCGTTATTAGCCGACGGCACACCTCAGCAGATCGTGGTGCTGGGCATGGGAAAACTGGGCGCTTACGAATTGAACTATTCATCCGATATCGACCTGATTTTTGCCTATGCAGAAGACGGCGTGTTGCAGGACAGAAAAGAAACCAGTTATGGCGAGTTTTTCACCAAGCTGTGCCGCAATCTGGTAAAGGTTCTGGACGAGATCACCGTGGACGGTTTTGTATTCCGCACCGATATACGATTAAGGCCTTACGGCGACAGCGGCCCGATCATCATGACTTTTGACGGTATGGAAAACTATTACCAGACCCAGGCCAGGGAATGGGAGCGTTATGCGATGATCAAGGCGCGGCAGATTGCAGGCGACTTTAAAGTCGGCGCACAACTGATGGCGATGTTCAGGCCGTTCGTGTACCGGCGCTACCTCGATTACGGCGCGTTTGAGGAATTGCGTTCGTTAAAGGCGCAGATCACCCAGGAACTGCGGCGCAAAGACCGCATGGAAAATATTAAGCTCGGGCCGGGCGGCATCCGCGAAATTGAATTTATCGGTCAGGCGTTTCAACTGATACGCGGCGGCAACGACAAGGCCCTGCAAATCCGGCCCATTCTGGACGTTCTGCAACTGCTGGGCGAGCGCGAGTTGCTGACGCAAAAAGACGCCGATCAATTAAAACAGTCGTACCGCTTTTTGCGCCGGGTGGAAAACCATATCCAGCAATACCAGGATCAGCAAACCCACGATTTGCCGAAAGACCCCTTAGCGCAACGGAGTTTGGCGTATTCGTTGGATTATCCCGATTGGACTGGCTTTAAGCAGGATCTGGATCAGGTCAGAAAGCAGGTGCATGAAGTGTTCGATCAGGTTTTTTCGCTGTCTAAAAACGATGGTTCGGCAGGCTCATCACGAACGGGAATAATTTGGGCTTGCGTGGCCGATGACTCGGAGTTGACCGAGTGTTTGAAAGAATGGGGCATTCAAGACGCTGGCGCGATACTCGCCGCGATAAAAGATTTTAAAAATTCCGCCGCCGTCAGAAGGCTGACGGCCAAAGGCGCGGGTGTGCTTGACCGGTTGATGCCGCAGCTGATAGAGGCTATGCAGCAGGTCGCCAACCCGGATGAAACCTTGTTGCGGATACTCGGCTTGTTTGAGGCGGTCGCAGGGCGGAATGTATATCTGTCGCTATTGTCCGAAAATCCCGGCGCGTTGGCGCAATTGATCAAACTGTCATCGGCCAGCCCGTGGATTTGTGATTATTTAGCGCAGTACCCGGTGTTGTTCGACGAATTGCTCGATACCCGTTCCCTGTACGAACCGTTGAAAAAAACCGATCTTGACCGGCGCCTTAAGGTTTTGCTGGAGCATGTTGAGGTGCAGGATCTTGAGCAGCTGATGATTATATTGCGCCAGTTCAAACAACTGAATGTGCTAAGAGTGGCCGCCGCCGATATTATGGGCGCAATTCCGCTGATGGTGGTCAGCGATTACCTGACTTATATCGCCGAAAGTATCGTCGGTCATGTGGTCGAGCGGGCGTGGCTGATGCTGACCGACAAGCACGGTTTGCCGCCCGACACTGATAATACTTCTATAGGCTTTGCGGTGATCGGTTTCGGCAAATTGGGCGGTATCGAGCTGGGTTACGGCTCCGACCTGGACTTAGTGTTTTTGTACGACTGCCAGGATGGCAATGCGCTGACCGACGGCGCAAAGCCGATTTCCTGCGCCCAGTTTTACGGTCGTCTGGGCTTGAAAGTCCGGCATATTCTCGATACCAAGATGCTGTCCGGCGTACTCTACGAAGTGGATCTGCGTTTGCGCCCCAACGGCGACTCCGGCTTGTTGGTCACGCATATCAACGCCTATGAAGATTACCTGAAAAACGAAGCCTGGACATGGGAGTTGCAAGCATTGGTCAGGGGGCGATTCATAGCCGGTGACCTGAAACTGAAATCCGAGTATGAGGCCATACGCAGCCGGATATTGAGTTTGCCCAGAGAGACTGAAAGCTTGAAAAAAGAAGTCAGAGAGATGCGCGAAAAAATGCGCGAGGCTATGGCGACCAAAGATAAGGATAAGTTTGACCTAAAACAAAGCAAAGGCGGTATTGCTGATATTGAGTTTATAGTACAATTTGGCGTATTGGATCAGGCAGCTAAAAATAGTGCGTTAACGACCTACACCGATAATGTAAGACTGCTTGAAGGCCTGCAACAGCAGGGATTTATGTCCAAAGCCGATGAGGAAATACTTAAAAACGCTTACTGCACCTATCGGGATTTCGGTCATAAACAGGTTTTACAAGGGGATAAGGCTGTTATAGCCGAGGCCGAGGTCGCCAAAATGAGCGCTCAAGTCGAGCAGATTTGGCATGATTGCATGGAGTAAGGGCGATCTAATAGAACACGGATGACACTGATGGGACGGATTTATACGGATTTGATTTTGTTTTTTATCAGTGATTATCAGCTAAATCCGTGTCATCCGTGTTCCATGAGCCCTTACATATAAATAAACATTAATAATTGGAGAATAAATGATGACGATGGACGATAGAGACGGCGTTATTTGGCTGGATGGCAAGTGGGTTGAGTGGCGCGAAGCTAAAGTCCATGTGTTGACGCATACCTTGCATTACGGCCTGGGCGTGTTTGAAGGCATACGCGCGTATCACGCGGAAAAAGGCACGGCGATATTCAGGATGCAGGAGCATACCGACCGCCTGTTCCGCTCTGCGCATATCATGAACATGAAAATGCCTTACGGCAAAGACGAGCTTAACCAGGCGCACCGCGATGCGGTTGCCAAGAACAATCTGGACAGCGCCTATATCCGCAGCATGTGCTTTTACGGTTCCGAAGGCATGGGACTTCGGGCCGATAACCTGAAAGTCCACGTGATGGTCGCCGCCTGGTCATGGGGCGCATATTTGGGCGCGGACAGCATCGAGCACGGCATCCGCATCCGCACCTCGTCTTACACCCGCAACCACCACAACAGCACCATGTGCAAAGCCAAAGCCAACGGCAATTACATCAATTCCATCCTGGCGTTACAGGAAGCGTTGTCCAACGGTTACGACGAAGCGTTGATGCTGGATCATGAAGGTTTCGCGGCGGAAGGCAGCGCCGAAAACCTGTTCGTGGTGCGCAACGGTAAAATTTACACGCCTGAAACCACCTCGGCGCTGGAAGGCATTACCCGCGACACGGTCATCACCATTGCCAGGGAGCAAGGCTATGAAGTCATCGAAAAGCGCATCACCCGCGATGAGATTTATGTTGCCGATGAAGCGTTCTTCACCGGTTCTGCGGCCGAAGTAACGCCGATCAGGGAACTGGATAATCGCGTCATAGGTTCCGGCAGCCGTGGGCCGGTCACCGAGCAGTTGCAGTCGCTGTATTTCGACTATGTGCATGGACGCCGTGACGACCATGCCGATTGGTTGACTTACGTCGCTTAATGATTTGATTTAAAAAATTAACCACGAAGACACGAAGTTTTATGTTTCTTTCTTCGTGTCTTCGTAGTGAAAAAGTAAGATGTCGGCATTTCAACAACGCGTCATCCCGGCAGGGAATGCCGGGATCCAGTAGCCATGGATGGCAACTTCAGAACTTGCTAACCGTTTTTTGCTACATGAAGCCACTTTTTGATCTGCTTTTAATGCCTGTCGGAATGACGGTAAAATGACTAATGTAGATGTCAGCGCCCTCAACAGCACCAAAAAAATCCTAGTCGTCGGCCCCTCCTGGATCGGCGACATGGTGATGGCGCAAAGCCTGTTTATCTCGCTGAAATACATCCACCCTGGCTGCCGGATTGACGTGCTGGCCCCGTCATGGACATTATCCCTGCTGGAAAGAATGCCCGAGGTGAGCAAAGCCATTGCGATGCCGCTGCCGCGCGGCAAGTTCGGCTTGATCGAGCGCATCAAGCTGGGCCTGGGCCTGCGTTCGGAAAGATACGAGCTAGCCATCTTGTTGCCGAATTCCTGGAAATCAGCCATCCCCACGTTTTTTGCCAATATCCCCGTTCGTACCGGTTATATCGGCGAATACCGCTGGGGCTTGCTGAACGATGCCAGGAAGCTGGACAAAAAACTGCTGACCAAGACCGTAGAGCGTTTCATCGCATTAGGCCTACCGGCTGATGCGCCCATGCTGCCGGTTTATCCAAACCCGGTGATAACGATCAGCAAAGACCGGCAACAGATTGTTCTGGATAAATTCAAATTAACCCCATCGGTCGCCGCGCCTGCTCCCGGCAGTCTTGCGGCATACACACCATCCATGGCGATTGCCGAGTCTGTTCCCGACAGACTTGCGGCATACACACCATCCGTGGCGATAAAAATCCTGGCCTTGTGCCCCGGTGCCGAATACGGCCCGGCAAAACGCTGGCCTGCCGAATATTACGCCGAAGTCGCCCGGCAAAAAATCGACCAAGGCTGGCAAGTCTGGCTGTTCGGCTCCGACAAGGATAAAGCCGTCGCAGCACAAATTAACAAAGTCTGTTCCGGGTTCTGCACCGATTTTACCGGCAGAACATCCGTGGCCGAGGCGGTCGATTTGATGTCGCTGGTTAATACCGTGGTGACCAACGATTCCGGCCTGATGCATGTCGCCGCCGCGTTGGATAAAAAAATCATCGCCCTATACGGATCATCCGATCCCGGCTTTACGCCGCCGCTAAGCGACAAGGCCACGGTTCTCTCATTGAACCTGAGTTGTGCGCCCTGTTTCAAGCGCGAATGCCCGCTAGGCCACACCCATTGCCTGACCGGCATCACGCCCGACCGGGTGCTTGAATTGATAACGCTTACCCAATCTGGGCCTAAGTGAAAATCGCCATCGTAAAACTCTCGGCGCTGGGTGACATCGTTCATGCGATGGTCGCGTTACAGTTCATTAAGGCGCATTCCCCGGAAATCCAGATTGACTGGATAGTCGAGGAGCGCTTCGCCGGGGTTTTAAAGCATAATCCCGACATCGACAATATTCTGACGGTTAACCTGACCGCCTTAAAAACCGACAAGGCCGGTTTTTTTGCACAGCTTAAAAAGATTCGCGGCTATGCAAGCAACAACTACGATCTGATTATCGACGCTCAAGGGCTGATTAAATCGGCGGTTACTGCCAAACTCGCCGGAAAACGCATCGCCGGATTCGATGCCGATTCAATCCGGGAAAAGGCTGCGTCATGGTTTTACGACGTCAAAGTGGCCTGCGCCTTCGATGCCAACACCATCGACAGGAACGCGACGATCCTGTCCAGCCCGTTAGGGTTCGGCATCACCACAGAGCAAATTCTGGGCAAAAAACCGTTTTTGTTCTTCAGCAACGAAGATCCGCAAATCTACGATTTTCTGTCAAAAGATAGACCCAATATCGTCCTGGTGATCAGCTCAACCTGGGACAGCCGCAACTATCCGGCGGACAAGTTTGTAAAAATAGCTAAAGGCTTGCAGCAAAACTGCCTGGTCATCTGGGGCAGCGAGCAGGAAAAAGCCACCGCAGAGTGGATGGCGACGCAATCCGAGCTGATCAAAGTCATGCCCAAGCTGAATTTGAACAGCCTGAAAGCGCTGATAGCCAAGGCCGATTTGCTGATCGGCAACGACACCGGCCCGACCCACATGGCTTGGGGCTTAAACCGGCCATCCATCACCATCTTCGGCCCGACCCCGGTCAGCCGGGTTTACCAGACCGACATCAATAAAGTGGTCAAGTCCGCGTCTGTCGTCAATCCATACAAGCTCAACAAGCAGGATTATTCGATTAAGGACATCGACGAGCGGGAGATTGTCGAGCAGGCGAAATTGTTGTTGGCGGGGCAAATAAAATCGTAAACGCCATCCCTGGCGTTATTAGCAGAAATGCCGGTTTAAAGCGTAATGACTTCAGTACCCTTGCCGACCAGCACCACATCCGCTGGGCGCATCGCAAAAATGCCGACGCAGACCACGCCGGTAATGTTGTTGATGATTTGCTCCAGCTTGATCGGATCGATAATGTCCAGGTTATGCACATCGAGGATCACGTTGTGGTTATCGGTGATGAAGTTTTCCCGCCACACCGGCTGTCCGCCTAATTTAACCATCTCCCTGGCGACATAGCTTCTGGCCATAGGGACGACTTCAACCGGCAAAGGAAATTTGCCCAGCACATCGACGCATTTGGTTTCATCGACGATGCAGATGAATTTTTTGCTGGCCGCGCCAATGATTTTTTCGCGGGTCAATGCGCCGCCGCCGCCTTTAACCATGTGCTTGTGCGGAGTCACCTCGTCAGCGCCATCGACGTAAACATCCAGAGTGCCGACTGCGTTCAGATCCAGCACCGGAATGCCGACTGATTTTAACTGGGCGGTGCTCATTTCCGAACTGGACACCGCGCCTTCAATATCGCCCTTAATATTGGCCAAATAATTGATGAAATGTTTCACTGTAGAGCCGGTGCCTACGCCGACGATGGCAACGTCTTTAATATAGTGCATCGCGGCTTGAGCCACTTTTTGTTTTAATTCGTCTTGAGTCATGAGGCTTCCTGATTTAAGTTAAGGGTATGTAAATGGTGTGTGATAATACCGCAGAACCAAAGATTACTCAGCTGATTTTTAAAAAATGCCCACGATAAATTCAAGCGCCCATGTTCATTTTGCACAGCTCCAATAAAACCGAAAACCTGGTTGCCCACCTGAGCGCCGTCATCGAAAACGCGCCTCTGGCGTCGCCTTTTGCCAAGGAAGTTTTCTTGATCCAGAGTCAGGGCATGGAGCGCTGGCTGTCGCAGCAGTTGGCCAGCCAATTCAAGGTCTGGGGCAATTACGAGTTCTTGTTTCCCGGCAAGTTTTTCAGCTCCCTGGCGCAAAGCATCGACAGCCGCTTAAGCGATGCGGCTTTCGAGCGTAATTTGATGCTGTGGCGGATTGAGGCGTTGCTCAGAAAGCTCGACGGCGAGGTGTTTTTACCGCTAACCCAATACCTGACCGGTGAGAATGTCGCGTTGAAACGCTACCAATTAGCCCAGCAGCTATCGCAGCTTTTCGACCAATACCAGATGATGCGGCCCGATATGCTGGAGGCGTGGAAAAAAGGCCAACTGCTATACCAGACTACAACCGAACGCTGGCAGCAGGCACTGTGGCTGCAAATAACCGAACAGACTGGCAACAAGCATCGTGGCTCGTTATGGCTGGATGTGATCGCCAAGCTGAATGCCGCAGAAGAAGGCGCATTTAGCCCGCAACTGCCGGAGCGGATTTCGGTGTTCGGGCTTAACACTATGCCGCCGTTGTTCTTGAGCCATTTGCAAGGCCTGTCCAAACATTGCCAGCTGCATCTGTTCCTGCTCAATCCGGCGCAGGATTTTTGGGCCGATTTGGCCAGCAAACGGCAGCGTACCGACGACGAAAACTTTAGCGGGCATCCGTTGCTGTCAAGCTTGGGCCAGCAGGGACGCGAGTTTCAGGAAATGTTGCTGGAGCAGGCGCAGTTCGATTTCGAGCCGGAAAGTTTTGAGATTAGCGAGGCGCACACTAATCTGCAACAACTGCAAAACGGCATCTTGAATAACCGGCTGGACGAACAGATTTTGCAATCCGATAACTCCATCAGCATCCATGCCTGCCATTCCCGAATGCGCGAAGTGGAAGTGCTAAAAAACCAGCTGCTGCAAGCGCTGGAAAGAGACTCCACGCTGGAGCTGCGCGACATCGTGGTGATGGCGCCGGACATCCAGGTGTACGAGCCATTTATTTCCGCCGTGTTCGACGACATTCAACACGCGATCGCCGATAGAAGCTTGCGCCTGAGCAACCATGCGCTGGATGCGTTCATTCGCTTTTTAGATTTGAGTCAAAGCCGTTTCGGCTGGCAGACGGTGCTGGATTTGCTGGAGCAGCCGGTAGTCTATCCGGGTTTCGGTTTGTCCGAGGTCGACCTGGATTTGATCAAACACTGGGTGCAGGATACCCACGTGCGTTGGGGCAAATCGGCGCAACACAAGCAGGAACTCGCCCTGCCCGAACTGAGCGAAAACACCTGGCAGGCCGCGCTGGACAGGTTGCTGATGGGTTATGCGGTCGGCAGCGATCAGGATTTTGTCGCCGGTGTGCTGCCTTACCGGGATATTGAAGGTTCCTCGGCGCTGGCTTTGGGCGGTCTGTGCGATTTTATGCAACTGCTGTTTAAAGCCAGCAAGGAGCTGAAACAGGCCAAACCGTTAAAAAGCTGGAGCACGCAGCTTTATTATTACGCCGACCAGTTATTGGCGGCGGCGGAACCGGTCGAACGCCAGCAGCTTAACGAACTGCTGGCGGAGTTGTCCGCCGAGCTGGCCGCCGTGCACAATGATGAGGTCGAGCTGCAAGTGATTATCAGCTGGCTGAAAGGCATGGTTGCCGAGCGCAAATCGTCCAACGGTTTCTTGCGCGGACAGCTGACCTTTTGTTCGATGCTGCCGATGCGCTCGATCCCGTTCAAGGTGATTGCGCTGTTGGGCATGAACGACGGCGAGTTCCCCAAAATCGACCGTCATCCGACCTTTGATTTGCTGGCGCACAACTTCCGTAAAGGCGACCGTTCGCGGCGTAGCGATGACCGCTATCAGTTTCTGGAAATCCTGCTGTCGGCCAGACAGCAGCTGATTATGACCTACATCGGCCAGTCGATCAGCCACAACGACGCGATTCCGCCGTCGGTGGTGATCAGCGAATTGCTGGAGGTTTTGCAGTGTGAGGGCGACCGGCCGGTCGCCCCTACGATTACCCGGCACCCATTGCAATCGTTCAGTCATCGTTATTTCGATGGGACTTCGGATTTGTTCAGTTTTTCCGAAGCCGATTGCGAAACCGCCAAAGCATTGTCCCGTAGGGGCGACCGACCGGAAGCCCAAGTTGACTTGTGGTGGCAAGGAACCCTCCCCCCAGAAACCGAGGAAACCGAAGTCATCGAGCTCAGCGAATTGTTCAGCTTCTTCCGACATCCGCAACGTTATTTTATGCAGCGGCAACTGGACTTACGCTTTACCGGCATGGAAGCCGACGCCGAAGAGCGCGAACCGTTTTCCGTCGCCAAGCTGGAGAGTTACGCGATTTATCATGAATGGATAGACGAGGCGCTAAACGGCAAGCCGGTATCCGTCAAAAAACTGCAAGCCCAAGGCCGCTGGCTTGCAGGTGTGCCGGGTGAGCTTGAGTTCGAACGCCAGCAGCAGGTAATTAATGGCTTTGTCGAACGCATAAAAGCCAAAAAACTGGGCGCGCCTTTGGATGATCTGCCGATAGACATCACTGTCAGCGGCTACCGCTTGGTTGGCAAACTCGACAACCTTTATCAACACGGAAGCCTGTTTTATCGCTACGCCGATCTTAAGGGCAAGGATTTTGTCTGCGCGCTACTGCATCACCTTATTATTAACCAAGTTCAGCCGCAGTCGTCGTTTTTGCTCAGCGCCGATGAAGACTTAGAGTTTATGTCTGAACATTGCCAGCCGGAGCAGCTGAGCGCATGGATAGAAATCTACCGGCTCGGCCGAAAACAGCCCGATGCCTTTTTTGTCGAACCGGCCTTGGCGTACATTAAACAAGCGCACAAACTGAAAACCAGCAACCGTGCCTTAAAGTCGGCGCTGGACGCCGCAATCGAGCAATTGTCCAGAGCCGTAGAGCAGTCCTACGAGCCGGAACTCAGGCGGCTTTATGGCAATGTAGCGGACTTGGGGGTGGCACTGGGCGAGTCGTTTGAGCTGCAATGCCAAAGCCTGTTGCAGCCGGTTTGGGATGCTATGCATTAATGGCAATGGGTCATAAAACCATGAAGCCACGTAGGGGGCGCACCGCGCACCATTTGCGAATGTCCGAATGACCGAACAAGCTGGGGCCAGCCATTAGTCAGCCTCAACCGAGCGCGGTTACAAGCCTGCCAGTTGTGTAAAAGTAGTGTAGTCCGCCATCTCTTAGCTCGGCAGTCAAGAGGATCCTGTTAGACATAAGATGGCAAGGCGCGCTAGAATTGCCGCATTAAATTTGAAGGGGAGCCGGATTATGAATACACAACTCTTACAGCAAGCAAGTGTTCTCGACATTGACGAGCAGATCGAGTTGGTTGAAGCTATCTGGGACGGCATCGTTAGTCGCGGTGCCGCGCCATCGTTGACAGAAACGCAGAAAACGGAACTTGACCGTCGCCTCGTAGACCATCTGGCGAATCCTAACGATGTGATTCCATGGAGTGAAGTAAAAGCTGCCGCCCTTGCCAAAATCAGGCAATGAGCCTACCCATCACTTTTCATCGTGCCGCTAGGAGGCTGTCGGATTAATAGAGCGAACCACCCCGCTTAATCACGTTTAAAATTTAAAAAAATGGTTTGTTGGGATTTTTAATGCCCTTGGTTCTGATTTATCACCCCATCAAGGCTCTTTTCCTCCCTATTAGCCTCTCAAT